>JAHFUO010000041.1 GCA_023265015.1 Acidobacteriota bacterium | reverse complement strand
GCATCGAGATGGTGATGCCCGGGGACAACACGCCGATCACGGGCGAGCTGATCACGCCGGTGGCGCTGGAGACGGGCGCGCGCTTCGCGATCCGCGAAGGCGGCCGCACGGTCGGCGCGGGGACCGTCACGGAGATTTTGGAGTAGGACGGCGGGTCCGCGTCGCGGGGCTGCGCGGCTCCGCGGGACCCGCCCCACGTACGTAGGCCGGGTGCCGCGAAGCGGACCCGGCGAGGGGCTGAAATGCGCGACATCATTCATCTCGCGTGCGGCGACTGCAAGCGCCGGAATTACAGCACGACGAAGAACAAAAAGAAGACGACGGAGCGGCTCGAGCTCAACAAGTACTGCCGCTTCTGCCGGAAGCATACGGCGCACAAAGAGACGAAGTAACTTCGTCGCTTGAATAGTTACTTCGAACTTCGAACTTCGAAGTTCGAAGTTCGAAGTAGGTCAGTAGCTCAATTGGTAGAGCACCGGTCTCCAAAACCGGGGGTTGGGGGTTCGAGTCCCTCCTGACCTGCCAGAACGATGGGATTGGGGATTGGGGATTAGGGATTAGGGATCCCTAATCCCTGCGAGATGGCAGTTATGAGCACGGTGGAGCAAATCAAGCCGGCGCCGGTTCGCGGCACAGAAGGCGCGCGGGGCATCAAGGGCTGGTGGGGCAACAGCCGGTTGTTCCTGACCGAGGTGCGCAACGAGATGCGCCGCGTCACGTGGCCCTCGCGCAAGGAGGTCTATGCGACGACGCTCGTCGTGATCATCACGTCGGCGTTCTTCGGCTTGTACCTGTTCGGGCTCGACATTGTGCTGAACTGGGCGGTGAACTGGATCTTCCGGACCCTTGGTGCGGCATGACGGAGGTCGCCACCAAGAACTGGTACATCGTCCACACGTACTCGGGGTTCGAGAACAAGGTGAAGGAGTCGCTGCTCCAGCGCGTGCAGGCCTACGGGCTGCAGCACGAGATCGGCGAGGTGCTGATCCCGACCGAAGACATCGTCGAGAAGCGCGGCGGGCGCGAGGTGAAGAGCGCGCGGCGGTTTTTCCCAGGCTACATCCTGGTCGAGATGAACATGTCCGACCATGCGTGGCACGTGGTGAAGAACACGCCAAAGGTGACCGGCTTCGTCGGCGCGGGGACCAAGCCGACCCCGCTCAGCAAAGAGGAAGTGGAGCACATCCTCGAGCAGGTGAAGACGGCGGCGGAGAAGCCGAAGCCGAAGTACACGTTCGAGAAGGGCGATCACGTGCGGATCAACGAAGGGCCCTTCACCAGCTTCAACGGCGTGGTCGACGAGGTGAACCTCGACAAGAACACGCTGAAGGTGATGGTGACGATCTTCGGCCGCGCGACGCCGGTGGAGTTGGATTTTTTGCAGGTGGAGAAGATCTGAATCGCGTTACATAGAGTAGGGCGGGTCCGGCCGGAGGCCGACCCGCCGGAGCGCAAGGGCAGATGGCGAAGAAAGTACAGGCAATGGTGAAGCTGCAGATCTCCGCGGGCAAGGCGACGCCCGCGCCGCCGGTCGGCACCGCGCTCGGCCCGCACGGCGTGAACATCATGGACTTCTGCAAGAACTTCAACTCGCGGACCGCGAAGGACGAGGGGTTGATCATCCCGGTCGTCGTCACCATCTTCGCGGACCGCAGCTACACCTTCATCACCAAGACGCCGCCGGCGTCGGTGCTGCTGAAAAAAGTAGCAAACCTCGCGAAAGGATCGGCCGAGCCGAACCGCAACAAGGTCGGCACTGTCACGGCGAAGCAGGTCGAGGACATCGCGAAGCAGAAGATGCCCGATCTCAACTGCCAGGATCTCGAGGCCGCGGTGAAAACGGTTCGCGGCACAGCGAGATCGATGGGAATCGACGTCGTCGGATGAAATCAACCACGACGCGGACGAAGAACACGAAGGCAATATCACGAGTGGGAGGAGCGTAGCGCGCTCCGCTTGGACCACGAGGAGGAACATGGCAAAACACGGCAAGAAGTTCACCGCCGCCGCAGGGCAGGTACAGAACCGGCCGTACACGATCGAGGAGGCGATTCCCCTGATCCAGAAGGTGAAGTACGCCAAGTTCGACGAGACGGTGGAGGTCGCGATGCGCCTCGGCGTCGACCCGAAGCATGCGGACCAGATGGTGCGCGGCACGGTCGTCCTGCCCCACGGCCTCGGCAGGAGCAAGCGCGTGCTTGCGATCGCCGGCGCCGACAAGCAGAAGGAAGCGCAGGAGGCGGGCGCGGACATCGTTGGTGGCGACGAGGTGGTCGAGAAGATTCTCGGCGGCTGGATCGACTTCGACGCGGTCGTCGCGACGCCCGACATGATGCGCGCGGTGGGGCGCCTCGGCAAGGTGCTCGGCCCCCGCGGCCTCATGCCGAATCCGAAGACCGGCACCGTCACGCCGAACGTGGCGCAGGCGATCAAGGAGATCAAGGCGGGCAAGGTGGAGTTCCGCGTCGACAAGACCGGCATCATCCATGCGCCGCTCGGCAAGACCTCCTTTTCCGCGCAGAGCCTCATCGAGAACACCCACGCCCTTGTCGACAGCGTCGTCAAGGCCAGGCCGTCGGCGGCGAAGGGAAAGTTTCTGAAGTCAGTCACCGTGTCCTCCACGATGGGTCCGGGCGTCACGATCGACACCGCGCACATCGATGAGCGGGCGAAGCACCAGTAGGGGGAGCGATGGCTGTCACCAGAGCTGAAAAGGAACAGGAGCTTCAGGACCTCGCGTCGGCGTTCAAGTCGGCCGACACGGCGATCCTTGTCGACTACAAGGGCCTGAACGTGCCGCAGGTGACGGAGCTGCGACGTCAGCTTCGCGCCGCGCGCGCGAAGTACAAGGTCGTGAAGAACACGCTTGCCCGGCGGGCGAGCAGAGGCACCAGGCTGGCGTCCCTCGAAGCGCACTTCGAAGGGACGACGGCGATTGCCTACACCGGCGATGATGCGGTGGCGCTCGCGAAGGCGCTCACCACATTCATGAGAAGCGCGCCGACGCTGTCGATCAAGGCGGCGGTGCTGCAGGGCCAGGCCATCCAGCCGGCGGGGGTCAAGGACCTCGCCAGCCTGCCGGGCAGGCCGGAGCTCTACGCGAAGCTGCTCTTCCTGCTGCAGGCCCCGATGCAGCAGCTCGTGTCGGTGCTGGCGGCAGTGCCGCGCGATCTGATGACGGTGCTGGCGCAGGTGGAAGAGAAGAAGAAGAAGGAAGCCGAGGGTTCGTAGGGCGGGTACGTGGGGCGGGTCCCGCGCAAGCGGACCCGCCAGTACGTAGGGCGGGTCCCGCGTAGCGGACCCGCCAAGCGTGCGAGCCGCCGTTTAGTCCGGCGGGTCCGCCTTCGGCGGCACCCGCCCTACAGGAGATAGAGAAGATGGCCGAACTGAATCAGCAGCAGGTGGTCGACTACATCAAGGGGATCAGCGTGCTCGAGCTGTCGCAGCTCGTCAAGACCCTCGAGAAGGAGCTGGGCGTCTCCGCGGCGGCGGCGATGCCGATGGCGACGGCCGGCGCGGCGGCGGGCGGCGGCGGCGGGGCTGCGCCGGCCGAGGAGAAGACCGAGTTCAACGTCACGCTGACCGAGGTGGGCGCGGAGAAGATCAAGGTCATCAAGGTGGTCCGCGAGGTCACCAGCCTCGGGCTGAAGGAAGCCAAGGATCTCGTCGAAGGCGCGCCGAAGGCGATCAAGGAAGGCGTGAACAAGGACGAGGCGGCGGCGATCAAGAAGAAGTTCGACGAAGTCGGCGCCAAAGTCACCATCTCGTAGCCGTCACGCCGGGTCCGCGTCGCGTGGCCACTGGGCTCCGCGGGACCCGGCCTACGTACGTGGGGCGGGTGCGGCCGCGAGGCCGACCCGCCGAAACTCAATTATTCCGTCGGTCCTCGAGGATCAGCCACCGATGTACAGCCTTCCTAAGAACGTCTACCGCGAGCGCAAGGACTTCTCGAAAATCAAGACCACGGTTCCGATTCCGAACCTCATCGAGATCCAGCGGAAGTCGTACGAGCGGTTCCTGCAGATGAACCGCCTCCCCACGGAGCGGGAGGATGCCGGCCTGCAGTCCGTCTTCAAGTCGGTCTTCCCGATCAGCGACTTCCGCGAGAACTCGTCGCTCGAGTTCATCGAGTATTCGATCGGCAACTGGGAGTGCAAGTGCGGCAAGCTCTCGGGGCTGCACCACCTGCGCAAGCCGTGCAAGAGCTGCGGCGCGACCATCATTGCCGATCCGCTCGGCGATCACGAGGTGCTCTGCCCCCGCTGCGGCGTGGGGAACCAGGCGCGCGGCGACATGTGCGACATCTGCGGCCACACGGTCGGGATGAAGCTGAAGTACGACGTCGACGAGTGCCAGGAACGCGGCATGACCTACGCGGTGCCGCTGAAGGTCACGATCCGCCTCGTCGTCTGGAACAAGGACCCCGAGACGGGCGTCAAGACCATCCGCGACATCAAGGAGCAGGAGGTCTACTTCGGCGACATCCCGCTGATGACGGACAACGGCACGTTCATCATCAACGGCACCGAGCGCGTCATCGTCTCGCAGCTCCACCGCTCACCGGGCGCGTTCTTCCACTCCGAGGACAAGACGCTCTACGTCGCGCAGATCATCCCGTACCGCGGGTCGTGGGTGGAGTTCGAGTACGACCAGAAGAACCTGCTGTACGTCCGCATCGACCGCAAGCGGAAGTTCCTCGCCTCGGTGTTCCTCCGCGCGCTCGGCCTGCGCGGCGCCGACGAGATCATCCGGACGTTCTACTCGGTCGATCGCATCTTCCTGAACCAGGGTCCCGCGCTCATGTGGGCGGTCAACGACAGCCTGATCGGCCAGCGGGCCGCGGGCGACGTCAGGGCGGGCGACTTCGCCGTGCAGAGCGGCAAGAAGATCTCCGCGAACGCGGTCGCGGCGCTCCGCAAGGCGAGTATCGAGACGATCGGCATCGCGGATGAAGCGCTCGAGGGCGCCTTTGCCGCCGCCGACATCGTCGACCCCGAAACCGGCGAGGTGATCCTCGAGGCGAACGAGGAGGTGACCCCGCGCGTGATCTCGATGGCGCAGGAGAAGCGCGTCGACAAGATCGAGATCTTCTTCCCCGAGCGCGACGAGGTCGGGCCGATCATCAGCCAGACGCTGAAGAAGGATCCGATCCGCACGCACGAGGAGGCGCTGATCGAGATCTACCGCCGCCTCCGGCCGGGCGATCCGCCGACGCTCGACAGCTCGCGCTCGCTCTTCGAGAACATGTTCTTCAACCCGCAGAAGTACGACTTCTCGCGGGTCGGCCGCCTGAAGCTGAACACCAAGCTCGGGATGAAGACGCCGCTCGACGAGAAGATCCTGCACCCGCAGGACTTCTACGAGGTGATCAAGTACCAGCTGAAGCTGCGGCGCAATCCCCAGAACGTGGACGACATCGATCATCTCGGCAACCGGCGCGTGCGATCGGTCGGCGAGCTGCTCGAGAACCAGTTCCGCATCGGCCTCGTCCGCATGGAGCGCGCGATCAAGGAAAAGATGTCGGTCTACCAGGAAATGGCGACCGCCATGCCGCACGACCTGATCAACGCGAAGCCGGTCATGGCCGCGATTCGCGAGTTCTTCGGGTCGTCGCAGCTCTCGCAGTTCATGGACCAGACCAACCCGCTCTCCGAGATCACGCACAAGCGGCGTCTCTCGGCGCTCGGGCCGGGCGGCCTCTCGCGCGAGCGCGCGGGGTTCGAGGTGCGCGACGTGCACCCGACGCACTACGGGCGCATCTGCCCGATTGAGACGCCGGAAGGTCCGAACATCGGCCTGATCTCGTCGCTGTCGTGCTACGCCCGGATCAACGAGTTCGGCTTCATCGAGTCGCCCTACCGCAAGGTGAAGGACGGCCGCGTCATCGACTACGTGATCGTCACCAACGCGGGCGGCAACCCGAAGTACAAGGTCGGCGACGTCGTCGAGGCCGACGAGCTCGTCGGCGCCGACGGCCGCTCGAAGAAGAAGGGCGTCGAGTTCGAGCCCTACTCGTACTACCTCTCCGCGTGGGAAGAGGACCATTACATCGTCGCGCAGGCGAACGCGCCGCTCGACGAGAACGGCAAGTTCACGCAGGACCGCGTGAACTCGCGCCGCGCCGGCGACTTCATCCTCGCGCCGAGGAACGAAGTTCAATTCATCGACGTCTCGCCCAAGCAGCTCGTCTCGGTCGCCGCCTCGCTCGTGCCGTTCCTCGAGAACGACGATGCGAACCGCGCGCTGATGGGATCGAACATGCAGCGCCAGGCCGTGCCGCTGCTGCGGGCGCGCAGCCCGTACGTCGGCACCGGCATGGAGTACATCACCGCGCGCGACTCGGGCGCGGTCGTCGTCACACGGCGCTCGGGCACCGTCGACTACGTCGACAGCCAGCGCATCGTCGTGCGCGTCGAGGGGCCGGGCGACGTCGACGACATCAGCAAGGAGATGGGCGCCGACATCTACCCGATGACCAAGTTCAAGCGGTCCAACCAGAACACCTGCATCAACCAGAAGCCGATCGTCCGGGTCGGGCAGCGGGTGACCAAGGGGCAGGTGCTGGCGGACGGGCCGTGCACGGAGCTTGGCGAGCTCGCGCTCGGACGCAACGTGCTGGTGGCGTTCATGCCGTGGCGCGGCTACAACTTCGAGGACGCGATCCTCGTCTCCGAGAAGATGGTGAAGGAGGACTACTACACCTCCATCCACATCGAGGAGTTCGAGATCGAGGCGCGCGACACCAAGCTCGGCCCGGAAGAGATCACGCGCGACATCCCGAACGTGTCCGAGACGTACCTGCGCGATCTCGACGACAGCGGCATCATCCGCATCGGCGCCTACGTGAAGCCGGGCGACATCCTCGTGGGCAAAGTCACGCCGAAGGGCGAGACGCAGCTCACGCCGGAAGAAAAGCTCCTCCGCGCGATCTTCGGCGAGAAGGCGGGCGACGTCCGCGACGCCTCCCTCATCTGCCCGCCGGGCATCGAGGGGATCATCGTCGGCGTGAAGATCTTCTCGCGCAAGGGGATCGAGAAGGACGACCGGGCCAAGGCGATCGAGGCCGAAGAGCTCGAGATGATGGAAAGGAACCTGCAGGACGAGATCCGCATTCTGCACGACGAGGTGAAGAAGCGCGTCATGCAGATGCTGAACAACCAGGCGCTGCGCGCCGACGCGTTCGACGAGTACGGCCGCGAGCGGCTCCTGAAGAAGGGGACGGTCCTCACGACCGACCTCCTGCAGGAGATGCCGTATCCGCAGATGGTCCGCCTGAAGATCCAGACCGACGAGCCGCGCCTGGAAAGCGATCTCCGGCTGCTCGAGGAGCGGACGGAGCGGCAGGTCGAGGTGATCCGCCAGCTCTTCGAGGAGAAGAAGGAGAAGATCCGCCGCGGCGACGAGCTGCCCCCGGGCGTCATCAAGCTCGTGAAGGCGTATGTCGCGATGAAGCGCAAGCTGTCGGTCGGTGACAAGATGGCCGGCCGCCACGGCAACAAGGGCGTCATCGCGCGCATCCTCCCCGAGGAGGACATGCCGTACCTGCCGGACGGCACGCCGGTCGAGATCGTGCTCAACCCGCTCGGCGTTCCGTCGCGCATGAACGTCGGCCAGATTCTCGAGACGCATCTCGGGTGGGCCGCGCATGCGCTCGGTCTCTACTTCGCGACGCCGGTGTTCGACGGCGCCACGGAGCTGGAAATCAAGAACTGGCTCGACCAGGCCGGCCTGCCGAAGAGCGGCAAGACGATGCTCTTCGACGGCATGACGGGCCAGGGGTTCGAGCAGGACGTGACCGTCGGCTACATCTACATGCTGAAGCTCTCGCACCTGGTCGACGACAAGATCCACGCGCGATCGATCGGGCCGTACTCGCTCATCACCCAGCAGCCGCTGGGCGGCAAGGCGCAGTTCGGCGGCCAGCGCTTTGGCGAGATGGAGGTCTGGGCGCTCGAGGCGTACGGCGCCGCGCACATCCTCCAGGAGCTGCTCACGGCGAAATCGGACGACGTCACGGGACGCGCCAAGATCTACGAGGCGATCGTCAAGGGCGACGCGTCGTTCACGCCGGGGCTGCCCGAGTCGTTCAACGTCCTCATCCGCGAGCTGCAGTCGCTCTGCCTCGACGTCGAGCTGATCTCGACGAAGAAGAAACCGACGGAGCCGCTGCCGGCCAATGACGGCGAGCCCGTGCTGGAGCAGGTATAGAGGGTTGGCGGGTCCGCTTCGCGGGACCCGCCCCACAGGTCACAGAGTGTACGTAGAGGGTACGTGGGGCGGGTCCGGCCGAAGGCCGACCCGCCGGAACGAAAAAATATGAGACCGAGTTTTCACGACAACAAGACCACGCTCCGCGCCGACTTCGACGCGATCCGCATCTCGCTCGCCTCGCCCGAGAAGATTCTCTCGTGGTCGTTCGGCGAGGTGACCAAGCCCGAGACGATCAACTACCGCACGTTCAAGCCTGAGCGCGACGGGCTGTTCTGCGCGAAGATCTTCGGCCCGATCACCGACTGGGAGTGCCTCTGCGGCAAGTACAAGCGCATGAAGCACCGCGGCGTGATCTGCGACAAGTGCGGCGTCGAGGTGACGCAGGCCAAGGTACGCCGCGAGCGCCTGGGCCACATCACGCTCGCCACGCCGGTCAGCCACGTGTGGTTCTTCAAGGGGCTTCCGAGCCGCATCGGCCACCTCCTCGACATCTCGCTCCGCGATCTCGAGCGCATCCTCTACTTCGAGGGATACGTCGTCATCGATCCGGGCGAGACGGAGCTGAAGCAGAACCAGCTGCTCAACGAGGAGCAGTACCGCAAGGCGCGTGAAGACTATGGCTCCAAGTTCCGGGCGCAGATGGGCGCGGAAGCGATCAAGGAGCTGCTCAAGCGCGTCAACATCGAGAAGCTGGCCGAGGAGCTGCGCGTGAAGATGCGCAGCGAGACCTCGGTGCAGAAAAAGCTCAAGTACGCCAAGCGGCTGAAGGTGGTCGACAGCTTCCGCAAGTCGAACAACCAGCCGAACTGGATGATCCTCGACGTCGTGCCGGTGATTCCGCCGGAGCTGCGCCCGCTCGTGCCGCTCGACGGCGGCCGCTTCGCGACCTCCGACCTGAACGACCTCTATCGCCGCGTCATCAACCGCAACAACCGGTTGAAGAAGCTGATGGAGCTGAAGGCGCCCGACGTCATCATCAGGAACGAAAAGCGGATGCTGCAGGAAGCGGTCGACGCCTTGTTCGACAACGGCCGCCGCGGCCGCGTGCTGCGCGGCGCGAACAACCGGCCGCTCAAGTCGCTGTCCGACACGCTCAAGGGCAAGCAGGGGCGCTTCCGCCAGAACCTGCTCGGCAAGCGCGTCGACTACTCGGGCCGCTCGGTCATCGTCGTAGGTCCCGAGCTGAAGCTCCACCAGTGCGGCCTGCCGAAGAAGATGGCGCTCGAGCTGTTCAAGCCGTTCATCTACAACAAGCTCGAGGAGCGGCAGCTCGTCGCCACCATCAAGCAGGCGAAGGAGATGGTCGAGCAGCAGCGGCCGGAGGTGTGGGACATCCTCGAAGAGGTGATCCGCGAGCACCCGGTGCTGCTGAACCGCGCGCCGACGCTGCACCGTCTCGGCATCCAGGCGTTCGAGCCGGTGCTGGTCGAGGGCAAGGCGATCCGCATCCACCCGCTCGTCTGCACGGCGTTCAACGCCGACTTCGACGGCGACCAGATGGCGGTGCACATCCCGCTGGCGCCGGAGGCGCAGATCGAAGCGTCGGTGCTGATGATGTCGTCGAACAACATCCTCTCGCCGGCCAACGGCGCGCCGATCACGGTGCCGTCGCAGGACATCGTCCTCGGCTGCTACTACCTGACGAAGGCGAAGCCGGGATCGAAGGGCGAGGGACGCGTGTTCGGCAACGGCGATGACGTGCTGCTCGGGCTCGAGGCGGGCGAGCTGGAAACGCTCACGCCGATCCGCCTCCGGTACACGGGGAAGCTGCTCGACCTGACCACGGCGCGCGACGACCAGGACGTGATCCACACCGAAGTCATCGAGGTGAAGGGCAAGATCATCAACACGACGGTCGGCCGCGTGATCCTCAACGAGCAGCTCCCGAAGCAGATGCCGTACGTGAACGGCCTGCTGAAGAAGAAGGGTCTCCAGCAGCTCGTGCAGAAGTGCTACCTGGACTTCGGCCTCGAGCTGACGGTCGAGATGCTCGATTCGCTGAAGAACCTCGGGTTCGCCTACGCGACGAGGTCAGGCTTGTCGATCGGCATCGACGACCTGGTCATCCCGGCCAACAAACCGCAGCTCGTGGGGGCGGCGCGCGACGAGGTCATCAAGGTCGAGCAGCAGTACCTCGAGGGCGCGATCACCAACGGCGAGCGCTACAACAAGATCATCGCCGTCTGGTCGGAGGTCACCGAGAAGATCGCCGACGAGATGTTCACCGAGATGGCCGAGATGGACCACACCGGGAAGTTCTTCAATCCGGTCTACATCATGGCGGACTCGGGCGCGCGAGGCTCGAAGCAGCAGATCCGCCAGCTGGCCGGCATGCGCGGCCTGATGGCGAAGCCGTCAGGCGAAATCATCGAGACGCCGATCACGTCGAACTTCCGTGAAGGCCTCACGGTGCTGCAGTACTTCATCTCCACGCACGGCGCCCGCAAGGGTCTCGCCGACACGGCGCTGAAGACGGCCGACTCGGGCTATCTCACCCGCCGTCTCGTGGACGTCGCCCAGGACGTCATCATCTCGGAGCTCGACTGCGGCACGCTCGACGGCATCGAGGCGCGCGCGATCGTCGAGTCGGGCGAGATCATCGAGCCGCTGCGCGACCGCATCGTCGGCCGCACGACGCTCGAGAAGATTGTCGACCCGTTCACCGCCGATACGATCCTCGAGGTCAACGAGGAGATCGACGAAGAGAAGGCGTCGGCGGTGCAGGAGGGCGGCATCGAGAAGGTGAAGATCCGCTCCGTGCTGACCTGCGCGACGCGCCGCGGCGTGTGCGCGCGCTGCTACGGCCGCGATCTCTCGACCGGCCGGCTCGTGGAGCTCGGCCAGGCCGTCGGCGTCATCGCGGCGCAGTCGATCGGCGAGCCCGGCACGCAGTTGACGATGCGCACGTTCCACATCGGCGGCACGGCGTCGCGCGTCTCCGAGCAGAACACGCTCGATGCGCGCCACGCGGGCACGGTGCACTACGAAGGGCTGCAGGTCGTCGAGACCCACAAGGAAGGCGGCCAGCTGATCGTCATGAACCGCAACGGCTCGCTCGTCGTGAGGGACGAGAAGGGGCGCGATCGCGAGCGCTACCCGATCGTCTACGGCGCGCGGCTGAAGGTGAAGGACGGCCAGAAAGTCGAGCAGGGGCAGACCATCGTCGAGTGGGACCCGTACACGTTCTCGATCCTCACCGAAGATCCGGGCACAGTCCGGTTCAAGGACATCATCGAGAACGTGACCGTCCACGAGGAAGTCGACGAGGTCACCGGCCTCTCGCGCCTCATCATCATCGACTCGCCGGATGAGAAGAAGCAGCCGACAATCGAGATCCGCGACAAGTCGGGCAAGACCTCGCGGAAGTACCACATGCCGTCGCACGCGCACCTGATGGTGCAGGATGCCGAGACCGTGGAAGCGGGCGACGTGCTGGCGAAGATCCCGCGCGAGACCACGAAGACGAAGGACATCACGGGCGGCCTGCCGCGCGTCGTCGAGCTCTTCGAGGCGCGGAAGCCGCGCGACCCGGCCGTCATCTCCGAGATCGACGGCATGGTCAAGGACGGCGGCGTGGTCAAGGGGCAGCGCAAGATGATCATCGTCCCGGACGATGCGACCGAGCCGCGCGAGTACCTGCTGCCGCGCGGCGTGCACGTCAACGTGCACGAGGGCGAGCGGGTGCGCGCGGGCGAGCAGCTCATGGACGGCCCGAGCAACCCGCACGACATCCTGCGGGTGCTGGGCGAGAAGGAGCTGCAGAAGTACCTGGTGAACGAGATCCAGGAGGTCTACCGGCTGCAGGGCGTCAACATCAACGACAAGCACATCGAGGTCATCGCGCGGCAGATGATGCGGTGGGTGAAGATCGAGGACGTGGGCGACACCGAGTTCCTGATCGACGAGCAGGTGGACAAGTTCCGGTTCCTCGAGGAGAACGAGCGGGTGATCCATGCGGGCGCGCGTCCGGCGACGGCGCAGCCGCTGCTGCTCGGGATCACGAAGGCGTCGCTCTCGACCGACTCGTTCATCTCGGCGGCGTCGTTCCAGGAGACGACGCGCGTGCTGACCGAGGCGTCGATCAGCGGGAAGATCGATCACCTGCGCGGGCTGAAGGAGAACGTGACGATGGGAAGGCTGATTCCCGCGGGCACGGGCTTCGAGTGGTATCGGCACGTGCGGATCCCGGCGGACGAGCCTCCGCCGCCGCCGGCGCCGCCGCAGCCGACCGAGGACGAGCTCGACCTGGATCGGGAGATCGAGTATGCGTTCGAGACCGAGGAGCCGATGAGCGCGCGGCCGCCTGCGGGGGACGTGGAATAAGCGGGCAGCCGGCAGCAGGCCGCTGGCAGTCAGACGGCAGAATGGACGTAGAGGCGGACCTTCAGGTCCGCCTTGCCGAAGCCACGAAGAACATGTAGGGCACGGAGAATTCTGTTCTCCGTGCCCTCTTTGTTTTCCACCTCGAGCGCCAACGCGCAGGCGAAGGGCGCGTACTTCTTCGCAGCCTTGGCGGCCACTCGCAAGGCACGTTCGGCCTGACGACCGCGTTTCAGCCGCGGTGACGCGACAAAGGCGCATTCGCGAGTCGCTTGAACTACTCTCGGCCGGCAAAAAGCTCGGCTTGAAATGAACGACGGCCCTACTTTTTCGCCGGCACGGTCCAGAGAAACACCCACCGTCCGTCCACGTCGACCCGCTGGTCGGCGGTCCAGCCGAGCATGTCGTAGACGTGCGACACGACGCGTGTGCCGGGCCGCAGCTCGCGCAGCAGCCGCGGCTTGATGCGCTCGTTGAGCGACGGACTGAGATAGAGCGCGACGACAGTCGCGGCGCTGAGGTCCGCGGTGAAGAGATCGCCCTGGATGAACTGGACGAGGTGGGACACCCCCGCGGCGCGCGCGCTGGCGTTCGATTCGGCGACGAGCTGTGGATTGATTTCGATCCCGATACCGCGCGCACCGTACTTCTTCGCCGCGGCAATCACGATCCGTCCGTCGCCGGAACCGAGGTCGTACACAATGTCAGCGCTGGTGACGCTGGCCGCCGTGAGCATCGCGTCCACGACCTCCGGTGGCGTCGCGACGAAACGGACGTCGGGCACGCGCGTCTGCGCGTCCGCGATGCGCGCGACGGCGCCGGCCGAGACGGCGAGCGGCACGAGCGCTGCGACGATGAGTGCTCTCTTCCCCACAGAAGCTGCCACTATTTTCGCGCAACAGATACGCGAGCCCCGATCTGCTCGCTTTCCCTGGCATGCGCGCGGACCGTCAGCCCAGAGGGTCGTGCCTAATTGCCCCGCGTGAAGACCTGCACATCCTGAAGTTCGGGATTGCTGGGCGCCCAGCTGATCGAGGTAAAGACCTTGCCGTCGGATGACACCGTGTAGATCACCCATTCAGCCCCGCACCGAACAATCTGCCCATACATTCCTTTCCTCAGTTACGGCCTCTGCCCACCCCGCGGCTCGGGAAGGCGGTTGACGTAAAAGGGACGATACCGGACCGCGTTTCCAGCGGCGTCGAGAAACCCGAACGACTGCTGGAAGATGATCGGCGGCGCTTCATTCCTGGGTGCCGTCGCGTCCAGGATGTACAGCCGGTTCTCATGGAGATAGATGCCGACGTAGCTGCGCGATTGATCCGGATTGGTGAGCTGAAGCTCGAGGCCGGGCACGAACTGGATGTAGTGAAACGCGTCGTAGGTCACCTTGACGCCAGGCTTCTGACGGTACGTGGCCGCCGCATACGCGGGCGCGCCCACGATGTCGACCAGCCAGTACACGCCGCCCGGACCTGGCCCGCCACTGTACGCGATGTGGTTCAACTCGGCATGAATCCGTTCGGATTCGGAGTAGTCGACGACGGTCACGGAGTAGCGCGTCCGCCGTTCCTCCCACCGGTAGGTGCGGCCCGGAAATTTCCCGCCGTACTCGGAATCCCACGTGATCGTGTCTACTTTCGGCTGACCAGGCGCCGGCACCTCGAACTGATCGGTTCGACTCGTGTACTCGACCCATCCCTGCGCGAATGCCGGCCGGGCAACCAGCAGCACGAACAGCGGCAAGATGACCGATCGAACGCGCATGGATTTCTCCTTCGGCGAGGGCGGGGGAATACTGCCAGAAGATCGCGGCGCGCACAATCACGCTGGTTGAGCGCCGGTCCGGACGGATGTCGCGTCATGTCGGAACGACCGAGGTCTTGTCCACTCGAGCAACCGAGAGCGAGCGATCTGTTGCAGCGACGCCTCCCCGAGAGTACGCTCGGCACCCTGTTCACATTGAGTGGAGGATTCGAGGACCACGATGCGCGCAACGAGAATCGATCGACGGACGTTTCTCAAGGAAGGCGGCCTGGTTGCCTTGGCAGCCGCTGGCCTCACATCCGCAGAAGAGGCCTACGCGCAAGCCGTTCCCAATTCGGCTGGTTCGGCCGCGCCGACCTTGAAAGCATCCCCGAACGCCTGCGACTGCCATCACCACATCTATGATGCCGTTCGCTTTCCACAGCCGCCGCAGGCGACGAGCCCGATCGTGCCGAATGCCCGTGTCGAGGAATACTGGCTGCTCCAACGGCGGATTCAGACGTCGCGAAGCGTCGTCGTGACTCCAACTGCCTACGGAACGGATAACCGAGTGACGCTCGACGCAATCGCGCGATTCGCTCCAAACGCAAGGGGCGTTGCCGTTGTTCACCCGACGGTGACCGACGACGAACTCAAGGGCCTGCACGACGGCGGCGTGCGCGGAATCCGCTTCAGTCTTACCACCCCGGCCACGGCGGTCACGACGATTGACATGATCGAGCCCTTGTCAAAGCGCGTCGCGGCGCTGGCCTGGCATATCCAGATCAACATGACGGCCGACCAGATCGCCGCGGCGGAGACCCTGTGGAATCGCGTCCCGTCGCCGATCGTCTTCGATCACATCGGACATGTTCCAGGGTCTGCGGGTGTCCGCCATCCGGCGTACACGGTCATGCGCCGGCTTGTAGACAAGGGGCGGACGTGGGTGAAACTCTCGGTAACCTACGACAACACGACGGACGGGCCGCCGGGCTATGCGGACGTCGTCGCGCTGGGGCAGACCTGGGTCAAGGCTGCACCGGAACGGCTGGTCTGGGGCAGCAACTGGCCGCACCCGAACGAGGAGAAGAAGCCGGATGACGCGCTTCTCTTCGATCTCATGGCGAAGTGGGCACCCGATGAAACCACGCGGCACCGGATCCTTGTCGAAAACCCGGCAGCTCTTTACGGGTTCGGCCAGAGGTGACGATCCACTCGATTGATCTTCGAGGCGTTCGGGCCTATGCTGCCGGTTCGCGCGTTCGCGAGGAGGTGACACATGCCCATCATCGCTGTTTTTCAGTCCCCAACTCTCACACGGCAGAAATACGAGGAGACGGTTCGGAAGCTGACCGGCGGGAAGCGCAGCCGTATGGAGTCGACCGCCGACTGGCCCGTCGAGGGCCTGCTCGTTCACGCCGCAGGACAGACTGAGAAGGGCTTCCGCGTCGTAGACGTCTGGAAGTCCGAGGACGCGTTTCGCCGGTTCGGCGAGAAGCTGATGCCGATCCTCAAGGAAGTTGGTGTCGAGGGCGCGCCGGAAATCTATCAGGCTCATGCCTTCGTGTCCGCCTGATGAAAGAGGCTGAAATCCGACGTGAAAGATAGTGAGGCTGGATCATGAGTAAGGCCAGGGCATCAATCGTGGCTGCGGCCCTTGTGGCGATCGCGCCCCTGGGTGCCGCCGGTCAGTCGCTGCCGCGCGCCTCCGATGGCAAACCCGATCTGTCAGGGATCTGGCAGGCAGTCAACAGCGCGGCGTGGAACATCCTGCCGCATAGTGCGGAAGCCGGTGTGCCCGGCGGCCTGGGCGTTGTGGAAGGGAACGAGATCCCGTACACGCAGGCCGCGGCAGCCAGGCAGCGCGACAACTACGCGAACCGCGCGAAGCTCGACCCCGAGACGCAATGCTTTCTGCCGGGCGTTCCGCGCGCCACCTACATGGGCTTGCCGTTCCAGATCGTGCAAACGCCGGCCCAGATCACTCTCTTGTACGAGTACGACCACACGGTGCGAAACGTCTTCATGAACTCGCCGCACCCCAGGGGACCGATTCAATTCTGGATGGGCGATTCCCGCGGCAGTTGGGACGGCGACACGCTGGTGGTCGATGCGGTCCACTTCAACGACCAGACCTGGTTCGACCGGGCCGGCAATCATCATAGCGAGGCGTTACACGTGATAGAGCGCTACACTCTGATCGCCCGCGACCACATCAACTATGAAGCGACGATCGAGGATCCGAAGGTCTTCACGCGCCAGTGGAAGATGAGCATGCCGCTCTACCGCCGGCTCGATCGGGACATGCGGTTGCTCGACTACGAGTGCGTTGCGTTCAACGAGGCGTTGCATCCGGATCCGGCCGACGCGCGCTGACCGTTTCGTCAGCAGGAGGTTTCTATGACACGCCGAATTCTTCGTTCCATCGTCGTGGCAGCGGCTGTGGCCTCTACGGCGGCCGTTGCAGCAGGACAGACCGCGCGGTCGACGCCACCCCGCCTTCCCGACGGGCAGCCGGACATGCGGGGACACTGGATCAGCGACGCGGTCGGCGGAGCACACAGCGTCGAGGATGGCCGCGATCCCGACGCCGACGTCATTCAGGGGCGGGCCGACGAGCACAATCCGATCCTGATCGTCGAGCCCGCAGACGGGCGAATTCCGTATCAACCTGCGGCGGCCGCGCGGCGGCAGCAGCTTCTGCGGGAGATCTTCACGCCGACCAGGCGCGAGCACGTCGATCCGCACATTCGCGCCTTGCTCGACGGCGTGCCGCGCAACAATTACGTCCCGGGCGAGATGCAGATCCTGCAGGTCGCCGGCGCCGTGGTGATCCTCTACGAGTCGAATCACTCGTATCGCGTCATCCCGCTCGACGGTCGCCACCCGGCCGCGCAGGTGAAGCTGTGGATGGGGGACTCGCGCGGCCGCTGGGAGGGAAATACGCTGGTGGTCGACGTCACGAATTTCAACGATGAAACCTGGCTCGACTCGCACGGAAGCTTCCACAGCGACGCGCTCCACGTGGTGGAACGCTGGACGCCGGCCGGCCCCGATCGCATCGACTATTCGGTGACGCTCGAGGACCCGAAGATGTTCACGCGTCCCTGGAAGATGTCGTTCGCCGTCAACCGCAACCGGGACAAGAACTACGAGATCTGGGAGGACTCGCGCCACGAAGGGGAGATGGATGTCGAGGGCATCCTTTCCGGCGGCCGGAAGGAGAAGGCGGCCGGCCTCACGGGGATCCACGAGCACCGGCGTGAGGGAAGGTGAGGACGGCAGGCGCGTCGATCGTACTGGTGGCAGCCGTCGTCGCCGGCTGTTCGTCGCAGGGCACAAGCCAGGCGCCGGCAGCGTCAGCCGTTGCGGTGTTCGAAGGTGCGCGCCTCATCACCGGTGATGGCGGCGCACCCGTTGAGAACTCCGCGTTCATCGTGGAGAACAATCGGTTTACGGCCGTTGGCCGCAAAGGCGAGCTCAGTGTGCCGTCTGGCGCGGCGCGCGTCGACCTCACGGGCCAGACCGTGATGCCCGCGATCATCGACGCGCACGGCCATCTGGGGTTTCTCGACATGGCAAACGGCACCATGTCGAAGGCTAATTTCACCCGAGAGAATTACATCGACCATCTGCAGCGTTACGCCTACCACGGGGTCGCAGCGACGATCAGCACCGGTACCGACATCGGCGAACTCGCCTACGGGTTGCGGGATGAGGTCATCCCCAACGCAGCGATCATCCGGACGGTCGGCCGAGGCCTGGCGTGGCCCGGATCGGGGCCCAACGACCCCTCCCGCAACGACGTCCCGTACGCGGTCACAACCGTCGAGCAGGCCAGGAAGGCCGTTCAAGACCTGGCCATTCACAAACCCGATTTCGTCAAGATCTGGGTGGACGACAGAAACGGAAGGCAGAAGAAACTGACTCCGGAACTCTATCAGGCCGCTGCCGACGAGGCGCGCAAGAATAATCTGCGCGCCGTCGCCCACGTCTTCGACCTGGAGGATGCGAAGGGGCTTGTGCGGGCGGGCGTCGAAGGGTTCCTGCACAGCATCCGGGATGCACCGGTCGACGACGAGTTCATCAGGCTGGCGAAGGAGCACAACATCTGGATCACGCCGAATCTCGGTGGAATCAACCGCGCGTCTCTGATTCGTCCGACTGGAACACCAGCATGGTTTGACGATCCGCTCGTCCGCGAAACCGTTGCTCCGGTCATGATCAGCGCAAGAACGGACATGTACGAGAAGAGGCGAACCGCAGGCGCACCGGCTGCCGGCGGCGCGCAGGTATTCGATCTGGCGAATACGAGGAAGCTTCACGCCGCGGGCGTACGGCTCGTCCTCGGGAGCGACACCGCGGGCGATTCCAATCGCTGGATTGGCATGATGACGCTGGTGGAGATCGAGAACATGGTGGCCGCTGGCTTCACGCCCGCTGAGGTGATCGTTGCCGCGACCCGCGACGCGGCAGCCGTTCTGCGGCTCGACCAGCTCGGAACGGTCGCCCCGGGCAAGAGCGCGGACTTCATCGTGCTCGATGCCAATCCGCTCGACGACATCGCCAACGTCCGAAAGATCGCGAAGGTCTATCTGCGGGGCCAGGAAGTGGACCGCGCGGGGTTGAGAGCCAAGTGGCAGGCTCAATGGGGCAAGGCCACACCGACTCATTAGGGAAAATTGTCAACGCGGCGCTCTGTCCTGCGAAAAGGATTGAGCTCGCGTGACTGGACCCGGGATTACGGAAATGCCGGCACGCGGGCGCGGCATTTCCGTCAGGCGCTCGGCTACTTCTTCGTGTACTTCCGCAGCGCCATCCCGCCGGTCAGCGAGCCGTAGACGTTCCCGGCCCCGTCGGCCGCCACGCCTTCCTGCGACGGCTCGGCAGTGGGTTCCGGAATGAACGTGGTCACCTTGCCGTCTTTCGCGCTGCCGATGTGGATTCCTGGCGTGAAGCCGGGATTGGTCTGCTGGTTCGACTGGTGATCCGACACGTACATCATGTCGTTGCGGTCGATGAACACCCCGCTCGGCCGGCCGAACTGCCGCCACTCTTCGAGGAACCGTCCGTCCTGATCGAAGATCTGGATGCGGTTGTTGCCGCGATCGCCGACGAACAGGCGCCCGCGGGAGTCCATCGCCAGCGCGTGCGGTCCCGCCGCGTCGAAGTCACCGGGCGCGTTGCCCTTCTTCCCCCACGTCTTGATGAATTTGCCGTCCTTGGAAAACTTCACGATGCGCGCGTTCGAGTTGCCGCCATGTCCATCGCCGACGAAGATGTCGCCGTTCGGCGCCACGAGCACGGCCGACGGCATGTTGAACGTGTCGGGGCCGTCGCCGGCGATACCGGCCTTGCCGAGTGTCATCAGGAGTTTGCCGTCGGGGCTGAATTTAAAGACCTGATGCCCCTTTCCGTTCCTTCGTGGATCCTTACCATCCGGCCCTTCACCATCGGTCACCCACACGTTGCCGTCGCGGTCGATGTGAATGCCGTGCGGGCGCACGAACATGCCCGCGCCGAAGCTCTTGACGAGCTGTCCGGACGAGTCGAACTTCTGGATCGGCGCCGCATCGGAGCCGGCACAATACTGATCGCCGCAGCGATCGAAGACCCAGATGCTCCGTCCGTCCCGATCGGCGGTGATGCCGGCCGTGGAGCCGATCTTTCTGCCCGCCGGAAGCTTGAAGAAGTTCTCGACGAGCTGATAGGAAGTACCTTCGGACCACGCGTCGTGCGCGAGCGCAAGCACCACGATCGCGACAACAGCGAACAACGCAGTTCGGCGATTGGAGAACATCACGTCACCTCGTAAGCGAGTTGCCGGCAGACGTCGCACCATCCACCCCCGTTGCAGTGATCTGGGAGCGGGGTGCAGTGTACGGTCGGGCCTCGGGTAAAACAATCACAAAGTCGTCGACGCCGTTGTGGCCTACTTGCTTCCAATAACGGCGTAGCCCTGAATCTCGATCTTCGCGTTGGGATCAGCTAACGCGGTGACCGTGATGAGAGCGCTGCCCGGAAAATTGTCTCCGAATATCTCTCTGCGAATCTCGGTGAGACGATCGCCATTGCGAACGTCTGTGATGAACACGGTCATCTGAACCATGTGACTGAGCTTGCCGCCGGCTTTCTCGAGCGTAGCGTTCATCAGCTTGAATATCTGTCGAACCTGGCCGTCGAAGTCGCCGGCCAGCGACTTGCCCGCGTCGTCCACGGTCGCGATCTGCCCACCCAGCCACACGGTCTTGCCCCCCTCGGTGATCACGGCGAGCGAGTAGCCGCGCTGCTGCGGACGCTCACCCTTGATGTACTTCTGCGCGTGCAACGTGGTGGAAAGACCGAACAGCAGCACCATGGCCGCGATGCTGACCGAAATACGCGGGAATGACGTCGAGGTCATCTTCGCCTCCGCTATTTCTGCCCCGGTTCGCATACAGCACCTCGAGAGTTTTTTCGATAGGATGCAATCACGGGACGGGTCATGTGTCAAGAACATGTTCGGCGTGTCAGTCTGGGAGACGCGATTGGAGAAGACGATCATGAACCGCCGCGAAGCCATCGCCGCTCTCGCATCCACCGCAGCCCTGCCGCTGATATACGGCTGCAGTCGCGAGCCCTCGTCCGCGCCCGCCGACACGAATATGGAGGCAGATACGCTCTCGCTGCTCGATCAGTTTGCTGACAATCTCCTCCATCTCGCTCCGGAGGCTGCGACCTCGCTCGGCATCGACACCGGCGCGAGAGCCGTGCTTCGCTCCCAGCTCGCCGACCGATCGGCGGAAGGCCAGCAGCAGGTTGCCAGTCACGTTCGAGCCGATCTGGAACGCGCCAGGGCTGTCGACACGTCGCGGTTCACGCATGCCACGCGTACCAGCGTCGAGGTGGTTCGGAGCGCGTACGCGACAGCCCTCGAGGGCTTCGCTCTCCCGTACGGCGACATCACGGTCGGCGGCTGGCGCAACACGCCATATGTGGTGATCCAGAACGTCGGGGCCTATCTCGACATCCCGCGTTTTCTCGACAGCGACCATCGCATCGAGAACGGCGCGGACGCGGAGGCCTATCTTGCGCGGCTGCAGTCGTACGCGAAGCAGCTGGCGGGCGAGCTTGCCCGGATACAGGCTGCGCGAGGTATGGGGCTGGTGCCGCCGGCCTTTTTGATCGACAAGGCGCTGGCGCAGATGCGTCTGTCCGCCAAGGGTGCGCGCGAAGGCGGGTCGCTGGTCGAGTCGATCGCACGGCGGACGAAAACGATCGCAGGCATGTGGGCCGAGCGCGCGCGCACGATTGCGGCGCAGGAGGTTGCGCCGGTGCTCGAGCGGCAGATCGCGGAACTGGAGGCCCAGCGCGCAGTGGCCACCGATGACGCCGGCATGTGGGCGCGGCCGCGCGGGGATGAATTCTATCGGTGGGCACTCAAGGCCTCGACGACGACCGACATGACGCCCGACGAGGTCCACGCCATCGGGCAGAGCGAACTGCAGCAGTTGCATGCGCAGATGGACACGATCCTGAAGAGCGCCGGCTACACCAGAGGCACCGTGGGCGAACGGATGAAGGCGCTCGAGAAGGATCCGCGCTACCACTTTGCCGAAGGCGACAAGGGGCGCGCAGAGATCCTGGCCTTCATCCAGAACCGGCTCGACTGGATCCGGGCACAGCTGCCGCGCGCGTTCAACACCCTGGTGAACCCGAACATGGAAGTGAGGCGATTGCCGCCGGAAGAAGAGCCCGGTGCGCCTACTGCGTACGGCGGCCCCGGATCGATCGACGGCAAGATCCCGGGGCGCTTCTGGATCAACCTCAAGACTCCGGCGCTTCACAGCAAGTACAGCCTGGCCGACCTGGCCTTTCACGAATCCATTCCCGGCCACATCTGGCAGGGCGAATACACGCATCGAATGCCGCTCATCCGGCAGATGCTTGCGTTCAACGCGTATTCGGAGGGGTGGGCGCTCTATGCCCAGCAGCTGGGGGACGAGCTCGGTGCTTATGACAGCGATCCCGTCGGACGGCTCGGATACCTGCAGGCGATTGCGTTTCGCGCGTGCCGGCTGGTAGTGGATACCGGCATCCACGCCAAGCGCTGGACCCGTGAGCAGGGCGTGCGATTCTTCGTCGACATCAACGGTTCAAATCCCGTGGAGGTCGCGAGCGAAGTCGATCGCTACTGTTCCTGGCCAGGGCAGGCGTGCGGCTACAAGGTGGGGCACAGCGAGATCAACCGCCAGCGCGAGAAGGCGATGGCGGCGCTGGGGCCGAAGTTCGACGTGAAGGCATTCAACGACACCGTCGTGCTCGGTGGCAATGTGCCGCTCGACGTGCTCGCGGGTCACGTGGACGAATACATCCGGACGGCCAGGGGATAAGCTCGATCGGCCCTGCTATACAATTTCGCGTGTCGGAGGCGATATCGCATGACGCAAACGATGTTCAGGCGACTGCTGATCACCGCGGCGACCGGTGCACTCTTTCTCATCCTGAGTAACCCTCTGCACGCTGAAGTGCTCGACAAGACGAAGAAGGTTGCGGGGACGACTGTTCATTACAAGGTGGTGCTGCCCGACGGCTACGATGCGGCGAAGGCGTATCCGGCGATTCTCGCGTTCGGCGGCGGACCGCAGACGATGAACACGGTCGACAGTATTCTCATGCGCAACTTCCGCGCGGAAGCGGAGAAGCGCGGCTACGTCGTCATTGCGCCCGCGGCGCCTGACGCCGGCCTGTTCTTCGAAGACGGTGCGCGCATCTTCCC
>JAHFUO010000138.1 GCA_023265015.1 Acidobacteriota bacterium | reverse complement strand
CCTTCAGGACGTGGGAGGCCCGAGGCGCAGCCGCGCCATCACCTTGCGCGGGTCCACCGCTGGATGGAACCGCCGCGCCGCGGGAAGCTGCAGGTACAGGATCGAGATCGCCGCCAGAAGACCCAGAGGCCACGAGTGGATTCGGATCGCACGCAGGATCTCGCAGGACAGGAAGACGTAGACCGAGAATCGCGCCCGCTCGTGGCGGCGTAGCATCAACGCGCCGACCACCGGCGCAATGGCGAAGTAGACGAACGCGTCCCAGGGCTGGTGGCTACCGAAGTTGAGCCAACGCGTGTCGAAGAACAACGCCAAGAGATGAAACGCCGGGCTGGTCAGCAGCACGACGGTCAGCAGCCAGAGTCCAGCCGGTCGTCGCACTCCGTCCGCGGTCTCAGGTTCCATTGGGCGTCATCGTTGAGCGCGCGATGGGGTGGACACGCTTGCCTCAGACGCGGCGTCGCTAATCCATGTTCGCCAGTTGCGCGAGGATCGCGTCAATGGGCGCCTTCGCGCACACGAACATCGGCGTGTCCCGCTGCGTATAGAGGCTCGCCTCCGTGTAACGCAGCCGCCCCACCAGATCGACGAACTCCTGCGGGTAGTCCGAGTCGAACGCGACCACGAAGTCCTGATCGTCGATGCCGTAGCTGTAGCTCGAGTTCAGGCTGACGCCCTTGAACGGCGCGGAGACGGCGATATGCTCGTCCATCATCCCCTGCCGCGCGTGGGGCGAAAGGCGGTACCACGACCGCGTCTTCGAGAAGGGGTACACGAACAGGAACTTCCCCTGGCCCGGCAGCAGCTCGACGCCCTCCCCGGCGCCCTTCATACGGTTGACGTACTGCGACCGGCGCTGCAGCGAAAGGAAGTTGTGCACCCGCGACAGGTACACGCCCAGCTGCGACCGTCTGATCGTCGCCTCCATCGACTGGAAGCACAGCGGGTCGAACGCGATCTGCCAGAGCATGAAGTCCACGCCCGCGCGCAGGCCCACGAGCGAGTAGGTGCGGAGGATCAGGTCCTCCGAAGACTCCCACTTCCGCACCAGTTCGATGAACTCGGTCCCCGCCGCCCGCCGCTCGTCCGCGGGGAGCCGCCGGAACACCGGGTCGAGCCGGTAGAACGAATAGTTCAGGAACTGCCGGCGTTGCCTGTCCGGGCCCTTGCCCGTGACGATCCCGGTCGGGTCGAGGTCGACGGAGGGGCCGCGACGGGGCGGCGGGCCCGTGTCCCCGGGAGAGTGCTCCATGCTCATACCTGCTTGGCGGCCAGCAGCTGAAAGTCGCGCGAGCACGGCGCCTGGACGCGCTCGTGCTCGGCCTCGCCAGCCACATGACGAGGCAACCTATGATCCTGATCCTGCCACGGATTTTGTCAAGCGTGTGAAGCCCTGGCTGGCGGCCGGTGCGACATCGCGAAAAGATCTCGCAGCCGCTTGACGAAATTGTGAGAAACAAATTCTCAGATTGGACGGGCTAGAATCTAGCAAGGCCGCGCCGCGCCCATGGGCGACCAACATCGAAGACAGCATGCTGTCTGGATTCTCGTTCTTCCCACCGCAGGCCTCCACGCTCGCCCCCGAGATAGACGACCTCTATTTCGGCGTGCTGGCGATCACCGCGTTCTTCGCGCTGACCGTCGTCGTCTTCGTCGTCTACTTCGCGATCAAGTACCGCGACGACACGGGGGACAAGGTGGGCGCGCCCATCACTGGATGGATGCCGCTCGAGCTCGCGTGGTCGCTGATCCCATTCTTCATCTCGATCGGCATCTTCGTGTGGGCCTCGATCGTGTTCTTCCACATCGTGAGGGGCCCCTGACCAATCGGTGCCTTCTCATCGCGTGTCGCTGAGGTTACAATTGCGCCCTTTTACACCCAGAGGGCTTCCGTGCGCCGATATCTCTACATCCTCGGTGTGCCGAATTTTGCGAACTACGAGGCAACCGCCGCGCTGGTTCGCATTCCGCTCGAGGGCGGCGCGATCGATTACGTGTCGGTGGGCGAGGACCGGCTCGCGCGGATCAAGCACACGTACGCCTTTCCGCTCCGCGGGATCCACTACTGCCTTCAGGCGTTTGGCCTCGAGGCCCTCGAAGACGTGGATTACATCTATACGGACTACGCGCGGCTTCCCCGCTGGCTGAACAGCGGTCCTGGATATCGCAAGCTCGAACACGACTACCTGAAGCTGCGGCTTAAGTACCCGCTGGCGCGCATCCGCATCGCCGATCATCACGATGCGCATGCGGCGAGCGCCTTCTATCCGTCGCCGTTCGAGGAGGCCGCGGTACTCGTGGTCGACTCGCTTGGCTCGCGCCTCAACACGCAGACCCTCTATCACTTCGACGGCATGAAGGCGCGGGCGCTGGAGCGTGGCGACCATTGGGGCATCGGACGGGTGTATTCGCTCGTGACGGGCTCGGTGCTCCCGTATGGCCCTGAAAAGGGATTCGGCAAGACGATGGGGCTTGCGCCGTACGGGCGAGTACATCCCGGTCCGGTGCTGCGGTTCGACGCGCGCGACGAGGGGATGACGTCCGACTACAGCGCGTTCGCCACCCGCGCGCCTCTCCCGAGGATCGTCGCGGCGGGCGTCCGGAGGTGCGAGGACCGCGAGCAGGTCCTCGATCCGTACTTCGCGCGCGCGGCGTATGACGTCCAGCAGGAGTGCGAGCGCCAGATGCTGCGCATGGCGAGGTACGCCCACGAGAAGACCGGCAGCCGCCACCTCTGTATCGCCGGCGGCGTGGCACTCAACGGTCTCGCGAATGCGCGCGTCATGAAAGAGTCGCCGTTCGAGGATGTCTGGATACCTCCGGCATGTTCCGACACCGGACTGTCCCTGGGGCTTGCTCTCTGGGGCTACTACCAGGAGATCGCGACGCCGCGCAGCGCGCGCGTGACCGTGTCGATACCGACCGCATACGCCGGTCGTCGGTACCCGCGCGGGGATGTCGCGCGCGTGCTCGCGACGTTCGGCATCGAGTATCGCCGCGCCGAGCCCGAGGAGATCGCGCCTCTCATCGCGGACGGGAAGGTCATCGGATGGTTCGAGGGGGGTTCCGAGTCAGGCCCTCGTGCGCTCGGTCACCGTTCGATCCTCGCGGACGCGCGTGATCCCGCGATGAAGGACACGCTCAACCACCGCGTCAAGTTCCGCGAAGGATACCGCCCGTATGCGCCGAGCGTGCTGGCGGAGCGCGCAGCGGAGTGGCTGGAGCTGGATCGCCCGAGTCCATTCATGCTTCTGGTCGTACAGGTGCGGGAAGAGAAGCGGGCGCTCGTTCCCGCGATTACGCACGTCGATGACACGACGCGGCCCCAGACCGTGACCGAGATCGCGAATCCCTCGTACTACCGGATGATCCGCGAGTTCCATCGGCTCACCGGCGTTCCGATGGTGCTCAACACGTCGCTCAACATCAATCGCGAGCCGATTGTCGAAACACCGATCGATACGCTGATCTGCGCGTTCGGGACGGCAATAGATTTTCTCTACATCGAGGGCCTGCTCGTTGAATGCCGTCCGTACGCGACACCGGAGATGGTGAAACGACTCACTGGCGAACGCAGCCGGGCACTGGACGCGGAATGGACGTCGATTACGGCGAAGTACCTCACCGCGTACGCTCCCGATGAGCGCGATGCCTATCTCGGGGAGGCGAACAAGATTGCCGAATGGCACAGGAACTACAGATCCAAGTACGAGCTCGAGTCGAAGGTCGACGAATGGTGCCGCCGGCGGACCACTGTGCTCGTCGTCGGTACCCGTGGACATACCCGATGCTTGTACCGCCACATCGATCGGTTTCCCGATTTGCGCGTCCAGGCGTTCGTGCCGCTCGATGAGTACCCGGGCGAGCCGGGCGATCTGCGGGTGTATCGGGAGGAGGCACTCGATCAGGTTGACTGGAGCGGAGTCGATGCCGTTCTGATTTCGACGCACGAATATCAGGATCGCGCGGCGTCCCGCGTCCGCAACGTTGCTCCCGCGGCAATCCCCGTTTTCACCCTGTACGACGATGCGGGTGACAACCTGCTGCACGTACTGCCTGGACGCTGGCCCGTCGTCAACGAGCTCCATGCAGAGCGCGCGAAGTCGTCAACTCCTTCGGCTGCGTTCGATTTCGAGTTCCAGCGACCATCGCCGCAGCTGCGCGACCGGTATGCGCTCATTGTCAGCTACCACTATTGCCATCCGCACGACGGATTCCTGAAGGGGACCAAGTCGATTACACCCGACGACCTGGACCGCCAGCTTCGGGTTTTGAAGCAGAACTTCGCTTGCACGACGATCGGCGAGCTGATGAATCCCAACAGCGACCTTCCCGAAGCCGTGGCCGTCGTCACCTTCGACGACGGGTTCAAGGATGTCGCCGAGCACGCCCTCCCGATCCTGCAGCGCTGGGACGTTCCGGCGACCATCTATTGCTGCTCTGCGCCGCTCGTCGAAGGACGGCTGCTCAACGTGAACCGGATCCACCTGCTCCAGGCCCGGCTTGGAACGCAGCGGTTTCGGCAAGAGTTTCAGCGCGCGCTCGACGAGCATCCCGGGCTGCGCATCGAGCCAACGGAAAATCTCACGCTCGAAAACCTGTATCCCTACGATGACGACGCCACCAGGCAGTTCAAGAGGCGTCTGAATTTCGACATTCCATATTCCACGCTGGAGACGGTGCTGACAAGCGTGTTCCGACAATTCCTGGGCGCCGACGAAGACTTCGTGTCCAAGGTGTACCTGTCGGAGGATGACATTCGTCGATGCCAGGACGCTGGAATGGAGGTCGGCATTCACGGCCATGGGCATCTGACGCAGAGCCGGCTCGCAGAAGCGGAGCAGCGCCGGGAAATCGAGTTGTCGTCCAGCTATTTCACACAGACCTTCGACCTCGACGAACTGCACTTCTCCTATCCATACGGGGCCGTGGGTACGTGGAATGATGCGACCAAAATCATCCTGCAGGAGCTGGGGTTCAAAAGCGCGGTGACGAAGTGCCGCACGATCGTCAAGCCAGCCGACCTGCAGGCGCGGTGGGAGATTCCCCGGTTCGACGTTCGAGACGTCTTCGACGGCGCGGGGAACCTTGTGCCGGTTCAGCTGCAGGCGCTGTTTACCGCCGAGTGAGAATTCTTTTCGCTGCGCTGCACCAGGGTTACTACCGCAACCTCGAGTCGGTGGTCGACGGCCTCGCGCGCCGCGGCCATTCGATTCATCTCGGCCACGAGAGGCCTGATTCGGCGATTGGCGGTCAGGCGATCGTCGACCGCCTCGCGGCCCGTTTTCCGACGATCGCCCACGGCCGCATTCCGGGACGCGAGCCCGAGCTGTCATTCGTCGCGTCGAAAGTGCGCCTCGGGTTCGACTACCTGCGCTACCTCCATCCGATGTACACGAACGCTTCCGGTCTGCGGCCGCGGGCGGAGGTGCGCACGCCGACCGGAATCGTTCGCCTGTCGCGGTCGCCGCTGATGGCCCA
>JAHFUO010000040.1:11694-23219 GCA_023265015.1 Acidobacteriota bacterium | reverse complement strand
CCGCGGCGGACATCACCGAGGCGATGCGCCTGCTGCCGGATGTCGCCGAGACCATGCCACTCCTGCCCTGAAAGACCTCGTCACGCCGAGGTGTCACCATGAGAATCGCGATCATCGGGGCGGGCGGGGTCGGCGGCTATTTCGGCGCGCGCCTGCAGCAGGCAGGCGAGGACGTCGCGTTCGTCGCCCGCGGCGCGCACCTGGCCGCGCTCCGCAGGGACGGCCTTACGGTCGAGAGTCCCCTGGGCGATATTCATCTTCCACGCGTCAACGTCACCGGGACCGCGGCTGACATCGGCCAGGCGGACATCGTCCTCCTGTGCGTAAAGCTGTGGGACATGGACGCGGCGGTTCGCGCGATCGCGCCGCTCGTCGGCCCCGACACCGGGATCATCTCGTTTCAGAACGGCGTGCAGAAAGACGACGTGCTGCGCGCGGCGTTCGGCGACATGCCGGTGATGGGCGGCATCGCCCAGATCGGCGCGAGCATCGATCGCCCCGGCGTCATCAAGCACATCGGCACGATGCAGCGCCTGGTTTTCGGCGAGTACGACGGCAGGCCGTCCGCGCGCGCCACAGCGCTCGTCGACGCGTGCCGGCGCGGCGGCATCGATGCCGAGCTGGGCGACGACATGCGCAGGATCATCTGGGAGAAATTCGTGTTCCTGATTGGCCTCTCCGGTGCCACGGCGACGATGCGCGCGACGATCGGACCGATCAGATCGAATCCGCGGACCCGCGCGTTCCTGCTGGACGCGATGCGCGAGACCGTGGCCGTCGGCCGCGCGCTCGGCGTCGCGCTTCCCGCCGACTACGCGGACCTGCGCCTCACGTTCGTCGACGGCCTGCCTGGGACGATGACCTCGTCGATGCACCACGACCTTCAGCGCGGCAAGCGCCTCGAGGTCCGGTGGCTTGCCGGCGTCGTCGTGCAGCTTGGAGAACGCGCCGGCGTGCCGACGCCCGTCAATCGCGCGGTGTGGGACGTGCTCGCGCTTCACGCAGAGGGTGGCGCCCCGTGAAGGGGCGCCCTACGTGCGTAGGGCGGGCCTTTACGGCCCGCCAGGGATGATACTCACGACGACACCCGTCCTTACGATCCGATCGTTGCGCACCGTTGCCGTGCACGTGCCGATGAAGCGCGCCTTGGGCACGAGCGCGCGCCGGATGGACATGGCTCCGCTCGTCCTCGTCGATCTCGAGACAGCGGAGGGCATCACCGGCCGCGCGTACGTGTTCTGCTATGTCCCGTCCGCAACGCCGGCCGTCGAGGCGATCCTTCGTGGTGCGTTCGCGCGTGTGCAAGGCGATCGCGTGGCGCCCGTCGAGATCGGCGCGAAGCTCGGACGTCACTTCAAGCTGCTGGGCGTGCGCGGAATCGTGACGATGGCGCTGGCGGGCCTTGATGGAGCGTGCTGGGACGCGCTCGCGATCGCGGCTGGTGTGCCGCTGGTGTCGCTGCTGGGCGGCACCGTGCGACCGGTGAGGGCGTACAACAGCAACGGTCTGAGCCTCATGCCTGGCCCCGCGCTGGCCGACGAAGCGGAAGAGCTCCTCGACGGCGGCTTCACCGCGATCAAGCTGCGCCTCGGGTACCCGACGCTCGAGGAGGATCTCGCCGCGGCGCACACGGTCCGCCGGCGCGTGCCCGCCGGTACGATCGTCATGGCGGACTACAACCAGGCGCTCACCGTTGAGGAAGCGCTGCAGCGCGGGCGGGCGCTGGACCATGAGGGCCTGGCGTGGATCGAGGAGCCGATCAGGCACGATGACTATGCCGGCTGCGCCACCCTCACCCGCGAGATCACGACACCCATTCAGATCGGCGAGAACTTCGACGGCCCGCTCGCGATGGCCGACGCGCTGGCGGCACACGCCTGCGACTACGCCATGCCCGACTTCGCGCGTATCGGCGGCGTCAGCGGATGGATGCAGGCCGTCGCGCTCGCGCAGACGGCGGGGATGAAAATCTCGTCACACCTCTACCCGGAGTTCAGCGCGCACCTGCTGGCGGCGACGCCAACGTGTCACTGGCTCGAGTATGTCGATTGGGCCGCGCCAGTCCTCAAGCAGCCGATCGAGATCCGCGACGGCCACGCGATCATTTCGAATCGGCCGGGCGCGTGCATCGAGTGGAATGAAGAAGGTGTCGAAAAGTATCGTGTCTCGCGGACCTGAAAGGTCCGCGCCGCCGCTTCAGGCTGGCTCCGGCGGGCACTTGACGTTCGAGTACCCCGATCTGAACGGCGTAACCGTTCCAGCCTCAGGGTCGTACTTGTGTCGCCAGACACATGCCGTGTCGTTTGCCAGGAGATGAATCGACACCGACGGCATCTCCGACACGGTCTTCACGTAATGAATGTCGCCCTCGGGCGGCAGCAGGGTGTAGAAATCGCCCGCGCTCACCGTCTGCCGGCTCGAGACCTGTAGCGTCGCCCGCGCCTCATCGCTCCCATCGTCCAGCCGCGCGTAGGTCGTGTCGAGCTGTGTGCCGCGATAGACGCCAACGAGTCCCCACGCGAGGTGGTCATGGACAGGCGTCGACGATCCCGGCGGCACGACGAGCGAGAACAGGCACAGCTCTCCGGCTTCGTCGCGATAGAGCGCGTACTGGCCGATGCCGCCGCCCATGCCGCTGGTCGTGTCCGGCTGCGCGAACGCGTCGGGCAGCCAACCCTCGGCCGCGAGCAGGCGGGCGAACGCCGGACGCAGCGCGTCGACGCGTGCCGCGTGCTCCGGAATCGTGCCGGTCAGACGCCGCGTCTCATCGATCAGGGCGCGGACCTCCGGCACGTCGACGATGAAGCCGAAGTCGCCGTGGTCGTGGTGGGACAGGTCGCACATATGAACTCCATGGAACGCGCGGACGATGACCAGCTGCTGGATGCGTATTCGCGAGCCGTGATCCAGGCCGTTGAAACGGTCGGCCCGGCCGTCGTGAATGTTCAGCGAAAGCAAGGCGGCGGTTCCGGCGTAATCTTCACACCCGACGGCCTCGTCCTCACGAATCAACACGTCGTCGAGGGTGCCGCGCGCGTGGAGGTGATTCTACCGGAGGGGCGCTCGATGCGCGCCGACGTGATTGGGCAGGACAAGGGCACCGATCTCGCCGTCCTGCGCGTCGACTCGGGCAGGGGCACCCTGCCGTGGGCGCGATTCGGCGACTCGCGTCGCGTCCGCGCAGGCCAGGTGGCGATTGCGATTGGCAACCCGTTCGGTTTCCAGCACACCGTGACGTCGGGCGTCATCAGCGCGCTCGGCAGGTCGCTGCGGTCGCGATCGGGCCGGCTGATCGACGATGTCATCCAGACCGATGTGGCGCTCAATCCGGGCAACTCGGGTGGGCCGCTGGTGACGACGAGCGGCGACGTCATCGGCATCAATACGGCGATGATCCAGCTGGCGCAGGGCATCTGCTTCGCGATCGGCATCAACACGGCGCGCTTCGTCGCGTCGCGGCTGATCCGGGATGGGCGAATCCGCCGCGCCTACATCGGCCTCGCGGGGCAGAACGTCGACATGCCGCGCGCGATTGCCAGGGCCAACCAGCTCGCAGTCTCGTCGGCGGTTCGCGTGTCGTCGGTGGAGCCCGACAGCCCCGCTGCCCGTGGCGGGCTGGAAGAGGGAGACATCATCTACGCCTTCGACGGCACGGCGGTGACCGGCGTCGACGAGCTCCATCGGATTCTCGACGAAGAGCGGATCAATATAGCCGCAGAGGTCGCGATTGTCCGTCGCGGAGATCGGCGCACGGTGTCGGTGGTGCCCGCCGAATCACAGAGAGATTAGGCCGCGCCGCACGGCGCGCCTGACGGCATCAGTACGATTGGCGGCGCCGAGCTTGCCGCAGATCGAAGCGACGTGAAACTTGACGGTCTGATCGCTGATCCCGAGCCGCGCGGCAATCGCCTTGTTCGAGAGTCCCTCGGCCAGCAGCTCCACGACCTCGACTTCACGCGGAGTCAACGGCTCCTCGATTTCAGCGTCATGGCGCCCCGTTACGGGGCGCTCTACATCTGTCAATGGATGTTCGTACAGCGGTCTTTTACGGGCCGCCGTCGCCATCACGATCGCGTCCGCTTCTATCCGCGATGCGTGTGCCTCCGCCAGCGTTGGGAACTCGCCGGCAATCGTGAACGCCTCATCGAGCTCGCCTCGGATGTGTTCACGATCGGCGGCCCTCCCGACGAGAATCACGCGCATTGTCGTTTGCCGGGCGGGCCTTCAGGGCCCGCCTACGCCGGGCGCTCCCCTATGGTGACGGCGACATCGATCGGCGCTCCGCCGCGGAGCACGTGCAGCGTTGACGATTTCCCGACGCGATCGCCGACCAGCAGGTCGAGCAGATCTTCGGGCGCGCCAATTGGACGGCCGTCCAGCGCAAGGACAATATCCCCCACGATCACGCCGGCCTTTGCCGCCGGCCCGTCCGGCGTGACGCCGACGATGAGCAGCGCGCCGCGCCGATCGCCGGCGATGCGCTGCGGATCCGGCAGGCGCACCGGCTGCCCGGCGATCCCGACGTACCCCCGCTTCATTCGTCCATGCTCGAGCAGATCCTTCGCGGCTTTCCACGCAATTGACGAGGGAATGACGACACCAAGACCGCGAATCGTTGTCGCGGTCGCGATGCCGACCAGCGCTCCGCTCGTGTCGACGAACGCGCCGCCGGCAAAGCCGTCGTGCATCGGCGCGGTCGTGCGAATCACCTCGTCAATCGCGCGGCGCCGGCCGGTCGGCAGCGGTCCGCCGATGATTGAGACGATTCCTGCACTCGCCGTGAGGCCGTTGCTCCACGAGCGCGCAACGGCCAGCGCCAGGTGGCCGACGCGCGCCGGCGCCTTCGCCACCGTGATCGGTGGAGCAGCAAGCGCCGCCGCCGTCAGCACGGCGAGACTTGTCGTGGGATCCCAGCCCGCGAGCTCCGCGTCCGACGCCATGCCGTCGTCGCCGCGGATGCGCAGGCCATCTTCTCCCCCTAGCGCATGGATCGTCGTGACGACGACGCCCTGCGCGTAAACGACGCCGCTGGCCGGACGACGACGCCCCTGGACCTGTACAACGGACGGAGCTGCGGCAGCCGCCGCATCCGCCATCTGGTTTGAGATGTCAGTAAGCATGATGTGATCCTCGCGCTGAATTCTTTCGCTGGGATCACCCAAATGGGCAGGAACCGGTTCCCGGGTGCACACGTGCTCAGGTGCTCGCGTTTGAGCACCCGAGCACATCGAGCACCGGAGAACCTGCAGGTTCGATCGTTCTAGTTCGTCGCCTGTCCCGTGGTTCGCAGGTTCTTGTTAAAGAACGCCCACGTGCGGTCCTGCGACAGCTTGGCGGCCGCCTCGTCATAGCGCGGCGTCGTGTCGTTGTGGAAGCCGTGGTTCGCGCCGGCGTACACGAATTCCTCGTACTTGATGTTGTTCGCCTTGAGGGCTTTCTCGTAGTCCGGCCATCCGGCGTTGACGCGGTCGTCAAGGCCGGCGTAGTGGATCATCAACGCAGCCTTGATCTTCGCCACCTCTTCCGCCTTGGGCTGGCCGCCGTAGTACGGCGCCGATGCGACGAGCGACGGGACGCGGACCGCGAGCTGGTTGCAGACGCTGCCGCCGAAGCAGAAGCCGACCGCGCCGACCTTGCCCGTCGATTCCGGCCGCTTCTGCAGCACGCTCACCGCCTCGACGAAGTCCTCGATGATCTTGTTCTGGTCGAGCGTGCGCTGCATCTCGACGCCCTTGTCGTCGTTGCCCGGGTACCCGCCGAGCGGCGTCAGGGCATCGGGACCGAAGGCGACGAAGTTCGCCACCGCGAGGCGGCGCACGACGTCCTGGATGTACGGCGTGAGGCCGCGGTTCTCGTGCACCACGAGCACCGCCGGGAGCTTCCCGGTCATGTTGGCCGGCTTCGCGAAGTACCCCTTCATCTTGCCCTGGCCCTTCGGCGAGTCGTACTCGAGCGTCATCGTGGTGATGCGCTTGTCGTCCTTGGTGACCTGCTCCGCCCACGCGTAGTTCGGGGTGAGCATCTGCAGGATTCCCGCCGCGGTCAGGCCGCCGACCGCGAACTTGCCGGCGCCGTCCAGGAATCCGCGGCGATCGATCATCCCGTGCACGTAGCGATCGAAGAGCTTGAGAAGCTCGGGGTCGAAGTCCTTCGCCGTCAATCTCTGCTGTTGCTGTTCCATAACGCGTGACTCCCTCTTTGGTTGGTGGTGGGTGGTTGGTGGTTGGTGGTTGGTGGTTGGTGGTTGGTGGTGGGTGGTTGGTGGTGGGTGGTTGGTGGTTGGTCGTTACCACTAACCCACTAACCACTAACCACCAACCACGAACCACGAACAAATTTGCGGGGAAGAGTATCATGCGGCTATGCATGTCATGAGACTTTCTTGTCCGAGAATCGTCGCCGCATCGGCCATCGCCGCGTTCACCCTGTGGGCGCCGCCGGTGGTTCGCGCGCAGGCGGCGGGCGACCATTGGGTTGGAACGTGGGCGACGGCGGTCGTCGCGCGCGCCGTGCGTCCGCCCGCAGGACGCGGCGGCGGCCAAGGCCCGCAGGGCGCGCCCGCCCAGCCTCCTGCGCCACCGATCAACTTCAACAATCAGACGATCCGCGAGATCGTGCACCTCAGCATCGGCGGTGAGCGCTTCCGCGTCGTGTTGAGCAATGCATTCGGCGATGCGCCGCTCGCCATCGGCGCCGCGCACGTCGCGGTGCGCAGCAGCGGCGCGGCCATCCTCCCCGGGTCCGATCGGGCGGTCACCTTCGCCGGCAAGCTCGGCACGAGCATCCCCGCCGGCGCCGTGATCTTCAGCGATCCGGTTGCGCTCAACGTGCCGGCGCTGTCGGACCTGGCCGTCAGCCTCTATCTGCCCGGCGATACCGGCGCGGGCACATCGCCGCTGACGCTGCATGGCGGAGCAAACCAGACGAACTACGTGTCGGTCACAGGCGATCACACGGCCGACGCGGACCTGCAGATGGCGGCGACCGTGCCGTCCTGGTATTTCATCTCGCGCGTCGAAGTGGCCGCACCAGAACAGGTGAGCGCGATCGTCGCGCTTGGCGATTCAATCACCGACGGCGCGCGCACGACGCCGGACACGAACAGCCGCTGGCCCGACGTGCTCGCGCGGCGTCTCGCGCAGGCGGGGATGAAGCTCGGCGTGCTGAATGTCGGGATCGGGGGGAACCGCATCCTGCAGGACGGAGCAGGCGTGAGCGCGCTGGCGCGATTCGATCGCGATGTGGCGTCGCAGACCGGTGTGACGTACCTCGTGTTCCTCGAGGGCATCAACGACATCAGGAACAACCTGTCGCTCACGACCGACGAAATCATCGCGGCCCACAGGCAGATCATCGATCGAGCTCATGCTCGCGGCCTGAAGGTCATTGGCGCGACGCTGACGCCGTTCGAGGGCAACGGTGCGACGTATACCACCGAGACCGAGGCGAAGCGCCAGGCGCTGAATAGTTGGATCCGCACCAGCAAGACGTACGACGCCGTCATCGACTTCGACGCGGCCGTCCGCGACCCGAATCACCCGACGCAGTTGATCGAGCAGTATCAATCGGGCGATCATCTTCATCCGAACGACGCCGGCTACCAGTTGATGGGGAACGCCATCAGCCTCGATCTCTTCAAGCCGGGCGCTCGCGCAACCACAACTTCGTCACGGTAGACGCCTCGGCTGGGCCTGCAAAGACCCGGCCTGCGTCTGATCGGCAAATGATCCGAAGGACCAGTCTGTTCGCCGTGTGTGCCGTGCTCGTTTCGCGCATCGTCTCAGCGCAGCAACCCCCACCGGATATCACGCGGCCGACCGTAACCGCCATGCGTCTCGGCCCGACAGACCCGATTACGCTCGACGGCCGCCTTGACGAGCCCGCCTGGCAGCGCGCCGTTCCGGCCACCGATTTCACCCAGCAGACGCCGCAGACCGGCGCGCCGTCATCCGAACGCACCGAGGTCCGGGTGGTGTTTAGCAGCGACGCGCTCTATCTCGGCGTCATCTGCTATGACGATGAGCCGGACAAGCTGCTCGGCAACAACATGAAGCGCGATGACTTCCTGCGCTCGGACGACCAGTTCAAGTGGATCTTCGACACGTTCCAGGACGGACGGAACGGCTACTTCTTCGAGATGAACCCGGCTGGCTTCATGGGCGACTCGCTCATGAGTTCGCAGGGCCAGACCAACCGCGAGTGGGACGGTATCTGGGACGCGCGGGTCCTCCGGAGCGAGATCGGCTGGACGCTGGAAGTGGAGCTTCCGTTCCGCACGTTCAACTTCGATCCAAATGGCAAGCCGTGGGGAGTGAACTTCCAGCGAACAATCAGGCGAAAAAACGAAGAAACCTTCTGGACCGGGTGGGGCCTGAATCAGGGACTGAAAATCCAGTACACGGGGCTGCTGCTCGGCATCGACCATGTGACCCAGGGCCACGGGCTCGATGTCCGGCCGTACGGCGTGGCCTCGGCGCTGTCGTCCCCCGGCCGCGGCCAGGACAAGACGACGACCGATGCAAGCGCCGGCGTCGATCTGTTTTACAGCGTCACACCCGCGCTGCGGGCGAACGTGACGGTGAACACCGATTTCGCGCAAACCGAAGTCGACCAGCGGCAGGTCAATCTCACGCAGTACTCGCTGTTCTTTCCCGAGAAGCGCGGTTTCTTCATCGAAGGAGCCTCTTATTTCGATTTTGCCAGCTTCGATTCCGCCAGCACCCGCTTCGTCGCGGTCGTGCCGTTCTTCACGCGGCGCATCGGCCTCGACGCCAACGGCGATCCGCAGAAGATTGATTACGGCGTCAAGCTGACCGGCCAGGCAGGGTCGCAGGACGTGGCGCTCATGCACATCAGCACGGGGCGCGAAGGGACGGTCCCTGGAGAAGATTTCACGGCGCTGCGCGTCAAGCGACGCGTCCTCCGGCAGTCGTACGTCGGCGTGGTGTACACGCGCCGCGATGCCCGCGCGCACGACGCGGCGCTGCCGCTTGCGCCGCCGACCGGAACCTTCAGCGCGCTACACACCCTTGGCACCGATTTCCGCCTCGGCACCACGACGTTCCGGCGGAATCAGAATGTCGAGTTGGTCGGCTACTTCCTCACGACGACGAACCCGCGCAAGCAGGGCAAGCACAACGCGTGGGGCGCCAGCGTCGACTACCCCAACGATCGCTATGCCGGCGCCCTTTTCTATCGCGAGGTGCAGCAGAACTACGACCCAGCGGTCGGCTTCACGCTGCGCAATGGGTACCGGCGGATCGCGCCGCGGGCGCGGTTCCAGCCGAGGCCGCGCCGCGTGCAGGGGCGCACGCGGTACGGCGTCCAGCAGTACCAGTTCGGCGTGGCCGGAGACCTGCAGTTCCTCACGGCGACCAACGATCCGCTGCTGCGGCAGTGGGACTTCACGGTGTTCCAGGCGAACCTCCAGTCGCAGGATCAAATCCAGTTCCATTACGTGCCCACCTACGAGCGCCTCGACCGCAACTTCAGCGTGAGCCGCGGCGTTACGCTGCCGATCGGCACCGACTACAGCTACTCGCGGTATCGCGTGCAGGTGTCCACCGCAAACCGGCGTACGCTCGCGGTCGCCACCAGCTACGAGACGGGCAGCTTCTATTCAGGCGATCGCGATCAACTGAGCGTCGAGGCCGGCATCCGGCCGCGCCGCGGCGTCGTGCTGTTCGGCGCTACCGAATGGAACAGGATTGGTCTGCCGCAGGGTCGCTTCACGACGCGGCTGTATCGCACGGCCCTGGACACGCAGTTCAATCCGTGGGTGCAGCTCTCGAACACCGTCCAGTACGACTCGGTGAGCGCGGTGATGGGCTGGCAGTCGCGCTTCCGCTGGATCATCACCCCCGGCAGCGACTTCTACATCGTCTACAACCACAACTGGCTGGACGATCCGGTGCGCAGCCGCTTCATCACGCTCGACCGCCGCGCGGCGTCGAAGATCCTCTACACGTACCGATTCTGAAGGGATTGGGGATTAGGGATTAGGGATTGGGGATTGGGGATCAGGGATTGGGGATTGGGGATCAGGGATTGGGGATTGGGGATTAGGGATTAGGGATTGGGGATTAGGGATTAGGGATTAGGGATTAGGGATTAGGGATTCGGGATTCGGGATTCGGGGATCGGGATTCGGGGATCGGATGATTTCAATCGCGGCGCGGCTCAACCGCCTTCCCCCCACGCGGATTCATCGCACGGCAACCGTTATTGCCGGCATTGGCACGTTCTTCGATCTCTTCGACATCTTCCTGGCAGGCGTGCTCGGCACGGTGCTGACGCAGCAGTTTCACCTCGGTCGCGCGGTGCTTCCGGCGATGATCGGTTCGAGCTTTGTCGGGATGTTCTTCGGCGCGACGATGCTCGGCCGCTTTGCCGATCGCGCCGGGCGCCGCGCGGCGTTCCTGGTGAATCTGGGGATCTACTCGGCGTTCACGCTGCTCGGCGCGTTCAGCGTCAACGTGGCGATGCTGATCGTGACGAGGTTCCTGGCGGGCATCGGCATCGGCGCGGAGCTGCCGCTGGTGGATGCGTACCTGAGCGAGCTCCTGCCGGCGCGACACCGCGGGCGCTACACCGCGTGGGCGTACACGCTCGGGTTCTTCGGCATCCCGGCGGCCGGCTTCCTCGCCCGGATCCTCGTCCCGCAGCGCCCGCTCGGGATCGACGGTTGGCGGTGGATGTTCGTGGCCGGATCGCTGGGCGCCGCGATCGTGTGGGTGATGCGGTCGAAGCTGCCCGAGTCGCCGCGGTGGCTCGAATCGGCGGGACGCACCGCCGAGGCGGACGCGATCGTCGCGCGCATGGAACGAGAGGCGGAGGCGCTCGGGCCGTTGCTCCCGCCGGAGACGAGCGAGGCCGCCTCGTCTGGTCGGGCGCGCTTCCGCGTCATCTTCGGTCCACGCTACCGCGGACGCACGCTGATGCTCTGCGTGTTCCACGTGTTCCAGGCAGTCGGCTACTACGGCTTCGGCACGCTCGTGCCGACCGTGCTCGCCGCGAAGGGATATTCCATCGTCACATCGCTGACGTTCACCTCGCTGACATTCATTGGGTATCCAATCGGCTCCGCGCTATCGCTGCCGATCATCGAGCGCGTCGATCGCCGGTGGCTGATCGCCGGCTCGGCGGCCTTGATGAGCGTCTTCGGCCTGGTGCTCGGATACGCGACGACGCCCGCCGTGATCCTGGTGGCCGGGTTCCTCTATACGGCGACGAGCAACGTGTTCTCGAACGCGCTGCACATCTTCCAGGTGGAGATCTTTCCGACCTTCGCACGCGCAACCGCGGCCGGCACGGCGTACGGACTGAGCCGCCTGTCGACGGGCGCGATGCCGTTCGTGCTGGTGCCGGTGCTGGATCGGTGGGGGGCCGGAGCGATGTTTGCCGCCATCGCCGCGGCGCTGTGGATCGTGATCCTCGACATCACTCTGTTCGCGCCGAGAACGACGGGACGATCGCTGGAAGACATATGAGGAGGGGATTGGGGATTGGGGATCGGGGATTGGGGG
>JAHFUO010000040.1:0-11684 GCA_023265015.1 Acidobacteriota bacterium | reverse complement strand
CCTGGATATCGTGGCCTTCGCCCCTCGCACCACCGGGCTGGCACTGGAGGCGATCGGGGATTAGGGATTAGGGATTGGGGATTGGGGGGATTAGGGATTGGGGATTGGGGATTGGCGGATGTCAGGAATTGCGTACTTCTTGCGTCCGACGATGGCAAAAAGCGCAACGCGAAACTGCGCTATCAACAACTTACGAACTGGATCGGCCTCGCACGCAGTTTGCTCGCGTACGCGTGCATGGCAATCCAATCATATCGTGACCTCGAAGCCTGGAAAGTCGGCATGGACTTCGCCGTCCGCATCTACGCCGTCACGAAGCAGTTCCCCAGGACCGAACTGTACGGACTGACGTCACAGCTTCGACGCGCGTCCGTGGCGGTGCCGTCGAATGTCGCTGAAGGACACCGGCAGGGCACAAAGGCATACTCGCACTTCGTAACGATGGCTCTTGGCAGCCTTGCGGAGGCTGAAACGCAAATCGAACTCGCTCGCAGACTCTCGTTTCTTACCTACGAAGACGCAAAGGAGGTTGCCGAACTGTCAGCAACCCTGGGACGAATACTTCATGGATTGCGCCGTGCTCTTACGCCCAATCCCTAATCCCCAATCCCTAATCCCTAATCCCTTTCAATGTGAGCCGGCAGCCGGCAGCTGGCGGCCGGCAGCATTTGAAATTACTGCCCGCTGCCTGCTGCCTGCTGCCCGCTGCCCGCTGCCTGCTGCCCGCTGCCCGCTGCCGGGAGCGGCCGAATGCCGGCGACGTTCACCCTGATCCGCCAGAGGCTGCGGCCGCCAACCATGTAGAGCGATTTGCTGTCGGCGTCACCGAACGCAACGTTCGCGACGCGGTCCGGCGTCACAATCGTGCCGAGGTGCTTCCCCTGCGGCGAAATGATCCAGATCCCCCCGGGTGCCGAGCAGTAGATGTTGCCGTTGCGATCCACCTTCATGCCGTCGGTGTTGCCCGGCGTCTTCTCCACGCTCATGTCGATGAGCACGCGCGGATTGGCAATCGTGTCGTCGGCGAGCACGTCATACCGCGTGATCTTCACGCCGCCGTTGACGTACAGGATCTTCTCGTCCGGCGAGAACGCGATGCCGTTTGGCGCCGAGCCCTGCGGATCCTTGTCGAGCAGCCGCAGCACGCCGTCCTTGATCAGATACACGCCGTGGAAGAGAAGCTCCCGCGCGGGGCCCTCATCGCGCCCGCGTATGCCGCTCGTCGTTTCCGTGAAATAGATGGCGCCGTCGGACTTCACGACAAGGTCGTTCGGGCTGTTCAGCCGCTTTCCCTCGTACCGCTCCGCCAGCGTCGTCCGCGAGCCGTTCTTCTCGAGGCGGGTCACATTGCGGTCGGTCATCCCCGCGATGATCAGCCGACCCTCGCGATCGAGGGTCAGCCCGTTGGAGCCGATGAGGAGGAGGTGCAGGCGGCCATTGGTGTACTGGCCGCCGACGCTGTTCACGTCGCTGCCGGTGAAACCGCTCTTGTCCAGGAAGACGGAGAGTTGCCCCGCGGGCGTCCATTTGTAGATGACGTTGGCCGCCATGTCGCTGAAGAGCAGGTAGCCGCCCTGGCCTTCGCCCCTCGACGATGCTCGGGGCGACCCTGAGCCTGTCGAAGGGTCGTCGACCCACACGGGCCCTTCGATGGCGCCGAAGTAATCGCCCTTGAGCAGCTCGGCCTTCGCGCCGGCGGGCACGAGGGCACCGAGCGCCGCATCGAGACGGACGACCGTGTTCTGCGGCGTGGGCACCTCGAGCTGCGCCGAGGGCTGCGCCATCGTGATGACGCCGGCGAGGACGAGGAAGAGGACAGTGGCGTGTCTTTTCATGCGGAACCTCGATCGATGTGCGGAATCCTAACACTTGTCCGCCGAAGCCTCGGCGGAGGCGGACTTGTCGGGTAAACTTCGACCACGAAGAGATCAACCACGAAGGTCACGAAGGTCACGAAGAAAACTAGAATCCTTCGTGTTCTTCGTGACCTTCGTGGTTGAAAACAACTTCGTGGTTCAAGAGGCCATATGCGCAAGACAGCGATGCTCATCGTGGTGATCGGGGTCGGGGCGCAGATCGCGCTCGCCCAGAACAAGCCGCCGGCGACGCTCGACATCTACTTCATCGACACCGAGGGCGGCCAGGCAACGCTGTTTGTCACGCCGGGCGGCGAGACGCTGCTCTTCGACACCGGCACCGGCGGCGACAACAATCGTGATGCCGATCGCATTACCGCGATCGTCAAGGACGTGGCGGTCGAGCAGCAGCTCGATCAGGTGATCGTCTCGCACTATCACGGCGATCACGTCGGGAACGCGGCCGAGCTGTCGCGGCGCTTTCCGATCAGGCATTTCTGGGACCACGGCGGATGGACCGTCGAAGGACAGACGAATCGGCGAGCGGCCTTCGATACCTATATGAGCATCCGCGGCACGGCGAACGTCACGGTGCCGAAACCAGGCGCGAAGATCCCGATCGCGGGGCTGGAGGTCACCTTTATCTCGTCGGCGGGCGAGGTGATCACGGGCCCGGTTGCTGGTTTGCCTGGAGCGGGGGAGCCGAATCCGCTCTGCCGCGACTTCATGCCGCGCGTCCAGGATGCCACCCCAGAGAACGCGGTCACGCTCGGCGCGATGATCAGGTACGGGAACTTCCGCATGCTCGACCTGTCGGACCTGGTGTGGAACAACGAAAAGGCGCTGGTCTGCCCGCGGAACCTGCTCGGCACGGTGGACGTGTATCACACGTCCCGCCACGGGACCGATCTTGCGGGAAGCCCCGCGATGGTGCATGCGATTCATCCGCGCGTCGCCATCATGAACAACGGCGCGATGAAGGGCGGCACGAAAGGGACCTTCGAGATCGTCCGCAGCTCACCCGGCTTCCAGGATTTCTGGCAGCTGCATTACTCCGAGGCCGTGAGCAAGGAGATCAACTCGCCCGAGGCGTTCATCGCGACGATGGAGAGCGCGCCCGGGCACAAGGGCTACTACCTGAAGCTGTCGGCGCGCACCGACGGAAGCTTCACGATGACGAACGAGCGAAACGGGTTCACGAAGGACTATCCGGCGGCGAGGATCGCCGCGCCGGCGTCACGATAGAAGGTGCCAATCGACATCAAGGCTGTGGCCGGGGAGCTCGTCGAGGCGTACTCGACGGGAGCGCTGCTCGCAGCGCCGCTCTCCTCGCGCGAGGGCTTCGATCTCGCGACGGCGCCCCTCGACGGGCGCCTTGAGCTTGAAGACCACCTCCGGCTGGTGGCCGCGTACGGATTCCACGCCGGCCTCGTGCTCGGCGCGCCCACGGCGGTGACGAGCGCCAGCATCACGGCGCTTGCCCACCAGCTTGCCGAGTTCACGTTGAAGTTATTCAAGAACGACACGCTCGTCGAGGAAGGCGGCGGCCGCAACGTGCTGCGGAGCCCCGCGCTGTGTCTCGGGGAGCTGGCCGCCGCGGTCCGGCGATCACCCTGGGCCGAGCCGCTGACGGCGGGTGAGCTGGTGAGCACCGGATCGCTCACGACGCCAATGCTGATTGCTCCGGGAGAGGCGTGGCGCGCGGAGCCGGAGGGGTTGGATGTTGCGCCGCTCGAGATGCGGTTGTAGGCCGACCTCCCGCCTTCGCTCTTCGAGCTTCGGCGGCCAAGGCAGGTCGGTCTCTACGGAAACGGTCGGCTCTACGGAAATGTCTTACGCGGCCGCGCGATCGACACGAACGATGGTTCCGCGCGGCGTCCAGCGGAGAAACGCCAGTTCGACCAGCGCATCGATCACGCGGCGCGAGGCCGCCTGATCGAGCCCCCACAACCGCGCCGCCTGGGGCAGCGTCAACTGAAGGCCGGGCATTTCGATGAATTCGCTCCGGACGCGGTTCACCAGGCGATGGAAGTCCATGTCGATCGAAGCTCCAGTGAGGGACGGTGGGTTTCGAGGGAAGTACCGCCGCCACGCTCACGAGCAACATGCGGGCCATGCGCGCCAGCATCCTGCAAACCGCAGAATTCCAAGTCAATTCTTTGGAAATGGGTCCACGTGCGTCGACCGTCTGCATCGAAGCACGACGCAATAGGAACATCCGCGTGGTGATTCAGAAGCACGACCGACAATTCCGTCCACCCGGTAGTGCGCTACGATGCTCGCTTCAGGGAGGCATCATGCACAGAGGGATTACCGCCGTACTTATCGCTGTCATTCCAGTCGTGGTCCTTGCCCAGGCGCAGGCCCCCCCCGTCCCCGCGCCGCCCCCGCCAGTCGCGCCGGCCGGCGAGGCCGTGAAAGTTGTCGATCTCATCACCCCTGAGGGCTCGGCGCTGTTCGGCGCCGTGTGGAAGAACATGGACGCGAAGATCGTCGAGGGGCCGGCGATGCCGAACGCCGGGCCGGCGTGGAAAACCTCGTACGACGTCCAGCCGCACGCCGGCGAAGCGGGCTTTGACGATTCGTCCTGGCCCGTGATCGACGCGAAGGACCTCGGCGCGCGTCGCGGCGGCGGGAAGTTGTTCATGACGTGGTTTCGCACGACGCTCACGATGCCGGCGAAAGTGGGCGACCTCGACGTCACCGGCATGAAAGCCGTCCTGTCGGTCACGGTCGATGACTACGCGGAGGTGTGGATGAACGGGCAGTTGCCTCGCGCCGTGGGGAAGCCGAGCCCGCAGGTGATCGCCGGGTTCAACATGCCGAACCGCGTGCTGCTCACAGCCGCGCTGAAGCCGGGTGAGAAGGTGCAGATTGCCGTCTTCGGCATCAACGGACCGATCTCGGTCGCGCCGTCCAACCCGGTCTTTGTCCGCCAGGCACAGATCGAATTGCTTCGGTGAATGACTCCCGATCGCTTTGAGCCCAGCCCGCGTCTTCACGAGATCGAGCGCATCCAGTGACGTAATCTAGTCCTATGCGCTGGGATGATCTGAAGCAGAACGCCGGGGACTTCCTTCACGGCTACTTCGTTGCCGCCTACGAGCGGAAGCTGCGCGAGCAGTTCGTCGATCTGAACGACCTGTTCATGCTGCAGTGCTTCATGGAGCTCGTCGGCCTCCCGAACCCCTCCACGATCTACCTCCTCGACGTCTATCCCTTCTTCCTCGAGGAGTTCCACACCTGGCACCGGCGCATGGGCATGGATCGATCGCCGATCGGCAGCCTGCCCTGCTGTTGACATGCGTGAGCGGCAGCAGGTGACATGCGCGAGTTACTGCAGGTGACATGCGCGAGCTGCTGAAAAAGAGGATCCTGTTCTTCGGCGGGAAGGGAGGCGTCGGCAAGACGACCTGCGCATCGGCGATGGCGCTGGTGGCCAGCCGCGCGGGGAAGCGCGTGCTGCTCGTCTCGACCGATCCGGCGCACTCGACCTCGGACATCTTCGAAAAGCCGTTCGACCGCGACGAGCGCGAGATCTATCCCGGGCTGACGGGCCTCGAGCTCGACGCGGACCTCGAGGCGCGCCGCTACGTGGACAGGGCGAAGGCCGAGATCACGCGGATGTTCAGCCCCGCGGTCGCGAAGGAGGCGGAGCGGCAGATCGATCTCGCCGCCGCGATGCCCGGCGTCGAGGAGGTGGCGCTCTTCGATCGCATGAGCGACCTGATCATCGACCGCTTCGATGCGTACGACCTCCTGATCTTCGACACCGCGCCCACGGGGCACACGCTGCGCCTGCTGCGCATGCCGGAGCTGGTCGCCTCGTGGATTGGCGCGCTGTCCAAGCGGCGCCGCGCGCTCCTCTCGCTGAACCAGGACATCGACAAGGTGCGGCGCAGTCCCGAGGCGATCGATCCCGATCAGGATCCGATCCTGCGCACGCTGGATCAGCGCCGGGAGAAGCTCGAGCAGGTCCGCGCCCGGCTGATGCAGCACAACTTCACCGGCTTCGTGCTGGTCCTCGTCCCCGAGCGCCTGCCGATCGAGGAGACCTCGCGCGCCGCGGAGGTGCTGCGCGAGTCGAACGTGAACGTGTGCGGGATTTTTGTAAACCGCGTGCTTCCGGACGAGGTGGAAGGGGAGTTTTATCGGGCGCGGTGGGCGCAGGAGCAGGTCTATCGCGACGAGATCAGGCGCCGCTTTTCAGCGTATCCCCTGACCTGGATTCCTCAGCTCGAAACCGACGTTTACGGCTTGGACAATCTCGAGCGGGTCAGTGCGCTGCTGACGCGGTGATCGGACTCGCCGAGGTATCGGCCGGCTACCAGCGCCACAACAAATCCTGCGAAGACCATGAACACCATAACTGGGTCGTTACCCACTTATATCGGCTCGTATCGATTCACCTGCAGAGGCGCGAGAGAAGAATTTGAGGGTTTGTGGAGCTGCGACGCGCTCACCGGTCGATCGGACGAGGAAGGCGGAGCGATCACGACGACCGGATCGGACAACGTGTCGAATGTCGGGGCAAGGACTTCACCGGCCCGGTGCCCGGACCAGGCGTCAGTACCCACGAGATCGCGCAACTGCACACGATCGCCCCCACCCCACCACACACCTGCTTGCCTCTGGAAATCGGTACCACGTATCGCATGTGCCTCCTTCAGCGGCAGGAAGGAGAGCAGCGGACATGCCAGAAAGGGATTTGCGAGAACTCTGAGGCGGAATTCGGGTATCCTTTTCCTCGATGATCCGCGCCCTTCGGCGCACCCGTCTCGCCTCGCTGTTCGCGGCGGTGGCGCTGTTCGCGACGATGCCGGTCACCGTGTCGTCCCTGTTGCACGACGACCGCGACGACGCGATCTGTAATCCGGCGGTCGTCGCGCACGACCACGCCGGCCATCATCTTGGCTCTTCCGATCCCGCGATGCCTGAGCCGCAGCACTGCGTGCTGTGCCACGCACTGCAGTCGCTACGCGCGGTGGCCGCGGCGGTTCGGTTCGCTCCGCCCGCCGTTGATGCGCGTCTCTTGGCGCTGGTCGCCGCGCCCATCGTCAACGCCATCGTCATCTCCAACCGTCCCGCTCGCGCGCCCCCGCTCGCGTAGTTCAGTTCCATTTCCTATTTCATTTCCCGCGGTGCGGACCCTAGCGCAGTTTTCAGTTCCCAGTAGCCAGTTTTCAGCTCGATTCGACGCAGAACACGACTGGCAACTGACTACGGGCAACTGACAACCGATCTAGTGGGTCCCCCCCGCTGGTGGTCTTGTGAATTCGGAGGAACGCTATGCGAGCGATGTACGTCGCGTGCGCGGCCATGATGGCCGCGGCGCTGGTCATGGCGCCGCGCCCGGCGCTGGCCCAGACGGCCGAGCAGGCGCAACAGCTTCAGCAGCAGATCGATCAGCTGAAAAAAGAATTCGGCGATCGCCTGGCGGCGCTCGAAACGCAGCTTGCGGCGATCCAGGGTGCGCAAGGAGGCGCGGCGCCGGCGCAGACCGCAGCGCCGGTTCAGGAAGTCGGGCAGGGCGCGGGGCTCGCCAACTCCAAGATCTTCAATCCCGACATGGCGGTCATCGGCGACTTCCTGGGCGCCGCCGGGAAGAACGAAGTGAATCCAAACCCCGCCCTGGCGATGCACGAGTCCGAAGCGTCGTTCCAGGCGTTCGTCGATCCGTACGCGCGCGCCGACTTCTTCCTCTCGTTCGGCGAGGAGGGCGTCGGGGTCGAGGAAGGCTTCCTGACATTTACATCGCTGCCCGGCGGATTGCTCACGAAGGTCGGGAAGATGCGCGCGGCGTTCGGAAAGATCAACACGATGCACAATCACGTCCTGCCCTGGACCGACCGGCCGATCGTGATGGGGAACCTCGTCGGCGGCGAGGATGGGATCGACGACGCAGGGATCTCCGTCGCGCGGTTGATTCCGGCGGGGCCGCTCTTCCTGGAAGCGACAGGCCAGGTGTTCCGCGGGGACTCTGGTGAGTCGCTGTTCAAGTCGAGCGAGCGCGGCGACCTCAGCTATGTCGGACATCTCCGCGCCTACCACGACATTTCGGAATCGACCAACCTGGATCTCGGCGCGTCCTATTCGTACGGACACAACCCGGCAGGCATCGTGAAGGACATCGACCTCGGACGATTCACGACGACGCTCTTCGGCACGGATGTGACGCTGCGGTGGCGCCCCCTGAGGCGCGCGATCTATCAGCAGTTCGTCGGCCGGAGCGAAATCATCTGGAGCGACCGCGGCCAGTTCGGCGGCCGGCAGCGCAGCATGGGGTATTACGCCTCCGGCGATTACCAGTTCGCGCGGCGGTGGTTCATGGGCGGCCGGTACGACCGGTCAGAGCGCGCGGACAACGCCACGCTTCTCGACAAGGGCGCCTCGGCGACGTTGACCTACTGGCCGAGCGAGTTCAGCCAGGTGCGCGGGCAGTATCGGCGGACCGATTACGCGGACGGTCCCGCCGCCAACGAGCTCCTCTTCCAGTTCCTGTTTTCGATTGGCGCGCACGGCGCCCATGTGTTCTGAGGTTCAGCCATGTCCATGAAATCCTTGAAGCTGTTTCTTGTTCTGCTCCTCGCGGCGCCCGTGAGCGCGCTCGCGCAGGCGAAGCTGAATGTCGCTGCGACCACCGAGGATCTCGCGTCGCTCGCGCGCGAGGTCGGCGGCGACAATGTGACGGCGATCGCCTTTTCGAAGGGCTACCAGGATCCGCACTTCGTCGATCCGAAGCCCAGTTTCATCCTGGCCGTGAGCCGCGCCGACGTGTTCATCGTCATCGGCCGTGAGCTCGAGATCGGCTGGCTCCCGCCGCTCTTGAGCAGCAGCCGCAACGGCAAGATCCAGCAGGGTGCGAAGGGATATCTCGACGCATCGCTGAACGTGCGGATTCTCGAGATCCCCACCGGGCAGATCACGCGGGCCATGGGCGACGTGCATCCCACCGGCAACCCGCATTACTGGCTGGAGCCGGGCAACGGGCGCCGGATCGCGCAGGCGATCCGCGACAAGCTGAGCGAGGTCGCTCCGGACAATGCCGCGTACTTCGCGCAGCGCTACGCGGATTTCGACACCCGTCTCGCCGCAGCCGAGAAACGCTGGGACGCGACGATGGCTCCGTACAAGGGCACGAAGCTCGTCACGTATCACCGCTCATGGCCGAACTTCATGGAGCGCTTCGGCCTGGAAGTCATGGGCTACGTCGAACCCAAGCCGGGCATTCCGCCATCGCCGTCACACACGCTCGAGCTCATCCAGGACATGAAGGCGCAGGGCGTCAAGCTCATCGTCGTCGAGCCGTACTTCGATTTGAAGACGCCGCAGGCGATCGCCAATCAGGTGGGCGGCGGGAAGGTCCTCGTGCTCGCGCCGTCGGTGGGTGGCGCGAAAGAAGCGACCGACTACATTCAGCTGTTCGAGTACGACGTGAACCTGCTGGCGGGCGCGCTCAAGCAAATCACCGGAAAGTAGGGGACGTGGACTGGACCATCTTGCCGTTTCTGGCCCCTGCGATTGCCGCGAGCCTGATCATCGCCGGCATCCACGCCTATCTCGGCCTGCACGTCGTCGAGCGGGGGGTCATCTTCGTCGACCTCTCGCTTGCGCAGATTGCGTCGCTCGGCGCCGCGATCGCCGTCTGGCAGGGGTACGACGCGCACGATCCGTCCGTCTACTGGATGAGTCTCGGATTCACCCTGATCGGGGCGCTGGTCTTCGCGATGGTGAAGGGGCACGAGGCCAACATCCCGCAGGAAGCCATCATCGGCATCTCCTACGCGGTCGCATCTGCGGCGGTCATCCTCACGTTGAGCAAGGCGACGGGCGAGGCAGAGCATCTGCAGAACATGCTCGTCGGCAACATTCTGTCGGTGCAATGGCCCGAGGTGTGGCTGACGGCCGGGATCTACCTCGTCATCGGGCTGTTCCACTACATCTTCAGGAAGCGCTTCCTCGAGATCTCCCTGGACCCCGCGGCGGTCACCGCGCGGGGCATCTCCGTGCGGTTCTGGGATTTCCTGTTCTACGCGTCGTTCGGCTTCGTGGTCACACGCTCGGTGGCGATTGCCGGCGTGCTGCTCGTGTTCTGTTACCTGATCGTGCCGTCGGTTGGTGGAATCCTCTTTTCCGAGCGCATCGGTCCGAGGCTGGCGATCGGCTGGGTGATGGGAGTGGTCGTGTCGATGCTCGGCATGTACTTCTCCGTGCAATTCGACCTGCCGACCGGAGCGACGATCGTCTGCACGTTCGGCCTCGTGCTCGCGCTCATGGCGGCCGCGCGTCCTGTGATCCGGCGGGCGTAACGACGCGATCGAGCCGCCTCCATCGACAAACAACGTGCTGCCGGTCGTGATGTGCGATGGTGCGAGGTGCGAGGTGCGAGGTGGGAGTACGCAGGAATTGACATTCTCGACTGCTGTTACCCGCTCAGTTACTGCAACATTTCAGGTGGAGCTTCATCGTTCCCCTCGATTTTCTTGACGGCATATCCGATGCAGCGCACGCTGGATGGCTGGTGCACGCCATTTCCGGGAACTGACGTGCTGGCAGCTTGCGTACGAGCTGAAGCTCGAGATGTATCGGCTGGCTGATCAGCCGCACGTGAAGCGGGATGTCAGGTTCTACGATCAGATCCGCGACGCGGCGGCATCGGCGCCTCGAAACATTGCGGAGGGATTCGGGCGCAGGACGCACGTAGAGTTCGCGCGCTTCCTGGATATCGCGCGCGGGTCTCTCAATGAATCACAAAACCATCTGCAGGACGCGGTTGATCGGCACGATCTCGATGCGGCGGAGTTCAAGAGGTTGAACAGCCTTTCCGAGCGTGCCTCCGCTGCTGTCGCCGTCTGCAGCGCTATTTGCGCGGACCGCAACGTTAAGCTGGGCACGATCTGCGTACACGGTGCTCGCCGGTGGATGCACAAACTGCGCGATTGAAGCCCCGCCATCACAGCCGTGACGCGGCCGGCGGCATGGCGCGACTCTGGCAACGGCAATCCGAATCGTGACCGAGCCACCGAAGCTCCTCGATCGGGTGCGCCAGGCCATTCGCCTCCGTCACTACAGCCAACGGACAGAGCAGGCGTACGTCTCCTGGATTCGGCGTTTCATCGTCTTTCATGAGAAGCGACATCCGCGGGACATGGGCGAACCGGAGGTGACGGCGTTCCTGTCGAGTCTGGTGACACGGGGCGTCAGTGCTTCGACGCAGAACCAGGCGCTCAGTGCCATCTTGTTTCTGTATGACGTCGTGGTTGGGCAGCGCCTCGCGTGGATGAACGACATCGTGCGGGCCGAGCGTCCTGTCCGCCTGCCGGTGGTGCTGTCGCGCGAGGAGGTGGCGTCGCTGCTGTCACATCTGTCTGGCCCGGTCTGGCTGATGGCGTCCCTGATGTATGGGGCGGGGTTGAGGCTGCTGGAGTGTGCGGAATTGCGGGTGAAGGACATCAATTTCGATCGCGGCGAACTCGTTGTTCGAGACGGTAAGGGCGGGAAGGATCGGGTGACGATGCTTCCGGGTGCGATGAAGGGTCCGTTGGTCGCGCATTTGGCACGCGTGAAGACACAGCATGAGGCGGACGTGGCGGCGGGACGAGGCAGCGTGGCGTTGCCGGGCGCGCTTCGAGCGAAGTACCCGAACGCGCCGCGTGAGTGGGCGTGGCAGTGGGTGTTTCCCGCGACTCGCTTCTACGTGGATCCGGCGACCAGCGAGCGGCGGCGGCATCATCTGCACGAAACTGTGCTGCAACGGGCGGTGAAGGAGGCGGCGCGGGCCGCCGGCATCGCGCGGCCGGCCACGTGTCATTCGCTTCGGCACTCGTT
>JAHFUO010000039.1 GCA_023265015.1 Acidobacteriota bacterium | reverse complement strand
ATCGAGTCGGCGGAGGAACTCGCCGAAATGGTTCCAACTGGCGAAGGTTTGGCTCACCAACCTTCGCTCGCGTATGAATTCAGCGCGAGCTACGGTCGGCTGCCTCTCACACATCCACTCTCGAACTGAAGCGATCGTGAGCGCCCGCCTTCTACTTCTGCAGGGTGATGAACGGGACGGCGCCGCTGGTCACCTGCGGCAACGTGCCGTTCCATTTTTCCAGGGCGCGTAATTCAAGAATCTGCGGGTTCGACCGCAGTGCATTGGACTCGATTGTGATCGCCTCGGCTTTTCCCTTCGCTTCAGCCACTCTCTGATCGGCCTCGAACTTGATCTGCTCGAGCTTGTTCTTGGCGGCGAGCGCGCTCTGCTCAGCCGTCACCTTGGCTTCGATGGCGTCGTTAAACACCTTGGAGAACTCGAAGTTCACGATATTGAACTCGTCGACGACGATGTCGTGCTGTTTCAGTCTCTTCGCCAGCTCTGCCTTGATGTCGTCGCGCACCAGCTCGCGCTTGGTGATGAGTTCCTCGGCGGTGAACTTGGCGGTCGAGCCCTTGATGGCCTCCTGCATCGCCGGATCGATGATGCGGCTCTTGAAGTCCAGGCCAACCTCCTGATAAATCTTCGCGACTTGAGCGGGGTCGATGTGGAAGTTCAGCGCGACGACGGAGTGCACGGTCTGCAAGTCCTTCGACGCCGCGTCCGACCTGGTCTCCTCCTTCTGGATTTTGATATCCATCATCTGCACCGATTCCATGAGGGGCACGAGGAAGTACAGCCCTTCGCCGAAGACCTTTCCCGTAGGCGCCGTGAACCGGAGGTGGACGCCGCGCTCGCCCGCCCCAATCGTGCCGAACGGAGAGAGCCAGACCAGGAGGATCAGCAAGAGGATCCCGCCGACGATGCGCATCACGTTCTTTCTTCCCGCCGCTTCTGTGAAGGTGAGAACGTCGAGATTTCGATCCATAGAGCCACTGCTCCTTGCCGCGCAAAGTGCGAGAGAGACCGGCAACGCGACCTCACCATTATCGACGCGCAGAAATGATGATGCCGAACATTCTCACTGTGCCCTGAGCCCCGATCGCGGCCGAGTCCGTGCACGGGCCTCGTCGCGCTCGGACCGCGTGCCGGTGGGCGCGTTTGGCGGTGCGGGGACGGCTCGCGCGGCAAACACGCCGCCCGCAAGCGGCTTGAAGCCGAACCTTGATCCTTCCAACCTCGTCACACTGCTAACCCAGAAAATTCACGAAGGGGCCGATTTCGGTAGAGACACAAACGCCTCCGCATGGTAGAAAGCCGTTGCCACACGGCCATCCCGGTGAATACTTCATCGATCATCAAGGCACGGGCCTTCCGAGCGGGATGGCTGCCCAGTGGGATTGCTTCGGCCACCTACTCATTCGTGCAGGCGTTGCGAACGTACAGCTTCACCGTCAGGAGGTCGCCGTTGTGGAGCGTTGCCCCCGGCACGAGCGTGAGCCCGATCGTTTGCAGATGCGCGTTGTTGAACCCTCTCGAGCCGCCCTGCACGCTGGCCAGCGCGCCCGATCCAATGAGCGTCGTAGTGCCGGCCGCCCGAAAAGTCAGCGTTCGGTGGCCGCATTAGTCGTCGTCGCGCAGCGCGATCAGCTCGACTCGCCCGATCTGCAGTCGATCTCCTGACGCCAGCCGCGCGGTCTCCACGCGCTCGCCGTTCACGAATGTTCCGTTCGTGCTCTCGAGGTCCCGCACTTCGAGCGCCCCGTCGGAAAGCGCGGTGAGCCGGCAATGCACGCGCGAGACGAGGCCGCCGTCGAGGCTGAAGTCGGCGCCGGTGGCGCGGCCGAGCGTGCGGACGCCGCCCGGCAGAATCCGGAAGGTTTTCTCAGGTTCGCCGTCGTTCAGCGTTCGCAGAATCCACATAGTTGGGTGTACAGATCCATCAATACTTCACTAACAACCGCGCGGCGCGCTCCACCTGTTCGTCAGACGCCAGGAAGAACTCCTCCAGCGGCGGAGAGTAGGGCACCGGCGTGTCGAGCGCGCCCACGATGCGCACCGGCGCGTCGAGCGACTCGAACGCTTCCTCCTGGATGATCGCGGCGAGGCTTTCGCCGATGCCGCCCGTCCGCGTGTCCTCGTGGATGATGAGCACCTTGCTGCAATGCCGCGCGACCGCGAGGAGCGCTTCCTTGTCGAGCGGCGCGAGCGAGCGCAGATCGAGCACGCTTGCCTCGATGCCGTCCGCGGCAAGCGTTGCGGCCACGCGCATGCCCACGTGCACGTAGGCGCCGTACGAAATGATCGCGAGGTCGTCGCCCGCGCGCCGCAGCGCCGCCTTGCCGATCGGAATCGGCTCCGGCGCGTCTGCAGCCAGCCTCTGCTTGATCCGCGGGTCGCGGTAGAGCGCGATGTGCTCGTAGTAGAGGACTGGATCGGAATCGGCCACGGCGGACGCCATCAGCGCCCGCGCATCCTGCGGCGTCGATGGGACGACGATCTTCAATCCCGGCGTCCGGTAGAACCAGGCCTCGGTGTTCTGGCTGTGGTACGGCCCCGCGTGACGCAGCCCGCCCCACGGCATCCGCACGACGATCGGGATCGAGGCGCCCCACCGGTACCGTTGCTTCGCCGCGTTGTTCACGAGCTGATTGAAGCCGGTGGCGACGAAGTCGTTGAACTGCATCTCCGCGATCGGCCGCTGGCCGGCGATCGCCGACCCGATGCAGATCCCGAAGATCGCGTTCTCGGCGATAGGCGAGTTGATGATGCGGTCGCCGAATTCCTTGAGCAGCGGCCGCAGCAGCAGGAACGCGCCGCCGTAGAGCCCGCCGATATCCTCGCCGTAGACGAACACCCGCGGATCGGATCTCAGCGCATCGCCGACGCCGGCCGTGACGCCTTCAAGGAACGTCGTCCCCTTCCTGTCGAAGGGAAGGCCTGGATCCAGCGGCGGCAGCGCCGGGTTCAGATCGACTTTCAGTCGTGCAGACGGCTCGAGCGGCTCAACATGCACGCGCGGCAGCTCGTTCGCGAGGACGCCGGCGCCGGCCTGCGCCGGCTCGGGCCATGGCGCGTCGATGACGGCGCGGGCTTCTTTCTCCACCATCGCCTCGGCATCGCGCTTGAACTGCTCGAGGTCGCCGGCGCGCATCAGCCCTTCGTCCGTGAGCGTTCTGGCGTAGGTCGCGATCGGATCCTTCCTGGCCCAGAACTCGTACTGTTCCCGGTTGACGTACGCGCCCTCGGCAAGCGGCGCGTAGTCCCACGAGACGGGCGACTCCTTGCCGAGGTACAGCATGTCGTCGTGATGGGCGTGGCCGCACATGCGCATGGCAACGAGCTCGATGAGCGTGGGGCCCTTTCCGGCGCGCGCCCGGTCGCCCGCCCACGTGAACGCCGCGGCGATCGCTTCGGGATCGGTCCCGTCCACGGTGATGCCGGGCACGCCGTAGCCGGCCGCCTTGTCGGCGAAGACGCGGACAGCCGACTGATCCGACACGGGCGTGGCGAGCGCCGTCTGGTTGTTCTGGACGCAGAACACCGCGGGCAGCTTCAGTACCGCGGACGCGTTGATCGCTTCGTGCCATTCGCCAAGCGATGACGCGCCCTCGCCGACGAGCGAGAACGCGACGCGCCCCGAACGCTCGCGCGCGAACGCCATGGCGACACCGGCGATGTTGACCGGATTGGTCCCGAGCGGCGCGGTCGGCGGCAAGATGCCCCAGCTGACATCCGCCACGTGGATGTCCTTGCCGTCCATCGGCGGCCCCGCCTTGCCCATCTGCGCATTCAGGATCATGCGGATCGTGCACGGCTCGAGTCGCATCGCGAGCACGAGGGCGTTGTCGCGAATCAGCGGGCAGATCATGTCGCCGTGCCAGGATCCGCCGGCGTCGTGATACGCCGCGCCGCGGCGCATGCGGAGGCCGGCGGCGTAAATCGCTTCCTGCCCGAGCGAGCGGAACCCCTTGCCTTGAATGCCGGCGCTGCCGTACTTCACCTCGCTGCTCAGGTAGAACTGCTTCATCCGGTTGTCGAGGGCGCGCATGAGGACCATGCCGCGCATGGTCTCGAGCCTCTCTTCCGGTGTGAGCGAGGCGACGATGACCTCGCGGGCGAGGAACCCGTCAAGCGCTTCCACCAGCTCGTCGACCGCGGTCGCCCACCGCTCCGTCGCGGTGACGCCTGGCGTCGTCTCCGTTAGCTCGCTCACGTCGACCGTTCGAAGCTGACGCTGCAGCGCGTGTCGGAATTCAGCGCGGAATGCCTCGAGCCTTGCCGGCTCGCGATCTGGAGGGGGCGTGACGCCTTCCAGCGCGCGTTGCGCCGCTGGAAGTGCAAATGGAAATCGTTCGACGACGAATGCGGAGAGGCGGGCGGTCACACCGCTCGTCGCGTGCGCGGGAACCGAACGCGGCATCAGCTCAATGGTACCCCTGACGCGAGGCAGGCGATACCTGGGTCAGTCAGGCCGGCTGTCGGCTTCCCTCAGTGAGCGCCTGGGCGATGGCCGCGCCCATCTGCGAGGTCGTCGCGCGGCCGCCGAGATCCGGAGTCTTGATCTGGCCCTCGGCAAACACGCGCTCGATCGCGGCGAGGATCCGGTCGTGCGCGGCGCGCTCGCCGAGATGGTCGAGCATCATCGCGCCGGCCCAGATCGCGGCGACGGGGTTGGCAATCCCTTTCCCGGCGATGTCGGGCGCCGAGCCGTGAATCGGCTCGAACATCGACGGCGTCGTCCGCTCAGGGTTGATGTTGCCGCTCGGCGCGACGCCGAGGCTCCCCGAGATCGCCGAGCCGATGTCGGTGAGGATGTCGCCGAAGAGGTTCGAGCACAGGATCGTGTCGAGCGTCTGCGGATGGGTGATCATTCGCGCGGCGAGCGCGTCGACGTGATACTTGCGGTACGACACGTCCGGAAAATCCTTCGAGACCTGCTCGACGACTTCGTCCCACAGCATCATCGAATGCTGCAGCGCGTTTGATTTCGTGGCGCTTGCAAGCAGCTTCCGCGGGCGCGTCGACGCCAGCCTGAACCCGTAGCGCGCGATGCGCTCGATGCCGCGGCGTGTGAAGACGCCCGTCTGCTCGGCGAGCTCATCAGGCGTGCCGGAGTGCACGCGGCCGCCGAGGCCGCAGTACTCGCCCTCGGAGTTTTCGCGCACGCAGACGATGTCGATGTCGGCCGCGCCGCGGCCGGCCAGCGGCGACGTGATGCCCGGCAGCAGCCTGACCGGACGCAGGTTCACGTACTGCACCAGTCGCCGCCGCAGCGGCAACAGCAGCTCGCCGGCGGAGATGTGGTCGGGAACCTGTGGATCGCCGATCGCGCCGAGATAGATCGCGTCGAACTTCAGGAGCTGCTCGACGGCGTCGGCATCCATCATGCGCCCGTGGCGCAGATAGAAATCGCAGCCCCACGGGAACTGTGTGAACGCCAGCGTGAACGCGCTGTGCGACGCGGCGGCGTTCAGCACGTCGGTCCCGACGGGGATTACTTCCCTGCCGATCCCGTCGCCCGGCAGCACCGCGATGCGGTAACTCTTCATAGGCGAAACACGATCCTATCGTGAATAAAGTGCGGGGCGAGCCTTTCACCCCTCGACGAGCTCGGGGCGACCTGAGCCTGTCGAAGGTCAGGCTCGCCTCGCGGACACTACATCGACGCGAACCCGGAGGGTTCGCGCCGCGCGAACAGAGTCGCGAAGAAAGCGATCGCCGCCGCGACGAGGCCGGCCACAGTCGGATCGATCCACGCGTACTCCGGGGGAACGCCGAACCTGGCGAACAGCAGCGTCGCGATGCCGGCCGCGATCGACGCCAGCGCCTCGGGCGTTCCGGCACGGCGGACGTAGAGTCCGCCCACGACCGGAACGAGCAGGCTCACGCCAAGCAGCGCGTAGAAGATCGCGAGCGCGTCCTGCACCGTCGCCAGCAGCAGCGCCAGCACGACACCGCCGGCGCCGCCGAAGAGCGAGGCGAGTCGCGCGACGCGAAGGACGTCCCGGTCGCCCGCGTCGGGCCGGATGAACCTCTTGTAGAGATCCTGCGACAACGATGTCGCCAGCATGAAGAGAATCGCGTCGCACGTGCTGACCTCGGCCGAGTACACGGCCGCGAGCGCAAGCGCGCCAAACCACACAGGCAGCTGCTCCACGAGCAGCGTCGGAAGAACGATGTTTGGATTCGTGAGGCCCGGGTGCGCGACCCGCGCCGCCATGCCGAGCAGCGGCGGGGCAAACGCAAACAGGGCGAGCACAAGCGCCTGGAAGCCGAGCGCCACCTTCACCGCGCGTTCGCTGACCGCACCGTACGTCTTCTGCATCAGGCCCGGCGAGATGACGAACGCAGGAGCAAATACGAGCAGCGTCCATCCCGACAGCGGCCCCCCGGAGTGAAAGAAACTCATGAACGTCGGGGGCACGTCTGGCGCATTCGCGATGCCCGCCAGCCCGCCGACGTGCGACAGAACCATCGGGACGGTGACGATGAACCCGATCAGCAGCACGACGAGCTGCACGGCGTTCACCCACGCTGAGCTGAGCAGGCCGCCCGCCATGAAGTAGCTCGTGACCACCACCGCGCTGATGATCGTCCCTTCCCACCGCGGCAACTTGGCAACGACGCCGAGCACCGCGGCACCGGCGATCAACTGCCCGGCAAGGATCGACAGCGTGCCCAGCCAGATCAGCGACGTGACGATGGCGCGGACGCTGCCGCCGTACCTGAGCTCGAGGAAGTCGCCGGTCGTGTAGAGGTTGTGCGTCCTGGCGATGCGCCAGATTCGCGGCCCGATGAAGAACGCGAGGAAGAGGGAGCCGATTGCCGCCGAGCCGTTCCACCACCAGGCGCCGATGCCGTCGAAGTAGCCTCGGCCCGAGGCGCCAATCGTCGCACCCGCGCCGATATTGGCGGCGAGCACCGTGGAGAAGAGGAGAGGCGCGCTGAGGCTGCGCCCCGCGACGAAGAAGTCAGCGCTGCCGCGGACGAGCCGCGCGATCCACATGCCGATCGCGACGAGCGCGATCGAGTAGACGATGAGCAGCGTGAGGTGGAGGTTCATTCGATGGGCCGGGTACGTGGGGGCCGGCTTCAGCCGGCCCTACTTGAATCGCGCGGGGATCGTCTCGGCCTCGCGGGCCGACGAGAGGCCACCCGCGCTCGTGGCCATCACCGCCGCGCGAACGATCGCCTCGGCCATGACCTCCGCGGCAAGCGCGCCGACGAGCGTCACGTCGGCGGTGCCGTTCCATCCGCCGGTCGCCAGCGCAAACACGGTGTCCCCGTCGCCCTGCGTGCGTGACGGATTGATCGCTCGCGCCACGCCATCGTCTGCCATCAGCGCGACGCGGCTGACTTGCGTCTTCGTCAGCTTTGCGTTGGTCGAGATCACGCCAATCGTCGTGTTCTCGCCCGCCCTCGGGGCGATGCCGGGCGCGCCGGCGCGCAGCAGCCGCCGCGCATCGACAAGCGTGCCATTCGCGCTGCGCATGCCGGCGACCACCTGGCCGCTCAGCGGATCGATGATGTCGCCGATGGCGTTCACCACGACAATCGCGCTCACGATCAAGCCGGTGGGCAGCGCGATGGCCGCCGACCCAACGCCGGCCTTCATCGACGTGTATCGAGCCTCGCTTCCGGGCGTGCCGAAGAATGAGCCCAGCTTGCCGACGGTCGCGCCCGCGCCCGCGCCGACATTCCCTTCCGGCACTGGTGCATCTGACGCCGCGGTTGCTGCCTTGTAGCCGCAGTCCGCCGTTGGCCGCGGGTTCGATGGACCGATGAACGGCAGATCGAAGATCACCGCCGCGGGCACGATCGGCACGACGCCCGCCCCGGTCTTGTAGCCGATGTTCTTCTCTTCGAGATAGCGCATCACGCCCTGCGCGGCGTCGAGACCAAACGCGCTGCCGCCGGTCAGGACGATCGCGTTGACGCGCTCGACCATGTTCAACGGATCGAGGACGTCGGTTTCGCGCGTGCCGGGCGCGGCGCCGCGCTGCGACACGCCGCCCACGGCTCCCTCGCCGTCCGCCATGACGACGGTGCAGCCGGTTCTGCCTCCAGGAAGCGTGAAGTGTCCGACCCTGATTCCGGGAACGGCCGTCAGTCCCTTCGAAGCTGTCGCGTCGAGCTGAGCGTTTCCAGTCATCGTCGAAAGCAGGCAGGCTGTGACAACGGCGGCGACTTTCCTCATGGGCGTGCGGCGAGCGCTTTCGTCAGCCATGCGTCGACCGCAGTCGTGACGTCCTTGCTGACATTGAGATCGCTCAGCGACGCGTATTCGTCGGTCTCGCCCGTGATGGCGGGAACGAGCAGATGGTTCACGCCGCGCACCGTCACGACCTCCACGGACTTCGACTTGCTTTCCTTCCGGGCGACGCCGACGATCCGCTCGACGTGCGAGACGGGAACCTGGCGATCGAGCTCGGCGTGGACGAACAGCATCGGCTGCCGCATATTGTCGACGACCTTCAGCGGGTCGAATGCGAGAACGCTCTGCGTCCAGGGCGTGTCCGCCTGCCTGCGAAGATCGGGTGGGATGCCTTCCCATCCTCTGCCCGTCAGCACCGCGGCCTGGATCTTCTTCTGCATCTCGACTTTCTGAGCGCGTTCGGCGGGCGACGCCTTCATCCGATCGAGCACGTGCTGCTGCTGCTCGAGCGCGAGGTCGGCGCCGGTCGTCGCCGGCGCGTCAATCGAGACGACCGCGGCAATCCGCTTGTCGCGCGCCGCGGCAAGGAGTGCCACCCACGCGCCCTCCGCATGGCCGAGCACGGCGATCCGCTTCGAATCGATGTCCTTTCGACCCGCAAGCCACCTCACGATCGAGCGAACATCGTCGGCAAGGTCGGCAATCGTGGCCGATTCCTGCCGGCCGCCGCTTTGCCCGAATCCGCGCTTGTCGTATCGCACCGCCACGAAACCTGCCTGCGAAACGGCCGCGGCCAGCTGCGCGAGGATCGGGACACCGTACGCCATGCCGTCACGGTCATCCGTGTCGCTGCCGCCGATCATCACCACCGCCGGACGCTTTGTCGTCGCGCGCGCCGGGGCGTTGGTCGGCCACGTCAACGTCGCGCCGAGATTGAATCCGGTTGAGGGGATGACAACCGCCTCGTCACCAGGGTTCGACGTCACGTGCGTTCTCGTGGTGGAGGCCGCGACGTCGTCGCGGAGCATCTCGAGGCCCTGCGCGGGCACGGTGAGCCTCACGAGCGCGCCGACGTTGTCCGCGTAGAGGTGAATGGCGAGCGGAGCGCCGGCGTTGTCGAACACGAGCTCGTAGTGATGCACGTCGAAGGTTGACGTGCCGGTCTGCACCTGCTCGGTCGTTTCGCCGCGAAGGCGGAACGCGACCTGCGCGCTGGTCCCCGGCCCGACAAAGGCACGGAACTCCGCGCCCGGCGCCGATCCGGCCAGGCGCCGCGCGAGCGCCGCATGCGCGCCCATGAAGATGTTGTTGGGCAGCGCCAGCGTCTGGGGCGAGACCATGTCGGTCGTCGAGATCGGCACGTTGCCCTGCATTCCCTGCGATACCGCGGCGCCGTTGTTGAAGGTCGTCTGAAGGGTGATATCCAGGCCGCTCACTCGCGCGTCGAGCGCGAGCGATTCCAGCGACAAGTCGGCGCGGTAATGCACCTCCGCGCGCCGCGTGAGAATGTCGATCGGCTCCGCGATCTGTCCCAGCCCGCTGATCGTCAGCCCCTCCGCGTCGCTACGGACGCTCACTTCCTGCCGGCCAACCGGCGTGCCGCGCAGGAATATGGTGTAGGCCTGCGCGTTCGGCGAACGTGCCGGCGGCTGCGCCTGCTGCCTCTGCGGCAGCTGCTGCGCAGTGGCCGGAAGCGCCAGGAGCAGGATCAGCGTCCAAGTACAATGAAAAGCGCGCATCGCATTCGAATCGTATCAGTTACCCTCGCCGTCCTGACAAGCAGCCTCGGATGACCTCGCTCGACGATTACACAGCCCTGCGGGAAGGCGCCATTGTCGGCGCGATTGCCGACCGCCGGCAGATTGCGGTGGCCGGGCCCGATCGCGCCTCCTACCTCCAGGGCCTCCTGACCAACGACATCCCGGCGCTGTCCTCAGGACGAGGCTGCTATGCGGCGTGGCTCACGCCGCAGGGCCGGATGCTTGCGGATCTTCACGTGCTCGAGTCGGGCGACATGATCCTGCTCGACGTGCCGGCCGGGGACGCGCAGCAGATTGCCGATCGTCTCGAGCAGTTTCACTTCACGGAGGACCTGCAGATTGCCAGCCTGGCGGACTCGCTGCGCGCGGTCTGGCTTCACGGTCCCGCGGCGCCGCGAATCCTCGGCGGAGTGGCGGCCCGTAACCCTTCGACTTCGCCCAGGGTTCTCCCGAGCGTGTCGAGGGATAAAGGGCCGCCCGACGACGCCTCCGAACTCGCGGCCCGTGAAGGGCCACCCTACGACGCTTCCGCGTTTGCCGCCTGGGACGACTATCAGAACGCGCGCGTCGAGATTGCCGGACGAGCGGTCGTCGTCGCGCGGATCGATCAGCTTGGCGTGCCCGGGTACGTGATTTACGTGGACGTTCAGCACGAACCGGCGGTGAGGAGCGCGCTGGTCGCCGCCGGCGCAGTTGCGGCGGCACCCGCCGCGATCGAAGCGGCGCGGGTCGAGGCCGGCTACCCGCTCTTCGGCATCGATATGACCGGCGACACGATTCCGCTCGAGGCAGGGATCGAGCAGCGCGCGATCTCGCTCACCAAGGGCTGTTATGTCGGGCAGGAAGTCATCATCCGCGTGCTGCATCGCGGCCATGGACGCGTCGCGCGGAAACTTGTCGGGCTGAAGGTGGATGGATCCGCGCCCGAGCGCGCCGCAAAGATCTTCAGCGGCGACCGTGAGGTGGGGTTCATCACGAGCGCCGCGCAATCACCCGTCCTCGGCGCGATCGCGCTCGGCTACGTTCACCGGGACTTCGTCGAACCAGGCACCGCCGTGGAAATCGACACCGGCGCCGGACGGTCGCCCGCGGTCGTAGGGCGCCCCTTTACGGGGCGCCATCCACCAACATCCTGATCAGCTCGTCATCAGCGGGCGGAAATGCCATTGAAGGCAGATCCTTCCGTGCGGCCCACCGCATTTCCTGCGCCATCACGGGCGCCGGCGTTCCAAGCAGGTCGCAGCGATAGAAGAAGAGCGTGACCGTGCGGTCGGAGTACTCGTGCGTGGTCTCGAGAATCAAATCGCGGACGGCGACATCGGCGTCGAGCTCCTCGCGCATCTCGCGCCGGAGCGCCTCCGCGTGCGACTCGCTCGGATCGACCTTGCCCCCGGGAAATTCCCACATTCCGGGAAGGTGCGTTCCCTCTATCCGCCGCGTGACGAGAAAGCAGTCGCCGCTTTCGATGACGGCGGCGACGACGACGATGTTCAACATTGGTAGAGGCCGACCTTCAGGTCGGCCTTGCGTCGATTTAGGCGCAACGGCTCACCCCCGGCTCCGGGGCTCGCGCCACGGGAACGAGCGGCACAGCTTCGTCATCGGGCAGACGCCGCACTTCGGTTTTCGAGCCACGCAGACAGTCGCGCCGAGGTCCATCAGCGCCTGGTTGAAATCGAAGACGTGCTTGTGGGGCACGACCGTTTCGGAAACGGCCCAGAGATGTTTGCGCATCGCGTGCGCCTTCGGGTCGCCGCGGCGGACGAACACCCGGAACAGGACCCGCGCCACGTTCGTGTCGAGGATCGCGGCGCGCTCGCGAAACGCGAAGCTGCGGATCGCGCCCGCCGTGTACGCACCGATGCCCTTGAAGGAGAGGAGCGTCTCCTGATCGGATGGAAGCCGGCCGCCGTAGCGCGCCATCGACTCGCGCGCGATCGCATGAAGGCGCCGCGGCCGGATGTTGTAGCCAAGAGGTCTCCAGCTGTCCGCCACGTCGTCTTCGGGCGCCGCGGCGAGCGCTTCGAGCGACGGGTACTTGTCGAGCCACTCATGGTACTTCGGCAGCACGCGATCGACCTGCGTCTGCTGCAGCATCACCTCGGACACGAGGATGTGGTACGGGTCGCTGGTGCGGCGCCAGGGAAGATCGCGCCCGTTTCGCCGATACCAGCCCAGGAGCGCGCGCCGGAAGCGCTGGCGGGCGGGTGGTGATGGCAGGGAAGCGCCGGACATCCACCCCTATAATTCCACGCGTGAAGATCTACACAAAGACCGGCGACTCCGGCGAGACCTCGCTGTTCGACAACACGCGGGTGTCCAAGGCGGACGCGCGGGTCGATGCGTACGGCGAGGTCGACGAGGTCAATGCCTGCCTGGGGGCGGCGCGCGCGGCGGGCGTTGATGCCGGGATGGCGGCGTTGATTGAGGCCTTGCAGAAGGATCTCTTCGCGCTCGGCGCCCGGCTGGCGGATCCGTCTTCGCGCATTGCGGAGCGCGTCACGAAGGCGGCCATAGGAGACGCCGACGTTCAGCGGCTCGAGCGCACCATCGACAGCCTGGAGGCGGAGCTGCCGCCGCTGCGACGATTCATCCTTCCCGGCGGATCGCCGGCGGGCGCGCTGCTGCACCTGGCGCGCACCGTGTGCCGCCGCGCCGAGCGGCGCGTCATCGCGCTCGGGCCAGGCGCCGTCGAGCCGATCCTCATCGTCTACCTGAATCGCCTCTCGGACCTGCTGTTCGTGATGGCACGCGCGGTGAACCATCGCGCGGTTGTGCCGGAGACCGAGTGGTAAGAAAACCTCCAACTTGGGCGTTTGAAGTTGGCGTGCGCGAAGCGTACGCATCGTGCGCTCGCGACGCGCGCAGGCACTACGAGAACTTTCCGGTCGCGTCGCTCCTGTTGCCCCGGCGGATGCGGCGGCACGTGGCGGCCGTCTATGCGTTCGCGAGAGCCGCTGATGATTTTGCCGACGAGGGCGACCGTCCTGCTCCGGAGCGCCTCGAGCTGCTCGACGGCTGGAAGCGGCGTCTGCACGACGCTGTCGAGTCGCGGCAGCCCGGGCCGGCTCCGCGCCCAGGCGAGCCGGCGAATGCACAGGACATCTTCGTGGCGGTCGGCGAGACGATTCGATCGCTGTCGCTCCCGGTGAGGCTTTTCGAAGATCTTCTCAGCGCCTTTCGCCAGGACGTCACGGTCTCGCGCTATCGGACGTGGGATCAGATGATGGACTACTGCCGGCGCTCGGCGAATCCCGTCGGGCGGCTCGTGCTTCGCATCGCCGGGTACGACCGGATGTCTCTGGACGACTCGTCCGACGCGCTGTGCGCCGCGCTTCAGCTCACGAACTTCTGGCAGGACCTGAAGATCGATTTCGATCGGGGCCGCCTCTATCTTCCCACCGAGGAACGCGAGCGGCACGGCGCGCTCGAAGGCGATCTCGCGGCGGGACGAATCACGCCCGAGTGGCGGCGCGCCCTTGGGACCGCCGCAGCGCGCACCCGGCTGCTCTTCGACGAAGGACGGCCGGTCTGCGACGGGGTCGACGGTCGTCTGCGCTACGAGCTCCGCGCGACATGGCTTGGCGGCGTGCGGGTCCTCAATCGACTCGAGCGATCAGGATTTGACGTCGTGAATCACAGGCCCTCGCTCGGCCCGCGCGACGCCCTGTGGATCGCGCCGCTGGTCCTTGCGTGGCGTCCCGGCGTTCCGCTGCCATGAGCCGCGACACCAGCTTCTACTACTCCTTCCTCGTGCTGCCGCCGCGGAAGCGCAGCGCCATCATCGCGGTGTGGGATTTCTGCCGCGCAGTGGATGACGCCGTGGACGAGGCAACAGCGGAAGAAAGCGCCAAGGCACAGCTTGCGATGTGGCGCGCGGAGCTGGCGGCGTGCTACTGCGGGGCGGCGGGCACCGGGCCGCGCACGTCGCAGGGACGCGCGCTGCAGCCGTATGTCCGCGAGTTCGACCTGCCGCGCCGGCCGTTCGAGGATCTGATCGACGGCGTCGAGATGGATCTCGTGCACGCGCGCTACGAGACCTTCGATGCGCTGGCTGAATACTGCCGGCGCGTCGCGTCGGCCGTTGGTCTCGTCTGCGTCGAGATTTTCGGCTACCGCGATCCGGCCGCGCGCGCGTACGCGATCGATCTCGGGATGGCGCTGCAGTTGACCAACATCATCCGGGACGTGGCGGCCGACCTGCGCAACGGACGCGTCTACCTTCCCGCGGAAGACCTGGCGCGGTTCGGCGTGACCGAGGCCGACCTCCGTGCAGGGCGCGTCACCACTGCCGTGCGGGCGCTGCTGCGATTTGAATGCGCGCGCGCCCGCTCGTATTACGCGGCGGCGGCGGCGACGCTCCCAGCGGCCGACCGGCGGAGCCTCGTCGCCGCCGAAATCATGGGCGCGATCTATTTCGCGATCCTCCGCCGCATCGAGCGCTCCGGCTACGACGTGTTCAGCAGGCGGATCCGCGTGCCTCGCCCCTACCGGGCGGTGATCGCACTGCGCCTGTGGGCGCGCGCGAGGGTGCGCGGTGGCCGCTGACGCGATCGTCATCGGCGGTGGCGTCGCCGGCCTGAGTGCCGCCACGGCCCTCGCCGAGCACGGTGCGCGCGTCGTCGTGCTCGAGGCGCGGCCGACGCTTGGCGGCCGCGCGAGCGCCTTCACCGATCCTGCGACCGGCGAGCGCGTCGACAACGGGCAGCACGTGCTGCTTGGCTGCTATCGCGACACGTTCCGGTTTCTCCGGCGCATCGACGCAGCCGGCCACGTGCAGATCCAGGAGCGGCTGTCGGTCGACATCATCGATCGCGAGGGCCGCCCGTCGCGGCTCGCCTGTCCGTCGCTCCCGCCGCCGATGAACCTGCTCGGCGGGTTGATGACGTGGAGCGCGCTCGGGTGGAGAGATCGGGTCGCGGCCCTGCGAATGCGCCAGGCGATCAGCCTTCAGAGCGGGGCGGACCCTTCGGGTCCGCCTCGCGAGCCCGAAGGGCTCGCGCCGCACGGCGAGACGGTAAGAGCATGGCTGGCCCGTCACGGGCAAACCCTACGACTGATCGAAGTCTTGTGGGAACCGCTGGCCGTCGCCGCGATGAATCAGCCGATCGATGTTGCGGCCGCCGCACCCTTCGCGCGCGTGCTCGCGGAAATGCTTGGCGGCGATTCACGCGATGCAGCGCTGGCGTTGCCGGTGAAGCCCCTCGACGAGCTCTATGCGATCCCTGCGCGCGCGTTTATCGAGAGCCGCGGCGGAGAAGTGCGGACCAATTCGACAGCGCGGATTGTGTTCTCTGATTCAGCCGTGCTCCATCATTCAAGCGGGGCGGACGCTTCGGATCCGCAAATGGTTGTGAACGTGCGAGGCGAAGCGTTACGCGCCACGATCGTCATTTGTGCCGTGCCGTGGTTTGCTCTGTCGGAAACATTTCCCGATCGCCCGTCCGTCATCGCAGATACGCTCGATGCCGCCGACCGCACCGCGGCGTCGCCGATCGTCACCGTCAACCTCTGGTTCGATCGCATCGTCATGGAGCGTCCGTTTGTCGGTCTCCCGGGGCGGACGATGCAGTGGGTGTTCGACAAGCGGATGGTGTTTGGCGAGCAGGCGTCGCACCTGTCGCTTATCTCGAGCGGGGCCGAAGCCGTGGTCAGCCGGACGAATCAGGAGTTGATTGACCTTGCCGTGTCAGAGGTGAACGATGCCATTCCGGCCGCGCGACAGGCGATTGTGCGGCGGGCGGTCGTTGTTCGCGAGAAGCGCGCGACGTTTTCGGTGGCGCCAGACCAGCCGCGAAGACCGGCCACGCGCACGCCGGTTCCCGGCCTTCTGCTGGCCGGCGACTGGATTGATACCGGCCTGCCAGCTACGATCGAAAGCGGGGTACGCAGCGGCCATATGGCTGCGGCGGCGGCGCTCGAACGATGAATTCGATAGTCATCCATTACCAGGAGATCGCGCTCAAGGGGAAGAACCGCCCGTGGTTCATGGGTCGCCTCGTGCGCAACCTCAAACGCGCGCTTGCCGATCTCGACGTGCGCGGCGTCCGCGCGCTGATGGGGCGCATCGAGGTGCAGCTCGGACCCGGCACGAGCCGCGACGAGGCGGGCGAGCGCATCCGCCGCACGTTCGGCATCGCGAACTTCTCGTATGCGCGCCGGACGGCGCTCGATCTCGACGTGCTCTCGCGCGAGATCCTCGCGGATCTCGCGAATCGCACGTGCCGCAGCTTCCGCGTCAGCGTCAAGCGCGCAGACAAGCGGTTCCCGATGACGTCGCCGGAGATCGAGCGCGAAATCGGCGGCCGGATCAACGACGCGCGGGGATGGGCGGTCGATCTCGATGACGCGGAGCTCACGGTGCACGTCGAGCTGCTGACGAGCGAAGCCTTCTACTTCTTTGGAAAGGAGCGCGGCCCCGGTGGCTTGCCGACGGGCACGGCCGGCCGCGTGACGTGTCTTCTGTCAGGTGGAATCGACTCGCCCGTGGCGGCGCACAGGATGATGAAGCGCGGCTGCACCGTGAGCTTCGTGCATTTCCACAGCTACCCGATTCTCTCGCGTGCCTCGATCGAGAAGGCCCGCGAGCTCGTGCGGCTGCTCACGACGTGGCAGCAGCGGTCGCGCCTGTATCTCGTCGCGTTCGGCGACATCCAGCAGCAGGTCGTGCTCGCGATCCCCGGCCCCATGCGCGTCGTCGTCTACCGGCGGCTGATGCTGCGGATCGCGGAGCGGATCGCGAACGCGCGCGCCGCACAGGCGCTCATCACGGGCGAGGTCGTGGGGCAGGTCGCGTCGCAGACGCTGGAGAACCTCCAGGTGATCGGCAGCGTGGCGACGCTTCCCGTGTTTCGCCCGCTGATCGGAATGGACAAGGAGGAGATCATGGCGGAAGCGAGGACGATCGGCAGCTATCCGATTTCCATCATTCCCGACCAGGATTGCTGCACGCTTTTCACACCGCGCAATCCCTTGACGCGGACGCGCCTGGCCGTCGTCGAAGCCGCCGAGCACGCGCTGCCGATCGAAGAGATCGTGGAGCGGGCCGCGGCCGGCGCGGTCGTGGAAGAGTTCGAATTCCCGGTGATACGATCAGGACTCAGCCCGCAGCTGGCAGCGGGCAGCGGGCAGTGACTTCCTGCCGGCTGCCGGCTGCACGCCGCCGGCTCATGAAGCGAGGTGCGACGTGGCTCCAGTGAGTGAAGTTGCCCGCGGCGAGGGACTCAGCAGAATCGAAGTGATTCTCGGCGACGAGGTGTCGCTGCTGACGCACCAGTGCAAGACCATTCCGCGGGAGAGCCTCCACCTGCCGGGCCCCGATTTCGTCGATCGCGTCGTGGCGATCTCGGATCGATCGCCTCGAGTGCTTGGCGGCCTGCAGCGGCTGATCGACACCGGCCGTCTTGCGCGAACCGGCCACGTCTCCATCCTGCCCGTTGACCAGGGCATCGAGCATTCCGCCGGCGCATCGTTCGCGCCGAACCCCGCGTATTTCGATTCCGAGAACATCGTGAAGCTGGCGATCGAAGGTGGATGCAATGCCGTGGCGTCGACGCTCGGCGTGCTCGGCTCCGTCTCACGCAGGTACGCGCACAGGATTCCGTTCATCGTGAAGCTGAATCACAACGAGTTCATCTCCTATCCGAACTCGTTCGATCAGATCCGCTTCGCGAGCGTGAAGCAGGCGTTCGACATGGGCGCGGCGGGCGTCGGCGCGACGGTCTACTTCGGATCCGAGGAATCGAAGCGCCAGATCCAGGAAGTGACCGCGATGTTTCAGCAGGCGCACGAGCTCGGCCTCTTCACGGTGCTGTGGTGCTACCTGCGGAACGCGGCGTTCAAGACAAAGGACGCCGACTATCACCTGGCCGCGGATCTCACCGGCCAGGCCAATCACCTGGGTGTCACCATCGAGGCCGACATCATCAAGCAGAAGCTGCCGGAGACCAACGGCGGCTACACCGCGTTGAGCTTCGGCAAGACCCACAAGGACGTCTATTCGAAGCTCACCACCAATCACCCGATCGACTTGACGCGCTACCAGCTTGCGAACTGCTACATGGGCCGCTCGCCGCTGATCAACTCGGGCGGCGCCTCTTCCGGAGAGAGCGATCTGAAGGAAGCGGTTCGCACCGCCGTCATCAACAAGCGCGCCGGCGGGATGGGCCTGATCTCGGGGAGGAAGGCATTTCAGCGGCCGATGAAGGACGGCGTGGGACTGCTCAACGCGATCCAGGACGTGTATCTCACTAAAGAGATCACCGTGGCGTAGCGGCGCGGACCTTCAAGGTCCGCGGCCGATGAATTCTTCCAGCGCCTCGCGCGTGCTGCGGAACGCCAGCTCGTCCCAGGGAATGCTTTCACGATCGAAGAGCTGCGCCTCGAGACTCTCGTCATCGCATCCAAGGCAGCCGCCGACGATGGTTGCGGCGAAGGCGATGATGATGACCGCCACGCCCGGGTACGAGTAGATGTTGATCAGCCGGTCGAGACGGATGTCGAGGCCGCACTCCTCGCGCGCTTCGCGGACCGCCGCCGCCTCCACCGTCTCTCCGCGATCGATGAAGCCGCCCGGAAACACCCACTTGCCGTATCCCGGCTCGAGCGCGCGCCGCACGAGGACGATGCGGCCGCTCTCGTCCGTGATGATCGTGCCGACCGCAACCTTCGGATCGATGTAGTGGACGAAGGTGCACCGTGAACACACCAGCCGCGGCGGCTCCGTCGCCTTCAGCAATCGCGATTCGAGCGCGCCGCCGCATCTTGCGCAGAACCGGACGGCCTCGTTGAACACCGTATAATCTTCCTTCATGTCCATTCTGAAAGTCGCGCGCATGGGCCACCCGGTCCTGCGTGATCGCGCGCGGCCGCTCGAGAAATCCGACATCCGGAACCCGGTCGTCCAGAAGCTGATCGACGACATGATCGACACGATGCACGAGTACCACGGCGTCGGCCTCGCGGCGCCGCAGGTGCATGAAGGCCTGCGCCTGTTCGTGGCGCTGCTCGCCGAGGAGCCGGATGCGAAGACGGACGCAGGCGTTGTAATCAATCCCGAGATCATCCCGGGCGCGTCGACGACCGAAGAGGGGTGGGAGGGCTGCCTCAGCGTCCCGGACATTCGCGGGCTGGTGCCCCGGTACACGGACATCATCGTCAAGGCGCTCGATCGCGAGGGGCGCAGCGTCGAGCTGACGCTGAAGGGCTTCGCCGCGCGCGTCGCGCAGCACGAGACCGATCACGTGGACGGCGTCCTGTTCTTCGACCGCATGAAGTCGCTGCAATCGCTCACGTTCCTCGAGGAGTACTCGCGGTACTGGGCCAAAGACGAAGATTAAGGAAACTCCCAACTGCCAATTCCCAACTCCCAAGATGAAATACGTACTTTTGGGGCGTTAAGAGTTGGGAGTTGGGAGTTGGAGGTTGGCAGTTGGGGAGTTGGAGGTTGGAAGTTGAGGGTGTCCCTAATCACCGGCGGCGGCCGCGGCATCGGCCGCGCGATTGCGCTGGCGCTTGGCGGCCCCGACACGATCGTGGCGATCGCGGGGCGAACGCGATCGCAGCTCGAATCCACCGCACGCGAGCTCGAGCACGCCGGCGCCCGTGCGATTCCAATCGACATGGACGTGACCAGCGAGGCGTCGGTCACGCGCGCGATGGACGCGTTGCGCGCATCCGCGCCCCACCTTGATGTCCTCGTTAACAACGCCGGCGTCGGCGGCGGAGAGCCGGTTGCCGGATCAAACGTCGAGCGATGGCGCCGGACGGTCGACACGAATCTGACCGGCACCTACCTCGTCACGCGCGGCGCGCTTCCCTTCATGCGCTCCGGCGGCCGCATCGTCAACCTGTCGTCGGTGCTCGGCCGATTCGGCGTGCCGGGCTACACGGCGTACTGCGCGTCGAAGCACGCGGTGATCGGATTCACGCGCGCGCTGGCGCTGGAGCTCACGCCGAAGCAGATCACCGTCAACGCGCTGTGTCCCGGGTGGGTGGATACCGAGATGGCGGAGCAGGGCATGCGCCAGGGCGCCGCGGCAACCGGCCAGACATTCGAGCAGTTCCGCGCATCCGCGCTTGACGCGGTGCCGATTAAACGGATCATCGAGCCCGAAGAAGTCGCGGCGCTCGTCGTATTTCTCGCGTCACCGGCAGCAGCAGCGATCACCGGCCAGACGTACAACATCTGCGGTGGGCAAACGATGGACTGACGACGGCTCAGGGCTTAGGGCTTATGGCTTAGGGGCTCAAGCCTGAAGCCCCTTCAGCCCCGAGCCGTGAGCCTTGAGCCAGCTATAATCACCATCGCTCGTGCTCTCCACCGCACCACCCAAGATCACACTTCGAAACGCACCGATGACTCCGTTCGACGGAGCGATAGCCGCGGCGCGCACGTGTTACTCGCCTCGCGTGATCGCGGCGGATGAGGTCACCGAAAAGCAGCGCGACACGATCGGCGCGCTGACGTTTGACGCGGGCCATCACACGGTCTACCAGCACGCGAACTTCGAGTTCGGTCTCGAGAACATCTCGCGCCAGTTCGTCTGGACGTTCCTCCACTCGTACCCGTTCTACAACTCCGAGCAGTCGAGCCAGCGCTACGTGAAGCTCAAGGAGCCGCGCGCCTTTGTCCCGCCGATCGCCGGCGAGGCGCGCGACGCCTACGAGGCTGCGATCGTTCGCGCGTGGGATCGATACGCCGAGCTCTCGGCCCTCCTCAAGGATGACGCCTTCGGGATACTGAAGGAGCTCCGCTACGTCAGGCCGACGACGAACCCGGATCGGTTGAAGCGGATCGAGCGCGACGCCGAGAAGCGCGCGATCGAGACCGCGAGGTACGTCATCCCGATCGCTGCCTTCACCTCGATGGTGCACACGATCTCCGGCATCGTCCTTCATCGTCTGTACCGAATGGTCAACACCGGCGACTCGCCTTACGAGGCGCGCGTCGTGATCGGCGAGATGGTCCGGCAGGTCAAGGAGTGGGATCCGTTCTTCTTCGAGAAGGTCGGTCTCGGCCCGATCGAGGGTGACGATGTCCCGGAGACGGGCTTTCCGAATCCGCGCGGCAACGGCGACCAGTACGCCGCGGCGTTCGATGCCCGTTTGAACGGCCGATGGTCGCGGCTGCGCGACACGTCGCCGGAGGCGGAAGAGATCGTCGCCGAATCGGTGCGGTCGGTGTTCGGCCTCACGCTCGACGACATGAGCGATGACGAGGCGCTGGACCGGGTGATGAACCCGGCGCGGAACCGCTATCGTCTCGACGTGCTCGACGTCTCGCATCACTCGCCTCTGATGCGCGCGCTGCATCACGCGACCTATGTGTTCGAGAAGCGGTTGAGCCACACCGCGGACTCGCAGGATCAGCGTCACCGCATGGTGCCGGCGTCGCGTCCGCTGATGACGTTTGCCGACACGACGGCGCCCGACTACATCACGCCGCGGCTCATCGCATCGAACCCGCGGGCGCGGGCGGTGTATGACTGCGCGATGCGCGAGGCCTGGGCCGCGAAGAACCGGTTGCTGGAGCTGGGTGTGCCGCTCGAGTTCGCGCTGTACGTCCTGCCGAACGCGAAGACGCTCCGCTTCGTGGAGTCCGGGTCGCTCCTGGCGCTGCTGCACAAGTGGACGCTGCGCACCTGCTTCAACGCGCAGGAAGAGATCTTCCTGGCGTCGATGGACGAGATCGAGCAGGTGCGAGCCGTGCATCCACGGATCGGACGGCACATCGGCCCGCCGTGCGTCGTCCGCAACGGCTTGATTTCGCCGCGCTGCACCGAGGGATCGCATTTCTGCGGCGTTCCCGTGTGGCGCGATTTCCCGGCGGTCGTAAGACGCTTGTAAGGAAGGCGGGCCGTAAAGGCCCGCGCTACGGTCCACACTTTCCACTTTTCCACTTGCACGCCGTCATCCTCGCCTGGCTCGTTCACCTCTATACCGCGAGCAGCGCGGTGCTCGCGTTTCTCGCCACCCGCGCGATCGTCGGGTATCGCTTCCGCGACGCGTTCTTCTGGCTCGCGGCCGCCACCATCGTCGACGCCACCGACGGCGTCTTCGCCCGCGCCGCGCGCGTCTCCGATCGCCTTCCCTGGTTCAACGGCGCGAAGCTCGACGACATCGTCGACTACCTGACCTACGTGTTCGTGCCGGCGGTGTTCGTGTGGCGCTCGCTGCTCGTGCCCGATGCGTGGACGCTCCCGGTGACGGGCGCGATGCTGCTCTCGAGCGCCTACGGGTTCAGTCGAGACGATGCGAAGACCAGCGATCATTTCTTCACGGGCTTTCCGTCCTACTGGAACATCGTGGTGTTCTACCTTTACGTGGCGCGGCTGCCGGCGCAGCTCAACGCGATCGTCCTGCTGGCGCTCGCGCTGCTCGTGTTCGTGCCGATCCGATACGTCTACCCGACACGCACGCCGGTCTGGCGCTCAGCCACGATCGCGCTCGGCGTCGCATGGGGCGTCGTGGTGCTGGCGATGCTCTGGCAGCTTCCGGTGGTGTCGCCGATGCTCTTTCGAGCGTCGCTCATCTTTCCCGCCTATTACGTCGTGCTCTCGCTCGTCGCCGGCCGCAAGAGGGTTGCGTGATCGCGGCCGCCGTTCATGGCTCGAACCCGGGGCCGATGACCGGGTCCGGCAACACCACGTGGTTGATCCCCGGTCGAGTACCGACGCTGATCGATGCGGGCACGGGCGAGCCGCAGCATCTCGACGCGCTGGAGCAGGCGCTCGCCGGCTCGCGCCTTGCGCAGGTTCTCGTGACGCACAGCCACATCGACCACGCGTCGGGCGCCGCCGCGATCGCGCAGCGGATGCCGCACGTGCGATTCCTCAAGATGCCGTGGCCGGAGCACGACGCCGCGTGGCGCGTGCGATGGGAGCCGCTGAGAGACGACGACGTGATCGCCGCCGGGGACTCGTTTCTCGCCGCGATTCACACGCCCGGTCACTCGCCGGATCACCTGTGCTTCTGGGACCAGGAAGAGCGCCTGCTGTTCTGCGGCGATCTCGCGTGGAAGGGATCGACCGTCGTCATTCCGGCGAGCCATGGCGGCGACGTGTCGGAGTACCTCGCATCGCTGGCGCGCGTGATCGCGCTGAGCCCGAAGCAGATGCTCCCGGCGCACGGCCCGATCATCGAGCAGCCGGTGGAGCTGCTGCGCGAGTACATGGCGCACCGGCGCGACCGCGAGCGGCAGATCGTGGCGGCCATGCGGGACGGCGTCACGGAGGTCGACGCGATCGTGTCGCGAATCTACACCCCCGTGTCGCCGCCGCTCGTTCCGATGGCGCGCGAGAGCGTCCTCGCGCACCTCATCAAGCTCGAACGTGAAGGAAAAGTCAGTCGCAAGGGTGATCGGTGGGAATTTAAAGTTTCGTGACCTTCGCGTTATTCGTGATCTTCGTGGTTAGAATCGTCCCAT
>JAHFUO010000038.1 GCA_023265015.1 Acidobacteriota bacterium | reverse complement strand
CTGAACTGCAGGGTGAACTGCTGGGCCATGATGGTCATGGTGGCGCCGCCAATCTCACGCCAGGGATTGCCTTCGCGCTCGGAGCCCGTGACCGTCCAGGTTCCTTCGATCGGCCCCGCACCAATGTCGCCGGCGCGGTTCTGGGCGACCGCCGCCGGTGCGAGCCAGAGTGCGCCGACCACAAGCGTGAGCATCAGGAGCACACGGCGCATGACCATCACCCAGACCTCCCTCGATTCCGAACCTCGTACAGCGCGCATTCTAATAACCGCGGTGATCGTCCGCAAGAGCGTGGCGGGCCGTATGGCGGGCCGTAAAGGCCCGCCCTGCACGGCTATCGCCGGAGCCACCGCCAGCCAACGATGACCGACGTCATGCTGAGCAGCAACCCGCCCCCGCACAGCCCGACAATCACGGCGTACCAGATCCAGCCGGCCTGGTAGAGACGCGGAAGATCCAGGTCGTGCAGGCCGTAGTACAGCCACCGGAAGAGACGGCTCCGCGACGTTTCGCGCTGCACGAGCCCGCCGTCGTGAGCGTCGAGGTAGAGCCAGCTTGCCGATTCGTCACCGTATTTGACGCGCAGCACGGGTAACGGCCTGCCGCCGGATCGGTCGTAGTAATAGCCGTCGTATCCGGTCAACCACGTGATCTCTCCGGGCTGCTTGCCCGGCATGGCGGCGCGCGCGGCGGCCAGGAGCTCAGGCTGCGTGAAGCCCGCCTGGATCGCGGGCCCGTGGTCGGCCGTCACGAGCACCGTACCGCGCAGCGGATCCTCGGCGCGATAGAACGGCGCGCCCATGAACTGAATCAGGTCGAGCTCCTTCGGCACAGAAGGGCCGGCTCCCGACTTCGCTACGCGAGCTACGTCGGACGAGGCAGCCGGCCCCCACGTGCGCAAGGCATCGAGCGCGCGCGCGGGAGACACGACGAACCGCGCGGCGTCCACACCGTCGCCGCGAATCGCCACCACCTGGTCGACGCCGGGGTCGTTGGCGTAGCTCAATCCCCACGGCTCCATGGAGAGCATCCCGCTGAACACCCACGTGAGCGTGATGACGCCGAAGATCAGACCGGCGTAGTGATGCCAGCGCAGCCATCCGCTGTACGGTGTTGCTGAAATCCCCTGGCGGTACCGCGCAAGCGAATAGCGGTAGATGCCGACGGTCAGCCCGAGCAGGCACAACACGCAGCCGGCAAGCGAGCCGTAAATGATCACGTTCGCCCAGAGTGGGCCGTTGACGCGGAGCGGCCTGAAGTAGAACCAGTGCATGACCGGTCCCGCGTATCCCCAGAAGCGGCTCGCGCGATCGGTCTCGAGCACGATCCCGCCCGTGTTGCTCGCGACGTACAGGTCGGTGGCCGCCGGATCGCCGAGCGCGATGACGTGAAGCGGGCCGGTCGAGCCAAACGGCGCTTCGATCGTCCATTGATCGGGACGCGTCAACGTGTCGCGCACGCGCGCGCTGCCGGCATGGTCCGGGAACGCGTCGCGAACGATCGCAAGCGCTTCGTCGGCTTTCACCGGCTCGAGAACGCTGCCATCGTCCGCAAACACCGTCACCGCGTCGGGGCCGATCCGGAACCGGTACACCGGCCGGGACCGGTACGTCGTCAACGTGATCCGGCCTGGCCTTGATGAGCCGATATCCGCGCGCGCGACGGCCTCAGCCGGCGACAGGCGGACGGCTGCGGGATCGAGCGGCTTCAGCCGCGCCACGCGCTCGCTGCCGGTGTACGCCGGCATCCGGGCGTAGATCATCACCAGGCCCGACGCGAACCAGGCGACGAAAATCAGGCAGAACACGAGCCCGAGGTACCGGTGGACCGGCGTGAGGACCGCGATCAGGCGCTTCATGTTCATATTTCGATATTTGTGGAAGTACAGTATGATCGCCCGTGTGAAGCCCGCAACAAACGAAGACGTTACCAGATTCGCGGACATGCTGGGCGCCATGGGCGCCGAGCCCCGGCTCCGCATCGTCCGCCTCCTGCTGGAGTCGCACCCGGAAGGCCTGATCGCCGGCGATATCGGCGCCGAGCTCGATATCACCGCCTCAACGCTGTCCCACCACCTGGATCGGCTGAAGCGCGAAGGGGTGGTGAACGTCCGGCGGGACGGGACCTTCCTCTGGTACACCGCGAACACCGATGCGCTCGAGGATCTCCTTCATTTCCTGTTTGCCGAGTGCTGCACGCGGAGCCGTGCCATCAGCCCGGCCCGTCTCACGTTCGTCAAGCGTTGAAAGGCTCGTCCATGGACCACATCACCGATACCGTTCGCGAAAGATACGCAGCGGCCGCGCGCCGGGTCGCGTCGGGGGGCGCCGCGACATGCGGATGCGGCACGGGCGCTGACGTCTGCTGCGATCCGATCACATCCAATCTCTACGGCGACGCGGAGGCCGGAGAGGTGCCGGACACGGCGTTGAAGGCGTCTCTTGGCTGCGGCAACCCCACCGCGCTCGCGCAGCTGAACCCCGGCGAGACCGTGCTCGATCTCGGAAGCGGCGGCGGCATCGACGTCATCCTGAGCGCGCGCCGCGTTGGACCGTCAGGCAAGGCGTACGGGCTCGACATGACCGACGAGATGCTGGCGCTTGCCGAAGAGAACAAGCGCAAGTCCGGTGTGACCAACGTGGAGTTTCTCAAAGGACAGATCGAACAGATGCCGCTGCCCGATAACGCCGTGGACGTCATCATTTCGAACTGCGTTATCAATCTGTCGGGCGACAAGGATCGCGTCCTGCGCGAGGCATTCCGCGTGCTGAAACCAGGCGGACGCGTCGCCGTCTCGGACGTCGTCGTGCGCGGCGAGATTCCGCAGGCGGTGCGCCGCTCGATGGAGTTGTGGGTTGGATGCGTCGCCGGCGCGCTCACCGAGAACGAGTACCGGAACAAGCTGACGGCCGCGGGGTTCACGGACGTCGATGTCGAGGTGACCCGCGTCTATGAGGTCGAGGACGCACGCGCGTTTCTCACGTCGTCCGGGCTCGATGTCGATGCCGTGGCGCCGCTCGTCGAAGGAAAGGTGACCAGCGCGTTCGTCCGCGCCCGCAAGCCGGCGTAGGGCGGGCCTTAACGGGCCGCCAAGGTCTGCGCGGTGACGAACCGCGGCTCGATGTCGATCGGCACGCCGGCGAGGCGATCGAACACACGCTGAACCGGCGGCCGCACCACCGCCATCTTCTCCAGCATCAGCTTCGCGTCGACATACGCGCCGGTGGCCTCCATCGTCATGAGGTCACGCGTGAGGTCGATGACGTTCTGCCTGATGCGCGCGGGATTCGCCGCGAAGGTGCCGTCCGGCGCGACGGTCACGCCGCCGTTGTCGAGGAAGTAATTGAGCTGGATGGCGACGCCGCGGCCGTGCGCCTCGTTCAGGCCGAAGCGGATCGAGCGGAACATGGACGCCAGGTACGTCGTGTACATCGTCTGCTCGAACTTCTTGTCGAGCTTCCCGTGGTCGACGAGGAACTGCAGCGCGAAGAGTCCCGAGATGTCCGCCTTCGCCTCTTCGATCGTGCTGTAGATCTCCTTCAGCTCCTGCCGGACCGTCGTCGGCCGCTCGCCCGCGACGATGTTGTGCGGCCCGAGGCCGTGCATCAGCTCGTGCATCAGGATGTGCGTGAAGAACGCGTCGAAGTCGACGTTCGCCTGGTCCCTCGGCGCGAGCGCGACCTTGGCGATCGGCACCAGGACCACCTTGAACTTGGCTTCCTGGTTGTTCTTCAGCATCACGCGCTTCGTACCCTTCTCAGAGACGATGCGCTCGTCGTTCGGCAGGTTGTAGGCGGCAGTCTGCACGGCGCGGTTGCCGTCTCCCGCCGAGAAGATCGTGTTGACGACGCGGATCGGCGCCAGGGCGCCAAGCTTCGCATTGCGGTACTTCGGATCGATCGGGAGGTTGTTCTCGATCTCCTGGAGCTCCGAGCCGAAGCGCGTCAGCTTGTTCGTCTCCACGGCGTCGCGAACCGTGATGAATGCCTCGAATGCGGCCTTGTTGTTGAACCACTCGTCTTCGTACACCTCGTACGGGCCGATGGTCGGCTCGATGCTGGAGTCGAGCTCCATCCACGCGACGTCGCTGTCGTAGTAATCGTTCGTGATGAAGGCTTGTGCGCGCTTCTCGAGAAACGTCTTGAGCGTCGGCTGGCTCGTGAGCGCCGCGGCTTCGCGCAGCAGCGCCGCCGTATGCGCCAGCTCACCCTGGTACTCGAAGCTGTACGGCACCGCGACGAGCTTCCCTTCAGGGTTTCTCCTGATCGTGGTGAAGAAGCCAGACGCGAACGCCCGCTGCGGCCCGGCGAGATCGGAGGTCCACTTGTCCACCTCGTCCTTCGTCGCGCCGGCAGCATAGAAGTTGGCCTGCGCCGGTTTCTTCGGCGCGCCTGGAATGAACGCGGCGTTCTCATCGAGCCGCGACCACGGTCCCTTGTTGATCAGGAAGTAGTGCAGCCGCGCGCGCCCGAGCTCTGAGGTGTCCTGCACGAGATCGAGCAGCATCGTCTCGTTGCCCTCCCAGACCTGCCGGAGGAACAACGTGTCCATGACCCTGGCGGCTTCGACGAGCTTCGCCAGTGCTTGCCGCTCGTTCGCGGGCAACGACGAGACGTCGGCGGTGAGATCGACCGGCGCAAAACGCGCGGTCATGGTCTTGAGCTGCTGCAGGGTGGGCACGCTGCTTTCCTGCGCGCGGACGCCGAGGCCGGCGGCGAGGGTCGATGCGACGATCGATGCCATGGCAAGCTTTCTCATACACCACATCATGAAAATGCAACTGTGAACTTCGCGACCTTCGTGTTTTCGCGGCTGATTCAATGAACCCCGCTGCTCGTCTGCAGCGCCGAGGGATCGGCGCCAAGGCGGCGAATCGCGGCTTCCCACATCTGGTCCGGCGGCACGCCGAAGATCAACTTCGGATCCACGTCCATCGTGAGCCACGCCGACTGGGCGATCTCGCGATCGAGCTGTCCCGGTGCCCACCCCGCGTACCCGATCACGACGCGCGAGCGGCTCGACGGCGGCGCCTGCAGCAGCTCCAGCGTGAGCTCCCGCGAAACCGACAGGAGCACACCCGGGCAGATCTCGCGTTGCTCATCGTCGGGCCCCTGCGCTTCCGACATCAACACCCACGTGCGCCGCGGATCGACAGGTCCGCCGATCCAGAGCCGCAGGTCAGGATCGACGCGCACCGGCGGCTCCGTCTTCACGAGGGTCCACGCGGGCTCGTCCATCTGCCGGTTGACGACGAGGCCGAAAGCGCCCTCGTCGGTGTAGTCGCACAGCAGGACGACCGTCTTTACGAAGTTCGGATCGGCCATCTGCGGCATCGAGAGGAGAAGGATGGGAGCGGCGTCCGCCATGAGCGAATCTTAGCCCGCCTTCGCCCCGAAGGGCTTCGGCGCGGCAGGCCCTAGCGCCCACTGTACATGCTCGACGACCATCGGATCGGCGGCGGACGGCTGGTCGGTGCGCGGCTCCCGTAGAGCGGCGAGGGCATCCGGATCCCCGCTGTTGCCGATCGCGACCGCGAGGTTGCGCCGCAAACCGGTCAGCTTCGCGCGCGTCATCGCGCTGCCCTCGGTCAGCGCGCGCAGATCGGTGTCTGGGCGCTGCCACAGCTCGACGAGCCGCGGCAGATCGAGGCCGCGCCGGGGTTGCCACGCGGCATCAGCGGAGTGGGACGATGGCTGGTTGTACGGACAGACGTCCTGGCAGACGTCGCAGCCGTAGACGCGCGTGCCGAGCGCGGCGCGATGCTCCTCCGGGATGCCGGTGCGCAACTCGATCGTCAGGTACGAGAGGCAGTGCGTCGAGTCGAGCACGCCTGGCTCGACCAGCGCGCCGGTCGGGCAGGCGTCGAGACAGCGCCGGCAGGTGCCGCATTGCTCGAGCCCCTGCGTGTCCGGCTCGAGCGGGAGCGTGCAGATGATCTCGGCGAGAAACAGCCACGATCCATGCTCCGCGTTGATCAGGCAGGTGTTCTTGCCGATCCATCCGAGGCCTGCGTATTGCGCGTAGACACGTTCCTGGACCGGCCCCGTGTCCACGTACGCGCGCGCGTCGAACGCGTCGGGAGACTCCTGGCGCATCCACGCGAGCAGCGCATCGAGCCGCGACTTCAGGACGTCGTGGTAGTCATCGCCCCAGGCGTAGCGCGCGATGATGGCTGTTGCCGGGGTCAGACCCTGGTGACGGGGCGACTCAAGGCCTTGAGTCGCCCCATCACCAGGGTCTGACCCCGCGTTGTACAGAGTACCGGTCACGATGACGCTGCGCGCGCCGGGAACGACGGCGCGCACGTCGGCGCGGCGCTCGGCCGAGCGCGACATGTAGGCCATTTCGCCGGCGTAGCCGCGCGCGAGCCATTCGTCGAGGAATGTCAGCTCCGGAAAATTGTCGACGGGCGAGATGCCGCACAGATCAAACCCAAGCTCGATCGCTTTGCGCTTGATCGCGTCTGACGTCAGCATCTCACTGGCCGGCTGAAGCCGGCCCTTACGATCGAGAGACGAGTTGCCGCACCACGTACGGCAGGATCCCGCCGTGGCGGAATGCGATCAGCTCCTCGGGCGTGTCGATCCGCGCCGTCACCGTGAACTCGCGCACCTTGCCGTCGGACGACCTCGCCTGGACGCGCACGTCGCCGCGCGCCTTCAGGCCTTCGCCCGTACCGAGGAGGCTATATTCCTCGGTGCCGGTCAGCGTCAGCGAGGCCGCGGCCTCCCCCGCCTTGAACTGCAGCGGCAACACGCCCATGTTCACGAGGTTGCTGCGGTGGATGCGCTCGAACGACTCCGCGACGACCGCCTTCACGCCGAGCAGAAATGTCCCCTTGGCCGCCCAGTCGCGCGACGAGCCCGATCCGTATTCCTTGCCGGCGATGACGAGCAACGGCACGCCCGCCTCGCGATATTTCACCGAGGCGTCGTAGATCGACATCACGTCGCCGCCGGGCTGATAGATCGTCCATCCACCTTCGGTGCCCGGCGCAACCTGATTGCGCAGCCGGGTGTTGGCAAACGTGCCCCGCACCATCACTTCGTGATTGCCGCGGCGCGCGCCGTACGAGTTGAAGTCGCCCGGCTTGACGCCGTGCTCGATCAGATACCTACCCGCGGGACTATCGACCTTGATCGCTCCGGCGGGCGAGATGTGATCCGTCGTTACACTGTCGGCCAGCAGTGCAAGCACGCGGCCGCCTGTGAGCTCCGCCGGCTTCGGCGGCGTCATCGTCATCCCTTCGAGGAAGGTCGGCTTGCGGATGTACGTCGAGTCGCCCCACGAGTAGCGGTTGCCTTCGGGCACCGGCAGCTTCTGCCAGTGCTCGTCGCCCTTGAAGACGTCCTTGTAGCTCTTTCTGAACATCTCGGCGTGCACGGCGCGCTGCATCGTCTCCTGCAGCTCCTGCTCGGTCGGCCAGATGTCTTTCAGGAACACCGGCTTGCCTGACTGGTCTTCACCGAGCGGCTCTGTCGTCAGGTCCTTCGTAATCCATCCCGCGAGCGCGTATGCGACGACGAGCGGCGGCGACGCCAGGTAGTTCGCGCGCACCTCCTGCTGGATGCGCCCTTCGAAGTTGCGGTTGCCGCTGAGCACCGAGCACACCACGAGATTCTTCTCGCGCACCACGGCTGACACGTCGTCGGGCAGCGGTCCGCTGTTGCCGATGCAGGTCGTGCAACCGTAGCCGACGAGGTTGAATCCGAGCTGGTTGAGATACGGCGACAGTCCGGCGGCGTCCAGGTATTCCGTGACGACCTTCGATCCTGGAGCAAGGCTGCTCTTCACCCACGGCTTGCGTGTCAGGCCGCGCTCGATCGCCTTCTTCGCGAGCAGCCCGGCACCGATCATGACGCTGGGATTCGACGTGTTCGTGCAGCTCGTGATCGCGGCAATGACCACGGCACCGTGATCGAGCTCCTCGAGCGCCGGATCGGCAAGCGCGACGCCCGACTGCGCGACGGCGCCCGTCGCCGTCGCCTGCCGCGCGCCGCCGGCGTCGGCGGACTGTGCGGGCTTCCCCGCGACCTGCATCGTCGGCAACGCGACTCGGAATGCCGCCTTCGCCGACTTGAGCGACACGCGATCCTGCGGCCGCTTCGGGCCGGCGAGGCTCGGCTCGATCGTTTCCAGATTCAGTTCAACGGTGTCCGAGTAGACCGCGTCCTGTCCGCCTTCGAGGCGGAACAGTCCCTGGGCGCGGGCGTAGCCATCCACAAGCTGGACGCGCGCCTCGTCGCGACCGGTGAGCCGCAGGTAATCGAGCGTCATCTCGTCGATCGGGAAGATCGCGACGGTCGCGCCGTACTCCGGGCACATGTTGCCGAGCGTGGCGCGGTCCGCGATCGTCAGGTGCTCGAGGCCTTCGCCGAAGAACTCGACGAACTTGCCGACGACACCCGTCTTGCGCAGCAGCTCGGTGATCGTGAGCACCAGATCCGTGGCAGTCGTGCCTTGCGGCAGCGCGCCGGTGAGACGGACGCCGAGCACCTGCGGAATCAGCATCGAGCTTGGCTGCCCGAGCATCGCCGCCTCCGCCTCGATGCCTCCAACGCCCCATCCCACGACGCCAAGCCCGTTCACCATTGTCGTGTGCGAGTCGGTACCGAAGACCGTGTCGGGGTACGCGATGGTCTTCCCGTCGACCTGCTCCGAGAAGATCACGCGCGCAAGATGCTCGATGTTGACCTGGTGCACGATGCCGGTGTCGGGCGGCACGACCTCGAAGTTGCGGAAGGCGCGCTGGCCCCAGCGAAGGAACGCATATCGCTCGCGGTTCCGCGAGAGCTCGAGCGCCGCGTTGAGCGCGAACGCGTCGGTGCGGGCGAAATAGTCGACCTGCACCGAGTGATCGATCACGAGCTCGACGGGCTGGAGCGGATTGATGCGATCGGGATCGCCATTGAGCGCGACCATCGCGTCGCGCATCGCGGCGAGGTCGACCACACAGGGCACGCCCGTGAAGTCCTGCAGCAGGACGCGCGCGGGCATGAACGAGATCTCTTTCTCGATGTTCGCGGTCGCGTTCCACTGCGCGACCGCCATCACGTCGTCGGATTTCACGAAGGCGTCGTCTTCGCGGCGCAGCAGGTTCTCGAGCAGGATCTTCATCGAGTACGGCAGCCGGGAGACGCCGCTGAAGCCCGCCTTCTCGAGGGCGGGAAGGCTATAGATCTCTACCGTTTGTCCGCCGGCGCAGATCTCGGTGCACGTGTTGAAGGTATTTCGGCTGCTCATGGATATGCCGGATCATACTTCGGGGTCAGACCCCGGTGATGAGTCGTACCGGGGTCAGACCCCGGTGATGGATCGACTCAAGGTCGCAAAATCTGCGTACGGGCAATGGCGAGCACGGCGGCGGCGGCGCGGCCGCTGGCGCCCGGCTTGCCGAGCTTCTCGCGGACCCGCCGCAACGCGTCGCGCGTCCGCGCGTAGTGATCACGATCGGTCAGGAAGCGGACGGTCTCGTCCGCCACACGCTGCGGCGTGAAATCATCCTGAATCAGCTCCGGCACGACACGCTCACCCGCGACCAGGTTCGCCATCGCGTACGTGTCGACGCGGACGAACGGCTTGCCGATCCGGTACGTCAGCGGCGACAGCCGATACACGACCACCATCGGCCGCTCATGCAGCGCCGCCTGCACAGTGGCGGTCCCTGACGCCGTGATCACGACGTCCGCTGCCGCCAGCACGTCGTCGGTGCGTTCGCGGACGAGGATGGGCAGCGGCGCAAACAGCGAATCCGGCAGGTTCGGCGCCGCGGCGACGACGAACTGCACGCCAGGCACGCGCGCGCGAATCAGCGGCAGCGCTGCGACCATGTCCGGGATGATCCGCTTCAGCTCGTTCGGCCGGCTGCCTGGAAGGAGCGCGACAGTCGGCGCATCCGCCACGAGCCCGTGCTCGCGCAGGAACGCCGCACGGGGCTGCGTCACGCGCACCAGATCCACGAGCGGATGCCCGACGAACTCCACCGGCACCCCTTCGCGCCGGTAGATCGCTTCCTCGAACGGAAAGATCACCAGCACGCGATCGACAAAGCGCTTCATCGTGCGCATGCGGCCGGATCGCCAGGCCCAGAGCTGCGGGCTGATGTAATAAACGATCGGAATGCCGAGCTGATGCAACGCCGCCATCAGCCGGAAATTGAAGTCGGGGAAATCGATGGCGACGAAGATGTCGGGGCGCGTCGCGCGCGCTGCGCCGACGAGGCGCCGCAGCATGGCGTACGAGCGGGGCAGCACGCGAAGCGCCTCGGTCAGCCCCGTCACCGACAGTCCCTGGAAATCGCCGATGAGGTGCGCGCCGGCCGCCGCCAGCTGCTGCCCGCCCAACCCGACGATATCCGCCGCAGGCTCGCGCCGCAGGATCTCCGACGCGAGCGCGCCGGCGTACAGATCGCCGGACGGCTCGCCGCACGAGATCATGATGCGCATCGCTGCGGGCGCTTAGAGCGGCTGCTGAAACAACGCGGGGTCGACGGCGCCGTTCAACGTCACGTTCGTCAGCGTGCGATCGAGAATCTGCTTCCCATCCCGCAGAACCGCCGCCTTGAACGGCACGTCGATCCCGTCGACCTTCCGGTAGTCGGAAAACATCTCCTCCGCGTGTGATGGACGCCCGTCCGGGCCGGGCGTCGAATAGGTCTGGCGCGCGATTCGGTAGTCCTTGTCGATGTACAGCCGGACGGGATCGAGTCCCTCGCCGCTCACCTCGAGCACTTTGAAGACGACGCCCTCCCGCCCTTCTTCCGGAAGCTGGCGAACCGTGAGCCTGCCTTCCGCCGCGGCGATCAGCATCGGGAACGTGTCGCGGCGAACCGTCGCGGCAAAGTCGCTTCGCATGGCCGGAGGCGCGGCGGACACGCCCGCGGGATCCTTGATCCACGCCGACGCGCCGCTGTACGCCTGGATGTTCTGCTGCCCGGCAAACGTCGCGTCGACACGGAACTGGTCGGGATAGACGACGTACGTCTTCGTCGGGATGCGCGTCGCACCGCGCGGCGTCGCCACCGACATCTCCGCGTCCACGACCACCGTGCGCACGCGTTTCAGCGCGTCGAGGCCGCCCTTTGCCTGGACCACCCTCAACAACAAGTCGTTCGGACCGTTCGTGCCGTTCTGACCGTTCGGAACGTTCGGAACGTTCGGAGCCGCGGGCCGCGGGTTGACCTGAGTCTGTGTATAGCCAATGCGGCGGGGACCCTTGCTTGGCGCGACGGGGACCTCGACCCGCCTCCGCTCCTTCTTCAGCGTGGCCGACATCAGATCCAGCTGATCGACCGGAATCACCTCGTATCCGCCGAAGCCGAGATCGATCAGCTGCGACGCGAACGCCCGCGCGTTGCCGACGAGCACGATGGACAGGCGATCGGGTTTCACGTACTGCCGCGAGACGCGCTGAATGTCGTCGGGCGTGACCGCGAGCACGCGCTCGCGGAACGTGCCGATCTCCGTGATGGGCAGGTCGAAGAACAGCACGTTCAGCACCTGCGTGGCGATCTGGTCGGGCGTCTCGATCGTCAGCGGGAAGCTGCCCGACAGATACGCCTGCGCGTCCGACAGCTCGCGCTGGCCGACGCGCTCGCGCGCGAGCCGCGCGAACTCATCGATCATCAGGCGCAGCGCCTGGGCGGTGGTGTCGGTGCGCGTGTCGGTCTGCGCGACGAAGTCGCCGGCGTCCTTCCGCGCTTCGGTGTCGGCCTCGGCGCCGTACGTCAAGCCGTACTGCGAACGCAGCACCTGGTGAAGCCGGTTCGCGCCTTCGCCGCCGAGGATCTTGACGGCAAGGTCCCACGCCATGTAGTCGGGATGCTTCCGCGGGATCGCCAGCTGCCCGACGCGAATACTGGTCTGCACCGCGTCCGGCTTGTCGATGATGACAATGCGCCGCGCGGACGGCGGCGGATCGGCCGGCGTCACGGCGGGCAGCGTTGCGCGCGCCCAGCTGCCGAAGACGCGCTGCGCCGCCGCGAACGCCTCGTCGCTCGTCACGTCGCCGACGATCGCGAGGACCGCGTTGTTCGGCACGAAGTACTGCTGGTGAAACGCCTGGAGATCCGCCCGCGTCAGCGCGGCCAGCGATTCCTCGGTGCCGCTGCCCGGCAGGCCGTACGGGTGGAAGCCGTAGACGAGACGGTCGAACACCACGTCGGCGATGTAGCTGGGATCATCCGCGTTGACGCGAAGCGCGGAGAGGATCTGATCCTTCTGCCGCTCGATCTCTTCCGGCGCGAACGCCGGATTGCGGGTGACATCCGCCAGCAGATCCATCCCCGTCTGGAACGAATCCTTCATCACGATGGCGTTGACGAAGGAGAGATCCGTTGAGGCGCCCGTGCCCAGGTCGCCGCCGATGAAGTCAATCTGATCGGCGATCTGCTGCGCGCTCCTCGTCGTGGTGCCCTGATCGAGAAGAGACGCGGTCAGGTTCGCGACGCCGCCCCTGCCCATCGGATCCTGCGCCGAGCCGGCGCGCACCAGCAGGCGGATGCTGACCGCAGGCTGCTCATGATGCAGCACGACGACGACCTGCATGCCGTTCGGCAGCGTGCGAATCTCGTAGGGCGGAAACTGGACGTCGTGCGCGGCGAGCGGACGCGGCGCCGATTCCGACGGCCAGTCTCGTGCCTGCTGCGCGCCCGCACCTGGCGCGCACAACACAAATCCCAAAACCCAAATCCCAAGCGCCAAATCCCAACGCACGACGGACGCGCGGGATCGTGGGGTGTGGGGTGTGGGCTTTGGGATTTGGGATTTGCTCATCGCCGCCCTCCGCGCCCGGCGCCCTTGGGCAGGATGTACAGCACCGTGCGGTTGTTCGGCGTGAAATAGGTTCGAGCGACGCGCTGCACATCCGCCGTCGTCAGCTTCTCGAAGATGTCGATCTCCGCGTCCGCGCGCGTGATGTCGCTGTGGATCGCCGCGGCGTGGGCCAGGTGCAGCGCCTTCTGCTCATCCGTCTCGCGGCCGATGATGTAGTCGCGCATGAACTGGTTCTTGGCGCGCTCCAGCTCGTGCTCCGACACGGGCTCGGTCTTCAGCGTGTCGAACTCCGCGAGGAGCGCCTTCTCCACCGCTTCGAGCGACTGGTTCGCCGGCACGATCGCCACCGCGTAGAACAGGTTCGGATCCTCGAGGATGTTCGCGCTGCCGAACGCCGCCACCGCGATGCGCTTGTCATACACGAGATCCCGCGTCACGCGCGCGCTCTCGCCGTCGAACAGGATCTTCGACGTGAGGTGGAGCGGGTACGAATCCGGGTGGCCGTCGTAGGTCACGTGATACGCCACGACCACGGCCGGGAGCGGCCATTCCTCCTCGATGACGGCGCGGCGTTCCCTGGTCTGCTCCGGCTCCTTGGGAATGTCGTGCGGCACCGGCTTGGCCGCTTTCGGCACGCGGCCGAAGTACTGCGTCACGAGCTGCATCGCCTGCGCGGCATCGAAGTCGCCGACCATCGTCAGCACCGCGTTTTCCGGAACGTAGTACGTGTTGTGGAAGTCACGCACGTCGTCGAGCGAGGCGGACTCGAGATCCTTCATGCTGCCGATCGTCGGGTGCTTGTAGGGATGCACCGTGAACGCCTGGTCGAAGAGGATCTCGTTGAGGCGTCCGTACGGCTGATTCTCGACCCGGAGCCGGCGTTCTTCCTTGACGACCTCGACTTCCTTCTCGAACGCGTCGCGGTCGACGCGCAGCGTCGCCATGCGATCGGCCTCGAGCCACAGCGCGAGCGGCAGATACTGTTCCGGGAGCGTCTCCCAGAAGACCGTGGCGTCCTCCTGGGTGTACGCGTTGCTGCGCCCGCCGATGCTCGCGATGATCGACGTGTGCGACTCGGGCTGCACGTTTTTCGACCCCTTGAACATCATGTGCTCGAACAGGTGCGCGAAGCCGGTGCGGCCGGGCTTCTCGTTCCTCGAGCCGACGTGGTACCACATGGAGAGGTGCACGATGGGCGTCGAGTGATCCTCCGAGAGAATCACGCGCAGCCCGTTCGGCAGCGTCGTCATCTGGTATTCGAGCTTCGGGGGGTGCACGGCGGCGCCGAGCGGCGCCACGGTGGCGACGGCCGTGCCGGCCAGCAGCAAGAGGAGGGCGGAGCGGAGTGGAGGGACGCGGGAAATCACGTGCTAATGATATGGGGTTTCAGCGGCTCACGAACCGGAAACCGGCGCTGAACCAGCTCATCGGCGAAAAATCGAGCGGGTAGGCATCGATGCGCCGCTCGCCCGCCACGATGAGTTCAATGGCGCCCGCGGTTCCTTCGAGCCGCACGCCGGCTTCCACGCGCTCGCCGGACTGCGTCCCGCGGTTGCGGGTGCCGTCCACCCCCACGAGCCTCAGCGTGGCCGCGGCGATGCCGCTCACATGCGGGCGAACGGGCAGGCGGACATGGACGTCGCCGTTGGCTTCCCAGTTGTAGTCGACATTCGATTTCAGGAGCGTACCGAGCACGTCGCCGCGCGCCTGGAACAGCATCCCGCCACGGCGCACATCACGTCCGATCCTCGCGCCGAACATGTTCCAGTCAACGGGATCGCGCTTGAACCGGTCGCTCAAGTGGCGCGACGTGTGATGGAAGAGCGCGGCCACCTCCACGCCGCGCCCGCGCAGCGACATCGACAGGTCGAGAAGGTACTTTCCCTGGTTCGGATCGAATCGACGGAGCTGCTCGCCGAGCATCGCTTCATAGTTGGCCGCGAAGGTCATCCGGCCGCGGCCGTAGTCGACGAAATCGATGTCGCCGCCGAAGTTCGCGTCCCACACGAACCTCGCATCATCGCCGGAGAGATGATCGGCGCCCATGTGGAAGTCGTAGCGCGGGACGAATTGAGCCGCATTCTGCGCAAGAGCGGGAGAGGCGCCCGCGAGCAGCGCGAGCGCCAGGAGGGACCGGCGAATCACTGAGACTGTTTCCCGCCGTCGCGCGCCACGGGCGCGCTGTGGCGGGCAAGCTCCGCCAGACGCGCCTCGAGCTCTTCGACGCGCCGCTTCAGCTCGGGCAGGCGGCGGAACAGCACGGATGCCTTCCGCCACTCGCGCGCATCGATGGCCGGGTATCCGGCCACCATCGCGCCGGCATCCACGGAGTTGGTGATGCCCGACTGGCCGACCGCGACGACGCCCCGCCCGATGGCGAGGTGACCGCCGACGCCGACCTGCCCGCCGAACATCACGTCGTCGCCGATTTCGGTGCTGCCGGCGATGCCGACCTGCGCGGCCATCAGGGCGTTGCGGCCGATGACGACGCCGTGCGCGATCTGCACGAGGTTGTCGATCTTCGCGCCTGCCTTGATGCGCGTCTCCCCGACGGCGGGTCGATCCACGGTCGTGTTCGCGCCCAGCTCGACGTCGTCTTCGATCACGACCGTCGCGACCTGCGGAATCTTCTCGTGCGTCCCGTCGCTGCGCCGCACGAATCCATAGCCGTCGCCGCCGATGACTACGCCGTTCTGGAGCACGACGCGATCGCCGATGATGACGCGCTCGCGAATCGAGACGTTCGAGTGCACGACGCAGTCGGCGCCGATGCGCGCGCCCGGTCCGATGGTCACATTGGGAAACACGATCGTGCGGTCGCCGACGACCGCGCCTTCACCAACGGACACGAAGGCGGCAATCGACACACCCTCGCCGATGCGGGCGTCGCGCGCGATGGCCGACATCGCGTGGACGCCGGGCTCGGGTTGCCACCTGGGGGCGAACACACCCACGGCACGAGCGAACGCAAGGTAGGGATCGGGCGTACGCAGCACCGCGAGCGGGGCCGGCGGCACCTCATCGCGCAGCAGCACGGTCGGCGGCGCCTCATCGCGCAGCAGCACGGCCGACGCGCGCGTCGTCGCCAGCGCCGCGAGGTACTTGGTGTTCGCGACGAAGGTGAGATCGCCCGGGCCGGCGTCTTCGATGCCGGCCACGCGCGCGATCTCGATCTCGCCGTCGCCTTCGAGGCGGCAGGCGAGCCGATCAGCCAGTTCGCGCAGCTTCATCGTGGGATGAGCGGAGCATATCAGACGTCCGCCTGTGGCGGACCTACGCGCGCACCGCGACGCGCTCGAAGAAGGTCGACAAGTGCCGCAGGCGCAGCCGCGCGGCAATGTCGTGCACGCGCGCTTCGCGCGCGCCGGAATCAAGCGACGCGACCTCGCGAAGCTCCGTCAGCGGCTCGCACGGCCGGCCCGTCCACGTAATGCGATGGAGCCCCTGCCATGCGCCGCGCATCGACAGCCAGTGACCCATCACGCGGAAGGCCACGTAGTACGCAACGATGTTGGGACCGGGAAGAAGCGCGAGAACGCCCACTGCGATCAGCAGAAGGCTGTCGACGACGAGCCACGCGCGATGGCGCTCGTAATCCCGCTGCAGCGTTCGGCGGATCAGCGTGAGCGCCTGGTCGTAGGTCAGATCCTGCGGATACGCGGCGATGACGGACGACTCGCGGCGGAGATTCCAGAGCAGGCGCTGCTCAGCCACACGCTCAGCCACCCACGCCATTGCGTGTTCCTGAAGGCGTGCCCACCACGACGAGGCCCCTGGCGCCCCGGCGCGCTGCCGCTCTTCCGCCTGGTGGAGCATCACGGCAAACCGATGCCGGATGCGTCCGATGATCCCGCTCGGGGCCGACTCGACGCGAGGCGCCTCAATCGACACCTCGCAGTAGAGCTCGTAGCGGTCGAGCCCGATGGGAATCACGAAGACGTCCATCACGCCGACGATAGCATGCGGACGACGGGGACCGGGGACCGGGGACCGGGGATTGGGGATTGGGGATTGGGGACTGGGGACTGGGGACTGGGGATTGGGGACTGGGGATTGGGGATTGGGGATCAGGGATCGGGGATCGGGGTCGCCCCGAAATCTTACGGACGACGTCGCCGCTGAGGTGTGACGGGAAGCTTGACTGGCACCGCCGGCTTCCCTGCGGCTTCCCATGCGCCGGCGATCATCGCCGCGACGGCAGCGATGGATTTGTTCAGCCGGTCTTCCATCACCGCGCGGTTGGCTTTAAAAAACGCGTCGTAGTACGCGTCGTCGTAGACGTCGCGGTTGCCGATGGCATCGAGGTCCGACTTGAGGAGAGCCGGGGTCAGCCGAGCGTCCTCGAGGACCCTGTCAAAGACGAACGCACGCGGGTCGCGAACCGGCTCGATCGGTTTCGGCGCAATCGTCAGTTGATCGCGGTACCGTTCGAACATCCTGGATTCCCAGCGGTTGTGTACCCCCGATTGCCCACTGAGCTGGCCGTCGTAGTTGGTGATGCCATGCAGCGGCACGTGCGCATCGGACGTGTAGTGCGTCAGGACCGCTGAGAAGTACGGGATGTCGAACTCGCCGTACCCGTCCCCTCGGCCGTAGGCTTCAAACGTGCGGCGAAGGTTGCCGAAGATCTCCTCGGTCCGCCACGGCAGCGTCCCGTTCTGCGTGACACGATCCTTCCCGAACTTCGCGACGGCGGCCGTGTACTCTCGCGGCAGGCCCGCGAACGGGTACGTGCCGTAGCCCTCCGAGTCGATGTCGATGAAATGATTCGGCGGCTCCTCGACGAACCCGGCCGTCCTCCACGTGTCGGGATCGATCGCGCGCTCGACCACCATCGCGCGGTTCTTCTCGAACATCGGCCGGAGCTCGGCGGGGAGCAGCGCGATCGCGCGATCCATGATGAAGCGGTGCGCCTCGAGTCCCCACGCATGCGCGGGCACCGGCACGGCAACGAGTAACAACAGGGTCAGGGCGATCGCTGCTCGCATGCAGTAATTATAGTGATCGCATGCTCCGGGACGGCGCGCACATATCCGAAGCAGGCGGCGTCTCCGAGGGTCGCAGGCAGGCTGCAGCGCGCAGCTCGCAGTTTCTTTTACTGCCCGCTGCCGGCGGCCTGCGGCCGGCTATCGGGCACAGCAGCGCGTCAATCCGGCACGACCGTGCTCTGGGTGAAGGCCCGCACGGCGGCCCCCTGGCCGGCAAACCGTACGTCGCCAACGGTGACGCGCGTGCCTTCCGGCGTCGGCTCGATCGTCCAGAACGGAAACCGGGACCAGACGAGGAACGCGCGGATGTTGGGCGCGTTGCGCGCGGCCGCCACGTGCGGATCGCGGTCGTGTTTCGCCACGGTGGCCTGGTCGAACTGCACGCGACGCGGCTGCCACGTGAACGTGCCGGTCTCGTAGTGGTCGCCGGCATCGATGATCACGTCGCGCGTCAGCGGGTTCACCGGAACCGGTCCAACCATCAGCGCCAGCGGCGCACGCCCATCCACGGCCTTCCACCGCTCGACGATCACCTCGCGTGCCGCGCGTGCCGACACGACCATCGCCAGCACGTACGCGAGCGCCACCACCAGCGCGCTGCGCGCCGCTGCCGGCGAATGCCTCCGCCACGCGATGACGAGGCCGGTGCCGAGCACGAGCCACAGCCAGGGATCGAAGATGAAGACCGCGTCGCCGTAGAACCAGCGACGCTCGAAGGGCATCAGCAGGCGAACGCCGTAGTTGTTCAGCAGGTCCATGAGGACGTGGATGATCACGCCGATGTAGGAGAGGAGCAGGAGCTCGCGCGCGCGGATCGGCGGATTGACGCTTGCCCCGAGCGAAGTCGAGGGGCTTGCCCCGAGCGAAGTCGAGGGGTCGCGTGCGCGGCGACGCTGCGCCACGGCCAGCAGCACGCCCGTCAGGAGAATCGGGAGCAGCGCCTGGCCGAGCACGCCGTGCGTCCAGCCGCGCCGCAACGCCACCGATGGGGTGCTCGTGGCGAAGGCGAGCACGTCGACGTCGGGAAGGTTCGACGCGATCATCAGCGTCGCGTTGCCGAACCGCGTCCGGCGCTTCAGCCCCGCTTCACCGAGCGCGGCGCCCACGAGAAGGTGGCACAGGTTGTCCATCAGCGCTCTATCCCCGGAGCTCACTTGAGTTGAGGGATCGTAGGGTGGGCCTTCACGGCCCGCCAGGCGCGGCGTCAAGCCGCGCCCTACGTCAACCCAAGTGAGCTCCGGGGCTAATCCTCGCCGAACACCTGCGCTTCGAAGATCAGGATCCGCGCGCCCTTCTGCCATGCGTCGCGCGGCAGCCCGGCTTTCACACACGTGTGCTCGAGGAATGTCTCGCGATCCCACGCCTGCTCAGTGGCCACCTGCGGCAGGAGCAGGCCGCGGCGGTCGCCAGCCTCGACAATCAGGCCGTGGCGGCCGACCTCGATCTCGTCGATTGACGTGATTTCACGCTCGAGGGTGAGCACCGAGATCTCGATGTCGAGATCGCCAAGCTCTCCGGCGGAGACCGGATCGAAGCGCGGGTCGGAGTCGGCCACGACGCCCGCGAGGTGGATGATGGTCTGGCCGAGCGGCGCATCGAGCGTCAAGCGGCCAAGGCATCCGCGAAGATCGCCGCGGCAATGAATCGAGACGAATGCGCCGCGCCGAAGCGCGAACGTGCCGGACAGCTCCACGGCCGGCGTCGGCTCGCGTCGCACGCGCGCCTCCAGCGCGCGGCGCGCGATTTCAAGCAGGCGGCGTTGATCGTTGCGGTCAATCACGATGAAGTTGACTCCCGATCCCCGATCCCCAATCCCCGATCCCCAATCCCTAATCCCCAATCCCCAATCCCCAATCCCCGATCCCCTACCAGATCGCCGCAGCCATGTAGCCGACGACTGACGACTTGTCGCCGGTCACATCGCCGGAGTCGGCGTACTGCAACACGCGCGCGTGTGTCGCGCCCACCTGCTTCGCTGCGCGCATCACCGCGACCATCGGCCCGCCGCCGCATGCGTGGTGCGGATCCTGTTCCAGCGTGTCCATGAGGCCATCAGCATCGAGCGTGTCGACACGCCGCAGGACCGCCGCGTCCATCTCCGCCGCGGTACGGGCATCGAGATAATGCGAGAGATCGCTGCTCGCCACCAGCAGGATCGGTTGCGCGGGCGACGCGCGCTTCGCGATGACCGACCCCAGCGCGTCGCCAAGCTCGAACGCGGTCGCGCGATGCTGATAGCCCATCACCAGCGGAACGATCGGGACGCCGGGAAGGAGATGCGCGACGAACGGGAGCTGCAGCTCGAGGGAGTGCTCGCGCCCGTGCGCCGCGGGATGCTCGATCACATCGCGCGAGGCGGCCGCGATCTCCGCCGCCAGATCTTCGGCGACCGGCACCCGGCCGAAGGGCGTGTCCCACACGCCGCGCGGCCAGACTGACACGCCCTCGAAGCCGACGAAGTGCGAGGGTCCCACGAGGACGACGGCGGCGTAGCGCGTCACAGTGAGGGTCTTGTAAGCACATGCCGCGACCGGGCCCGAGTACATCAGCCCCGCGTGCGGCGCGATGATCGCGCGTGGCGGCGGCACCGGGGCCAGGTCAGCCCCCGCGAGGTACTCGTCGACCTGTTTCGCCAGGCGGTCCGCGTCCCGCGGATACCAGCTCCCTGCCACCGCCGCCGGCCTCACGTCAGTCATGGAAACAGCGATAGGATCCCACAGATGCCGACCGCGCTGACGATCGCCGATGTCGAGCGCATTGCCGCGCTCGCGCAGCTCGAGCTGACCGACGAGGAGAAGCTCCTCTTCACCAAGCAGCTCGCCGACATCCTCGCGTATGCCGAGCAGGTGCAGGCGATCGATACGAGCGGCGTTCCGGCCACCGCGCACGTGAACGCCGCGCAGCGCACCGAGCGTGAAGACGAGCCTCGCCAATCGCTGCCGGTCGAGGACGCGATCGCGAACGCGCCCGATGCGGCGCCCGAAGCCGGCCTCTTCCGTGTGCCCCGGGTGATCGGCGGATGACGCTGCTTGACGGCACCGCCCGGACAATCCGAGACGAGATTGCCGCCGGCCGCGTGTCGGCCACCGACGTCTGCCGAGTGTTTCTCGATCGCATCGGGGCGGTCAATCCCGCGCTCAACGCCTTCAACCTTGTGGATGCCGACCGCGCGCTGGGTCGCGCGCATGACATCGACCGTCGCCGCAGATCCGGCGACCCACTCGGTCCACTGGCCGGCGTCCCAATCGCGGTCAAGGACAACATGAACGTCCGCGGCCTGCGCACGACCGCCTCGTCGCGGATTCTCGAGCGCTTCGTGCCGCCGTACGACGCGACCATCGTGACCCGCCTGGAAGAGGCGGGCGCGGTCATCGTCGGCAAGACCAACTGCGACGAGTTCGCGATGGGATCGTCGAGCGAGAGCTCCGCCTTCGGCCCGGTGCGCAATCCGTGGGCACTCGATCGGATCCCGGGCGGATCGAGCGGCGGATCGGCCGCGGCGGTGGCGGCGCGCTGCGTGCCGGTCGCGCTCGGCTCCGACACCGGCGGATCGATCCGTCAGCCGGCCGCCTTCTGCGGCGTCGTCGGATTGAAGCCCACCTATGGACGCGTGTCGCGGTACGGCCTGCTGGCGTTCGCCTCGTCTCTCGATCAGATTGGACCGTTCGCGCGCAACGTCGCGGATGCGGCGCTCGTGCTGTCGGCGCTCGCGGGCGCGGATCCGCGCGACGCCACGACCGCTGATGAACGCGTTCCGGACTTCACCGCGTCGCTGACCGGCGATGTGAAGGGGGTGCGAATCGGGGTGCCGCGCGCGTTCGTGACCGAAGGCGTGGACGACGACGTGCGCCACGCGTTCGATCGCGCGCTCGACGCGCTGCGCGACGCCGGCGCGACGCTGGTCGACGTCGACCTGCCGCACGCGAAGTACGCGATCCCCGTCTACTACCTCATCGCCACCGCCGAGGCGAGCTCGAACCTCGCGCGCTACGACGGCGTGAAATACGGGTATCGCTCGCCGGCCGCGAAGGATGAAGGCCTGAAGGCGATGTACAGCCGCACGCGCGACGAAGGCTTCGGACCCGAGGTGAAGCGCCGCATCATGCTCGGCACCTACGTCCTCAGCGCGGGCTACTACGACGCGTTTTATCTGAAAGCGCAGCAGGTGCGCACGCTGCTCCGCCGCGACTACGACCAGGCGTTCAAGCGCGTCGACGTCGTCGCGATGCCGACGAGCCCGACGCCGCCGTTCACGCTCGGAGAAAAGACCGGCGATCCGCTGCAGATGTATCTCGCCGACGTCTTCACGGTCAGCGCGAACCTCGCCGGGCTTCCGGGCATCAGCCTGCCGTGCGGTTTCTCGCAGGATGGATTGCCGATCGGCTTTCAGTTGATGGGCAGGATGTTCGACGAGGCGATGCTGTTGCGCGTGGGGGACGCGTACGAGCGCGTGACCGAGTGGAGCACGAAAGCGCCCTCGTCTATTTGAACCAGCCTCGCATGCTTTCCGCGAGCTTCTCGTCATATTCACCGACGTGCATCGGCGTGATCGACACGTAGCCGTTCTCCACCGCCCAGACGTCGGTCCCCTGCGGCGCGTTGACGCCTTCGCGGTACACGCTCCAGTACAGTGTCCGCCCCGACGGATGCTTCATCTCAGCAAACGTCTCGTTGCCGCCGAGCATCATCGCCTGGCTCGTCACCTGGTAGCCCTTGTAGCCGCCCGCCGGCGTGGCCGGGATGTTCACATTGAGGAATGTGTTCGCCGGTAGACGATGCTCCTTGACCCGTCGGGCCACTGCCAGCAGCTGCTGCGCTGCCGACGCGAAGTCCCGCGGAGCGCCCGCCGCGGCAAGCGACACCGCGATTGCCGGAATCCCGTGCATCGCCCCTTCGCGCGCGCCCGCCACGGTGCCCGACCGGTACACCGAATATCCGAGGTTGTAGGCGTTGTTGATCCCTGACACGACGAGGTCGGGCTTCGGGTTCACGATGTTCCCGAGCGCGATGAACATCGTCGTCGCCGGCGTCGCGCTCAGGCCGATGGCCGTGAGCCCGCCGGGCAGCGTCAGATCCTCGCGAAAGACCGGCTCGATGGTGACGACCGCGTGGCTCTTTCCGTTCTGCACGTCCGAGGGCGCGACGATGATCACGTCGCCGAGCGCCTTCAATGCCTGCGCAAGAGCCGCCAGGCCCGGCGCGCGCACCCCATCGTCATTCGTGAGCAGGATTCGGTACGGCGCGGCCTGCTGCGCCCTCGCCGGCGCGAGCACGCATGCCGCAAAGATGACGCAGAGAAAAAGGAACGCGCTTCGCTTCACCGCTCCGGGGCCTTGGGAGGCGCGGGAACGTCGTACAGGACGAGGCAGTGTTTGACTTCCTCCATGGCGATGCGCTCGGCCTTGTGGGGATGCACCCGCTGAATCTCGCTGACTTCGTCCTCGTCCAGCCGCACAAGCGCGCCGCGCCGAAGCTGTTTGGCGCGCATCGCGGCGACGTCGACGAACAAGAACCGGCTCTCGATGGGCAGGGCTTTCGGCCGGGGCGCCACCGGCGTGTCGGGCTTGGCTGCGGGGTCCAGAACGTCGTTCGCGTTCGTGTCCATAGACCTCACAGCCTAGCATAGGGGGTTGCGCCGCGGTGTGAGAACATAGGTCCCACCGCGCGCCCGCGC
>JAHFUO010000001.1:48471-97717 GCA_023265015.1 Acidobacteriota bacterium | reverse complement strand
AGGAGAATCCGCTCACCGTCGAAAAGATCGAACTGGGACGGCGGTTGTTCAACGACCGCCGCCTCTCGCGCGATGGCACGATCGCCTGCACGTCGTGTCACGATCCCAATCGCGCGTTCTCAGACGGCCGCGCGACGGCCGTTGGCGTCTCCGGGCGGACAGGTCGCCGCAACGCGCCAGCGCTCATCAATCGCGGCTACGGCCGCGCCTTTTTCTGGGACGGCCGCGTGCGCACTCTCGAAGAGCAGGTCCTCAAGCCGATCGAGGATCCGAACGAGATGGACTTGCCAGTCGCCGACGCCGCGAACCGCGTTGGCCTTACGACCGAAGACCTGTCGCGCGCACTGGCCGGCTACGTGCGCGCGATCCTCTCGGGCGACTCCCCATACGACCGCTTCGTCAACGGCGAGCGTGCGGCGCTCTCCCCTGAAGAGCAACGCGGCCTGCAGCTGTTTCGCGGCAAGGGCAACTGCACCGCCTGTCACGTCGGGCCAAACTTCTCCGACGAGCGCCTCCACAACACGGGCGTCGCGTGGCGAGACCCTCCGACCCCTTCGGCAAGCTCAGGGCAGCCGAGCTCAGGGCAGGTGGCCGGCTATTTCGCCGACCCTGGCGCCGGCGACGGTACCTTCAAGACGCCGACGCTACGCGAGGTCGCGCGCACGGCGCCGTACATGCACGACGGCAGCTTCGCCACACTTGAACACGTCGTCGAGTTCTACGACGACGGCGGGCGCCCGAATCCAAACATTGATCCCGAGATTCACCCGCTCCACCTCCCGGCTGATGAGCAGCAGGCCCTGGTTGTATTTCTGAAGTCTCTCTCCGGAACGATCGGTGAGGGTGTCCAATGAAGGCCACGGATCTCGCCCGGCTGGCGGGCGCCGTGAAGGGTCTGCATCTTCTCGCGTTCTTTGGCTCGCGTGCGCGCGGCGATGAGCAGCCGGATTCCGACTGGGATCTCGGTCAGGAATTCAGCTCCGTTCCGGCTCTTCAAAGACGCGAAGTTCCGGCATCGGGTAGTGTTTGAGATTGTCGGTGAGCAGAACCAGTTTGTGGGCCAGAACGACCGCGGCTATCGTGGTGTCGGCTGTCGAGAGCGTGATGCCTTTGCGCGCCCACTCGTACTTGAGCTGGCCCGCATGCTTCGCAACGGCTTTCGTGACCGGATAATATTGAAGGCTGTCCATAAAGCTGTCGGTCTTTGCCTGTTCGCCCGGCCGCATTCCCGCGTAGACTTCAGTGACATTGATCGAACAACAGGCCAGCAGATGTCCCTCCGACAGCAGGCGCAGAAGCAGCGCGTCCCGTCCCCGCTTGCCGTTGAGCAGGTCGATCAAGACGCTGGTGTCCAGCAGGTAGGTGTTCATTTTTTCAGCGAAGCGCGCCGGCTGAGTCGAGTCTCGGATTCGCGGCGCATCTTCGCCACATGCCGGGACGCACCACGTCGGATCTCGGGATGGTCCTCGTCCTTCCATGATCCCGCAGCTCGCGCGATGGCTCGAATCATCCGTTGCCGGCCGATCTCCCGACTCGCCGCTTCGACCAGGAACTGGCTGCGCCCGCGCTTTCCGGCGATCTTGTCGATCTCGGCAGCCAGCTCTTCGGGTATGACGATGTGGGCGCGCTTGTGGGGCATAGAGGCCTCCTCCCTTGACGAAGACACACAACGAAGTTAACAGGGTGTGGGCCTTCAAATCAACCCGGTGGTTCGAGGCCGTGAGCACAGACTCTCACTGAAACGACACACGCTCGGCACGAACACAGCACACGGCGCGTGTAAACTTCGCCACACCGATATGTTCTCGAAAGGGCCGGCGCGTCCGCCGCGAAGCCTCGTCGCGCTGATCATCGCGGTCACCGTCGTGCCGCTGGTGACGCTCCTGTGGCTCGGATGGCGTCTTCTGGACCAGGACCGCGTGCTCGAACGCCAGCAGATCCAGCAGCGAGTGGAGCGAGCCGCGGACCTCGTTGTCGCCGCGCTCCAGCGCACGATTGCCGTCTCCGAGCAGCGCCTGGCCGCGGGCAGCGAACAGTGGCCGGACGGCGCCGTCGTGGTCACGTTTCACGACGGCGGCGTTGAGGCGTCTCCTCGCGAGCGCGTGGCCTACTTCCCACTCGCCTCGCCGGCGCGGGAAGCACCCACGGCGACATTCGCTCGGGGTGAAGACCTCGAGTTCCGTCAGCGAGACCTGACGGCGGCCATCAACGTATTCCGCGAACTCGCAAGGTCTCCCGATCCTGCAATCCAGGCCGGCGGCCTGCTCCGTCTCGGACGAAGTCTTCACAACGCCGGCCATATCGAGGAAGCCCTCGCCGTATACGCTCGACTTTCCCAGATCGACGATGTTTCCGTGGGCGGCGTGCCGGCTGGATTGAGCGCGACATACGCGCGCGGTAAGTTGCTGGAGGAGCAACAACACGTGCCGCAGCTTCGCGCCCTGGGCGTCGATCTCGATCGGGAGCTTCGCTCCGGGCGGTGGACTCTGACTGCGCCGGTCTATTGGCTGTACTCGGCTGATGCGGCAAAGTGGAGTGGGAACGTGGCCACGGCGCCGCGACAAGCAGAGGTCTTCGCCGACGCGGTCGGCGCGCTGTGGGACAGGTGGAATTCGACGCGCCCGGCGGCGCGCGCCTCATCTGGCCGCGAATCACTGGAAACCAACGGGCAAACGCTGGCGGTACTCTGGCAGGCGTCGAACGGGTCGTTCCGCGCACTCCTTGCCACGCCCACATTCGTCGAATCTCAGTGGCTCGCGGCGATCGCGCCCGTCGTTAAGGAACAGAAGATCTTGTTCGGCCTCCGCGACGTCCAGGGAAGGCGCGTGTTCGGAACGTTGGAGACGGGCGACGCGCACAACGCGACGCGGAATGCCGTGGAGTCGGCGCTGCCGTGGGACGTCGTGACCGCTTCGCTCGATCCGCCGGATGAAGACAGGGATTTCGCCCTGCGGCGCCGGTTGCTCGTCGCGGGATTGGCACTGCTGGTCTCCATGGCGCTGATGGCGAGCTACCTGATCGTCCGCGCCGTCAGCCGTGAGCTGGCCGTCGCGCGTCTGCAGTCCGATTTCGTGGCCGCGGTGTCGCACGAATTTCGAACCCCGCTGACCGCGCTGCGCCAGTTCACCGACATGCTGCGGGAGCAGCCGGCCCTCGATGACGACCGCCGCCGAGTCGCCTACGACGCGCAGTCGCGCGCCACCGACAGGCTCACGCGACTCGTTGAATCGCTGCTCGACTTCGGCCGCATGGAAGCGGGCGCGCGTCGTTATCGATTCGAGCCGTGCGATTGCACGGAGCTGGTTCGCCGTGTCGTCGACGACTTTCGCGGTGAAGCGAATGCCGCCGGGCACGAGATCGAGTTCCGCGGCGACAGCTCCGCGCAGATCGAAATCGACGATGAGGCGCTTTCGAGGGCGGTTCGAAATCTGCTGGACAACGCCGTGAAGTACTCGCCCGAACCATCACCCGTCGAGGTCGGCCTGGAGCGCCGCAACGGACAGGTCTTCATCAGCGTGCACGATCACGGCATCGGCATCCCGGCTCACGAGCGGGCGGACATCTTCGCAAAGTTCCACCGCGGCGAGCAGGCACGGATCCGGGGTATCAAGGGCACCGGCATCGGCCTGGCGATGGTCGACGAAATCGTCAGAGGGCATCACGGCCGCGTCGACGTCGACAGCGAGCCGGGCAAGGGCAGCACGTTCACGATCGTTTTGCCCACGACGCCATAGGAGACGTTGCAGACTGAGACTCTCTGCCACGGAGGACACGGGGGACACAGAGGAACAATCCTGTTCCGCACAGGCTCGAGCCTCCGCGCCCTCCGTGTCCACCGTGGTCGCTAGGTTTCGATTATGGCCCGCATCCTGATTGTTGAAGACGAACCGGACATCGCGCTCGGGCTCCAGCTCGACCTTCGCGACGAGGGCCACTTCGTCGAAGTCTCCGGCGATGGCGAGGATGCGAGCCGGCGTGCGCGGGAACCGGGTTGGGATCTCATCCTCCTAGACGTCATGCTGCCGCTCAAAGACGGCTTCGAGGTCTGTCGCGATCTACGGCGCGCGAAGATCCGTACGCCCGTGCTCATGCTGACCGCCAAGGCGCAGGAAGCGGAAAAGGTGATGGGCCTCGACATGGGCGCCGACGACTACGTCACCAAGCCGTTCAGCCCGAGGGAGCTGCGTGCCCGCGTCCGCGCGCTGCTCCGCAGGGCGGCGTCCGAGGACGAGCCCGTCCATCGGTTCGGCGACTGCGAGGTGGATTTTTCGCGTGCCGAACTGCGGCGGGGCGATGCTCGCACGGATCTCACCGCGATCGAGCTCAAGATGGTACAGACCTTCCTGCACAATCAGGGGCGCGTCCTGACGAGGGCGCAGGTGGTAGACGAGGTCTGGGGTCACGATGTGTTCGTCACCGACAGGGTCGTCGACACGCATGTGGTCAAACTGCGCCGGAAGATCGAGCCCGATCCGTCCGAGCCACGCCACATCGTCAGCGTGCGAGGCATCGGGTACCGGTTCGAGTCATGAGGCGAGACAGCAACCCACCTCTGCGGGAGGTAGGGCGGGGCCTTTTGGACCCGCCGCATCGCGAAAACGACATGAAAACATCACGGTACCGGCGACGCCGCAACACAGCGACTCGGTAGAGTCCCCGCATGGAGGTGAGCGACATGCGAAGAGCAGCAACCGCACTCGTGATGACCGCCGTCCTGCTGGCGGGCGCCGTGACCGCACAGCAGAAGCGGCAACAGGACATTGATCTGCAGGCGGCTATCCGGACGGAGACCGTGGACGGCGATCTGAACGGCGCCATCAAGCAGTACGGCGCTATCGCGGCGAAATACAAAGCCGACCGTGCTGTAACCGCGACGGCACTCGTCCACATGGCCGAGTGTTATCAAAAGCTCGGCGACGCCGAGGCGCGAAAGATCTACGAGCGTGTGGTGCGGGAGTTCGCCGATCAGAAAGAGGCCGCCGCCGAAGCCCGGACCCGACTCTCAGGACTCGCGCCCCCGGGCAGTCGGCAGGCCACCGGCCCGACGACGCGACAGGTCTGGGGCGGCGGTGCAGGAAACACCAACATCGCCGATTCGGTGTCGCCCGACGGCCGGTACTTGTCGCTCACCGATTGGGAGACGGGCGATCTCGCCATCAGAGATCTCCAAGCGGGCATCAACCATCGGCTGACGTCGAATGGATCGTGGAACGGTCAGTTCCCGGAGTTCTCCGTGATCTCGGCGGATGGCACCCAGATCGCCTACGCGTGGTCCAACAAAGACGGGTTTTATGAGCTGCGTGTCATCGGCGTCAATGGCGGGCAGCCGCGCACGCTTTACCGCAACCAAGAAGTGCAGTATGTGCAACCGTTCGAGTGGTCGCCTGACCAGAAGCAGATCCTGGCGACGTTTTCGACACGAAACAAGACGAATCAACTCGTTCTCGTGTCGGTGGAAGACGGCTCGGTGCGCGTGCTCAAGACGCTCGACTGGCGCGGACCGTGGAAAATGGCTTTTTCGCCGGACGGCCGATACGTGGCCTACGACTTCCCACCGAACGAAGACACGCCAGAACGGGATCTCTTTCTACTGGCCGTGGACGGAGGCCGCGAAGTGCCGCTCATGAAACATCCGGCCCATGACTTCCTGCTCGGCTGGCTTCCTCGAAGCGATCGCGTCCTCTTCGCGAGCGATCGTGCCGGGATCAACGGCGCCTGGGCGATTCGAGTCGAGAACGGACGGCCGCAAGGCGACCCCCAGCTGCTGAAGACGGGCATAGGCCATGTGTTGCCGATGAACTTCACCAGAGCCGGCGACTATTTCTACGCGCTCAGCACAGGCGTGCGGGACGTGTATACCGCAACGCTGGATCCATCGACGGGGAACCTTCTGGATACGCCGAGTCCGCTCAAGGGGCGATTCGAAGAAGGAAAACTCGGGGCGGTGTGGTCTCCCGATGGTGCGCGGATCGCGTATCTCGTGCAGTCGGCCCTTGTGAGAGGCGGTGAGGGCGCGAACACGCTAACCATTCATACGCTCGAGACCGGGCAGATGCACAGCATCCCGCTCAAGATGAGCTACGCACAACGATTGCAGTGGCAGCCAGACGGTCACGCGATCTTCGCCGGAGGCACCGACCTCAAGGGGCGTATAGGCCTGTTTCGAGTCGACCTTATCGGCGGGCGCTTCGAGCCAGTTGTGTATGGGTCTGTTGGCCGCTTCGCAATCGCGTCGGACGGCAAGACGTTGTTCTACGAGGGTCGCGGAGCCCAAGCCTCCGGAGGCGCCATTGTGGCGCTGGATCTGCAGACTCATGAAGAAAAGGAGGTTTATGGGTTCTCTGGATTCTGCGGCCTTGCGCTGTCTCCCGACGGACGATGGCTGGCCGTGAAAGCGAATCTTCGTGCCGACGACGGAAGCGTCTCGCGATTTCCGTCGATCCAAATCCTACCCGCTTCCGGCGGCGAGCCACGAACCATCCGGACCCTGCAGGATCCCGAGAGCTCCCAATGGCGTCAAATGGCCTGGAGCGCCGATGGGAAGTACGTGTTCTTCACGCACCACGATCGCGAGCTGTGGCAAATTGCTGCCGCAGGGGGCGCACCGCAAAGGCTGGCCAATAACCTGATCTACATCAACAGCATCAGCGTGCATCCAGACGGCCGGCGCCTGGCGATTAGCGCCGGTGCGGCGAACTACGAGACCTGGGTGATGGAGCACCTCGTGCCGCTTGGCGGCGCCTCTCTGTCGCTGCCGCCGCGTTGACTCGCAGGGAAACGACACAATGGTGCTGCTGTTGGTCGCCCTGCTCGCGATTCCTCTGGGACTGGATCTCTACATGCCGGTCCCAGAGGAGAATCCGCTCACGGTCGAAAAGATCGAACTGGGACAGCGGTTGTTCAACGACCGCCGCCTCTCGCGCGACGAAACGATTGCCTGCTCGTCGTGCCACGATCCGGCGCGCGCGTTGTCGGACGGCCGGGCGGTTGCCGTCGGCGTCTTCGGCCGCACCGGGCGCCGCAACGCGCCGGCTATCATCAATCGCGGCTACGGCCGCGCGTTCTTCTGGGACGCTCGCGTGCCCACGCTCGAAGAGCAGGTGCTCAAACCGATCGAAGACCCAAGTGAGATGGACCTGCCGGTCGCCGACGCCGCGAGCCGCGTCGGCCTCACGGCCGACGACCTGTCGCGTGCGCTGGCCAGCTATGTACGCTCGATCGTGTCGGGCAACTCCCCCTACGATCGGTTGGTCAACGGTGAGCGCACCGCGCTTTCCCCCGAGCAGCAGGCGGGCCTCCAGATCTTTCGGGGTAAGGGTAACTGCACGGCGTGTCACGTCGGGCCAAACTTCTCCGACGAGAAAGTTCACAACACCGGCGTCGCGTGGCGAGACCCTCCGACCCCTTCGGCAAGCTCAGGGCGGGCGAGCTCAGGCCAGGTGGCCGGCTATTTCGCGGACCAGGGCGCTGGCAACGGCACGTTCAAGACCCCGACACTGCGCGAGGTCGCGCGCACGGCGCCGTACATGCACGATGGCAGTCTGGCCTTATTGGAAGATGTGATCGACTTCTACGATCGCGGCGGGCGACCGAACCCCCACATCGATGCCGAGCTTCATCCACTCCATCTCGTAGCCGAAGAAAAGCAGGCGTTCGTCGCGTTCTTGAAGTCGCTCTCGGGCTCGATTCGTGAAGGTCAGCTGTAGGACCGATCAGCCACCGAAGAACGCCCGATCGGGTTTTCAAGACCGCCGCCATCAACCACTCGGCCATCCCTCCACAAGCAGGGGTCAGGGGTCAGGGGTACCCCTGACCCCTCCTATTGTCTCGTGATCCTCTCGAGACCGTCCATGTATGGCCGCAGCGCCACGGGGACGATGACCGACCCGTCTTCCTGCTGATAGTTCTCGAGAAGCGCGATCAACGTTCGCCCGACCGCCAGGCCGGAGCCGTTCAGCGTGTGGACGAATTCCGCCTTTCCGCTGCCGCCCGCCCGGTACTTGATGTTCGCGCGCCGTGCCTGGAACGCCTCCGTGTTGCTGCACGACGAAATTTCCCGGTACGTCTGCTGGCTCGGCAGCCACACCTCGATATCGTACGTCTTGGCCGACGCGAACCCCATGTCGCCGGAACACAGCAACACCGTGCGGTACGGCAGCTCGAGGCGCTTCAACACTTCTTCCGCGTTGCCCGTGAGCCGCTCGAGCTCGGCGTACGACTCCTCGGGCGTCGTAAAGACCATCAGTTCCACCTTGTCGAACTGGTGCTGGCGAATCAGGCCGCGCACGTCGGCGCCGTACGATCCCGCTTCGCTGCGAAAGCACGGGGTATATGCGGTGTAGCGGATCGGCAGCGCGCGGCCGTCGAGGATCTCGCCGCGGTGCATGTTGGTGAGCGGGACCTCGGCGGTCGGCACCATGTACAGATCCCAGTCGCCGGCGATCTTGAACAGGTCCGCTTCGAACTTTGGCAGGTTGCCCGTCCCGACGAGCGATGCGCTGTTCGCCATGAACGGCGGCTCGATCTCCGTGTAGCCGTGCTGCTTCGTGTGGAGGTCGAGCATGAAGTTGATCAGCGCGCGCGCGAGCCGCGCGCCCTGGCCGACGAGCACGGTGAAGCGCGCGCCCGCAATCTTCGTCCCGCGCTCGAAATCGATGACGCCGAGCGCCGGCCCGATATCCCAGTGTGCCTGCGGCGGGAAGCTGAACTGTTTCGGCGTGCCGATGCGACGGACTTCCGTGTTGTCGCCGGCGGCCTTCCCCACCGGCACGCTCTCGTGCGGCAGGTTCGGGATCGTGAGCAGCCCGCGATTCCGCTGTTGCTCGATCGTGTCGAGCTCGATGCTCATCACCTTGATCTGCTGCGCCCGCTGGCGGCCGGCTTCCTGGATCTGCGTGATCGGCAGTCCCTGCCGGCGCGCGCGCGCGACTTCGTCGCCCCCGGTGTTCTGCTCGCGCTTCAATCCTTCGATCTCCGGCAGCAGACGGCGGCGCCGGGACTCCAGCGCCGCGAGGCCCTCGAGCTCGGCGGTCATGTCGAGGCCGCGCTTGTGCAATGCGGTTCGGACGGATTCGAGGTTCTCTCGAAGATGCGCGGGATCGATCATCGGGTGACGGCGGCTGCCGCGGTCCCATCCTACAACAGCGCTCCTGCGATACGATGGCACGCATGGCTGGCACGATCCGCAAGGCCGTCTTCCCTGCCGCGGGCCTCGGCACGCGCTTTCTCCCGGCAACCAAGGCGCAGCCAAAAGAGATGCTGGTGCTGGTCGACAAGCCGGTCATCCAGTACGGCGTCGAGGAAGCGGTGCAATCCGGCGTCGACAACATCCTCATCGTCACCGGCCGGGGCAAGAATGCCATCGAGGATCACTTCGATGTCGCCGTGGAGCTCGAAAGCTATCTCGAGCAGCGCGGCAAGACCGAGCAGCTCGAGGAGATCCGCAAGATCACGCGGCTGATCAACGTGGCATACGTGCGCCAGGGCGAGCCGCTCGGCCTTGGGCACGCCGTGCTCGTCGCGCAGAACCTGATTGGCGACGAACCTTTCGCGGTGATCCTCGGCGACGACGTGATCGACGCGAATCCGCCGGCGTTGAAGCAGCTGATCGACGTGTATCAGCGCGTCGACGGGCCGGTGCTCGCGGTGGAGCGCGTGCCGGCCGAGGACGTCTCGAGCTACGGTGTCGTCAAGATCGACGAATCCGCAGGCAACCTGGGGCGAGGCGTGTACCGGATCAGCGATCTCGTCGAGAAGCCGCGGCGCGAGGACGCGCCGTCGAACCTCGCCATCATCGGCCGCTACATTCTCACGCCGGACATCTTCCCGTCGCTGTCGGCCATGGCGAGCGATCAGACCGGCGAGATCCAGCTTACCAACGGGCTGCGCCACCTGCTGCGCTCCCGGCCGATTTACGTGTGCGAGATCGACGGCGTCCGCCACGACACCGGAAACAAGCTGGGATTCCTGAAGGCGCTGGTGTACTTCGCGCTGCGTCGTCCGGACCTCGCGGAACCGTTCCGGCGGTACCTGGAGACGCTCGATCTGAAGGCCGGCGCCGGCTCACGCCCGTAGCCCGATCTATTCCTTCGGCGTACCGCTCGACGACTCCTTCGACGTACCGCTCGTCGACGCGGAGCTCGTCGACGATCCCGCCGTGTCACTCTTCGTATCACTCTTCGTGCTGGTCTCGGTGGTTCCCGAACCGCCGCTGTCGGACTTCGTCGTCTCGCTTTTCGCGGCATCGCTGCCTTTGTTTTCCGGAGTCTTCGACGACGAATCGTCTGACCTCCCTTTCTCTTTCTGGGTGTAGTCGGTGATGTAAAAGCCGGTGCCCTTGAACTGGATGGCGGGCGACGACATGAGGCGGCGCGCCGGCCCCTTTCCGCAGAGCCTGCACGTCTCGGGCGGCGGATCCGAAAACTTCTGAATGATCTCGAATCGACGGCCGCACGCGTCACATTCGTATTCGTACAACGGCACGTCAAATCACTCCAGTACCGCGTCGGACGCGTCGTTCAGCAGCAACCGCCTGAGCGCCGGAAATGGCGCGCTCCCCTGGGCGAGCACCGCGTCGTGAAAGGCTCGCAACGAGTACTTGCCTCCCTGCTGGTCCTTGTAGTCGCGGCGCAGCTTCAACATCATCAGCTTGCCGGCCGAGTACACGAGATACGTCGGGTCGAACGTACCGCGCTCCGCCTCCCGGCGCGCCGAGCCTTCCTCGAGAAACGCTTCGTCGCGAAAGAAGCGCATCCCCTGCTCAACCGACATGTCCTCGCAGTGCAGGCGGATGCTGACGACGAACCTCGCAAGGCGGACCAGCGCTTCCGCCAGCTGGCCGAGCCTGATCGCGGGCTCGTTCCGCCGGAAGCCGGCCTCCATCATCATCTGCTCGCAGTAATGCGCCCATCCTTCGATCGCCGACGCGGGCGCAAAGAACGTCGACTTGCGCACCTTGGAGTCGACCTGACGCAGATGCTGGTAGTGCAGGAAGTGACCCGGGTAGACCTCGTGAATGGAGATGTTCCAGAGCGTCGGGAAATTGAAATCCCGCATGTGCTCTTCCTGGCGTTCGGGAGGCCAGCTTCGATCGACGTCGGTCAGGTAGTAATACGCGCAGCTCGGCTTCGTTTCGAACGGACCCGGCGTCCACATCGACGCGAAGGTCCACCGGAGGAATTCGGGCGTCGGCGCCACGACGACCGGCTCCGCGTCCGGCATCGAGACGATCGCCTGGCGACGGAGAAACTCCTCGAGCTCCCTGACTTGTGCCTGCGCGGCCTTCACCGCTTCCCCCGGTGCAGGGTGCTGCTCCTTGGCCTCGCGCCACGCGGCAGCGGGATCGCCGCCATTCACGCGTCCAGCGGCGCTCCGAAATTCCTCCTGCACGTCGTGCATCTCGCGCAGCGCGATCGCCAGCAGTTTCTCAGACGAGAGCGTGATGCCCTCTTCCAGCTTCAGCTTCTTCTCGAATTTCTCGCGCCCGAGCCGGAACGACGCTTTCGCACGCGGCGCGAGATCGCTCTCCAGGTACTCGATGTACGACTTCACCGCCGTCGACGCCTCCGTGGAGGTGTCCGCAAGATCGCCGAGGATGTGCAGATCGTCCAGCGCCGAGAATGCGCGGGGCAGGTCGGAATCGATGAACTTGAGAATGCCGCGCCAGCTCTCGAGGCCCGTCTTGACGAAGATGCCGGGGCAATCCTTGATGTTGTCGCGCGCCGACTGGACCAGCCGCGGCACCTGCCGGAGCTTCGACACGATGCGCCGGGCGCGATCCGCTTCGGGCGCGTAGGCAAACAGCGCCTGGCCGGCGAGGCTCATGCCGATGATGTCCGCGTACAGCTGCGGGTTGCGCTCCCAGTTGCGCACCTCTTCGAAGTCGAACATCCGCGCGTCGATGTTCGCGGCGACGATGGGATGCTCGATGCGCTCGACTGGCGGCAGCGCGCCGGCCTCAATCTGGTGGAGGCGGCGGCCGAAGCCCGAGAGCGCGCGAATGTGGGTATCGACGCCGGGACGGCTCAGGTCTTCGAGGAGATCGTCATGCTGGTGGCTGCCGTCCAGGGTCGCCTGGGTCGGACATACCTCGTGCAAGTACGCGAGGTAGTCGTCGACAAAATGAGGAAAGGGCTCCGATGGGTACATGCGTGATCATGACTGGCGCTCAGTGCCATCAATCGGGGAGCGCACATCCCGGAATGGTACAATAATCTACCGTCCTACCTGATGTCCGGCACGTTGTACGTGGTCGCGACCCCCATCGGCAATCTCGAGGACATCACGCTTCGCGCGCTTCGGGTGCTGCGCTCAGTGGATGTCATCGCGGCCGAGGACACCAGACGAACTGCGCGCCTGCTGGCGCATCACTCGATTCAGGCGCGAACGGTCAGCTTTCACGAGCACAACACGCGCGCGCGCCTTCCCCAGCTCCTCGCCCGCCTCGAGGCGGGAGAAACGGTCGCGCTGGTCACCGACGCAGGCACACCCGGCGTGTCGGATCCGGGGCTCGAGCTGGTGCAGGCCTGTATCGACAGGGGTATAAGCGTTGACCCGATCCCTGGCGCCAGCGCTCCGCTCACCGCTCTCATCGGATCGGGGTTTCCGATGGTTCCCTTTACGATGTACGGCTTCGCTCCAAATAGGGCGAGGGCCCGTAAACTGTGGTTCTCGGAACTCGCAAAAGTCGAGCATACGTTTTCCTTCTTCGAAGCTCCGCATCGAATTCGAGCTGCCTTGTTGGAGGCCGCTCTAGTATTTGGCAAACGACCAATACTGCTCGGCCGTGAGCTCACCAAGGTGCACCAGGAGTTTCTCAGAGGGACTTCTGGTGACCTCGCAGGGGTTCTTTTAACACCGCGCGGCGAGTTCACTGTCGTCGTAGGTCCTATAGTTAAAGCACTTAAAATCAATGTGATAGATGCTAGTGACAGGGACCTTTCCGAAGAATTTGTGCGAATAACCAAACACGTGGAGATTTCTCGGCGGGCAGCGCTCCTACGAGTCGCTCAAAAGTATGGCAGATCCGCAAGAGACGTGTACTCGGCGGTAGAGCGCGTAAAAAAGTTGGTCGAGTGACAGAATGGCCGGCCTCGCTGACGTCCACGTCGTGATCCTCGCCGCGGGGCAGGGGACTCGAATGAAGTCCCAGCTGCCGAAAGTGCTTCATCGCGTCGGCGGCCGGCCGATGATTGAGTACGCACTGCGCGCGGCTGACGTGGTTTTTCCCTCCACGACAACGCTGATTGTGGGTCACCGCGCCGACATGATCCGCGACCGTCTTGCGGAACGCGGAAATTTCCACTTCGCTCTTCAGGAGCCGCAGCTGGGGACGGCCCATGCGGTCCAGCAGGCGGAGTCCCACCTGGCTGGTCGCAAGGGCACGGTCATCCTCCTCTCGGGCGATGTGCCGCTCCTCAAGGCGTCAACGCTGAGGCGCCTGCTCGAGACGCACAAGAACGCCGGCGCCGCGGCTACAGTGGTCACGGCCGTCGTCGACCGGCCGTACGGGTACGGCCGGATTGTTCGTACTAAGGGGCGCATCGCGCGGATCGTCGAGGAGCGGGACGCGGCGGCAAACGTCCGCAAGATTCGAGAGATCAACAGCGGGATCTACGCGTTCGACCTCGCGCCGCTGTTCGACGCGCTGCGCGCAATTGCGTCTCAGAACACGCAGGGCGAGTACTACCTGACCGACCTGGTTGCCATCTACCGGCGGCGCAGGCTGCCGGTCGAAACGTTGCTTGTCGAGAACGCACAGGAAATCCGGGGCATCAACAGCCGCACCGAACTCGCGGAAGTGAGCAGCATCGTGAGACAGACGAAGAATGAAGAGCTGATGGCCGCCGGCGTGACGATTGTCGATCCCGCCACGACCTACATCGATTCCGACGTCGAGATCGGCGCCGATACAGTGATCCACCCGGGTGTGGTCATCGAGGGACACACGCGCATTGGGTCGGCCTGCGAGATTCAGGGGAGCGTCCGCATCCGCGACTCGGAAATCGCGGATCGCGTGAGGATCAACAACTTCTGCCTCATCATTGGTGCGCGGGTTGCAGAAGGCGCGTCAGTCGGGCCCTTTGCCCATCTTCGGCCGGAAACGGCGGTAGGGGAGGGAGCGAAAATTGGAAATTTCGTGGAGTTGAAGAAGACGACGATGGGGCCGGGCTCGAAGGCGAACCACCTGGCCTACCTCGGCGATGCCACGATAGGCGCCAACGTCAACGTCGGGGCGGGGACCATCACCTGCAACTACGACGGAGAGCGCAAGCACGCGACAATCATCGAGGACGGGGCTTTCATCGGCAGCGACACACAGCTCATTGCGCCCGTCCGCGTGGGCAAGGGCGCGTATGTGGGCGCCGGATCGTCGATTACCGAGGATGTGCCGGCGGGCGCCCTTGCGATCGCCCGCGGCCGGCAGTCGAATATCGAAGGGTGGGTGGCGCGCAAGAAGGGCAAGAAGGGAACGCCCGCCAAGAGGTAGGCGCGGGACCGGCGGGAGACGGGGAACTGACGTATGTGCGGAATCATCGGATACATCGGGTCGAAGCCGGTCGTGCCGGTCCTCATCGAGGGCCTGCGCCGCATGGAATACCGCGGCTACGACTCCGCGGGTGTGGCGGTGGTGAGCCCGGAAGGCATCGCACTGCGGCGGTCCGCCGGCAAGCTCGTCAACCTCGAGAACGCGATCCGCGCGGAGCCGGTCACGGGCTTGTACGGCGTCGGCCACACGCGCTGGGCCACGCATGGCCGGCCGACCGAAGAAAACGCCCATCCCCATCGCGACTGCACCGGGCGCATCGTCGTCGTCCACAACGGCATCATCGAGAACTACCTCGAGCTCAAGAAAGAGCTCCAGTCGCAGGGGCACGAGTTCAGGACCGAGACGGACACCGAGATCGTGGCTCACCTGGTCGAGCGCGAGATGCGCGACGACGGCCTCGAGAACGCGGTGCGGAGGGCGCTCACCTACATGCGCGGGATGTTCGCCATCGTTCTCGTGTCCGTGGAGGATCCCGAGAAGATCGTCGCGGTTCGCAACGGCCCGCCGATTGTCGTCGGCCTCGGCAAGGACGAGTTCTTCGTCGCATCCGATATTCCCGCCATCCTGGCGCACACGAGGGACGTCGTGTTCCTCGGCGACGAGGAAATGGCGATCATCACGCGCTCGGGCGTCGCGTTCACCGATTACACGGGCCGCGCGGTCTCAAAGACCACCCAGCGCGTGCTCTGGGATCCGATCGCGGCGGAGAAGGGCGGCCACAAGCACTTCATGCTCAAGGAAATCTACGAGCAGCCGACGGCCGCGCGCGACACGATCCTGGGACGCGTGTCGCTCGATCGCGGGCAGATCTTCCTCGAGGACCTCAACATTGCCGAGGCGACGTTCCAGGCGCTGCAGAAGGTGACGATCATCGCGTGCGGCACGTCGTGGCACGCGGGGCTGGTGGGCAAATACCTGATCGAGGCGCTGGCGCAGATTCCCGTCGAAGTCGATTACGGGTCCGAGTATCGCTACCGGAACCCCATCATCGCGTCGAACGCGCTGGCGATTGTCATCACCCAGTCCGGTGAAACGGCGGATACGCTCGCCGCGCTTCGCGAAGCCAAGCGGAAGGGCGCGCACAGCATCGCGATCTGCAACGTGGTGGGCAGCATGGCCACGCGCGAAGCGGAAGGCACCGTCTACACCCATGCCGGACCGGAGATCGGCGTGGCCTCGACCAAGGCCTTCACGTCGCAGCTCATCGCGCTGCAGCTGCTGGCGCTGTACATGGCGCAGGTGCGCGGCACGCTGGCGCCGCCGGCGATTCGCAACCACATCGGCGAGCTGCTCCAGATGCCGCAGACGATCGAGCAGGCGCTCAAGGCATCCGCCGCCATGGAGAAGGTGGCCGAACGGTTTTACAACCGTACCGACTTCCTGTTCCTGGGCCGGGGCATCAACTACCCGATCGCGCTCGAAGGCGCACTGAAGCTGAAGGAAATCTCCTACATTCACGCCGAAGGCTATCCCGCCGGCGAAATGAAGCACGGCCCGATCGCGCTCGTCGACGAGCAGATGCCAATCGTTGCCCTCGCGCCCAACGATCACGTCTTCGAAAAGATGATCGGGAACGTCCAGGAAGCCAAAGCGCGCGGCGGTTCGGTGATTGCGCTCACCACGGAAGGCGACACGCGCATGGCTGCGGTGCTCGACCCGCAGAATGACGTCGTCGTGTCGCTGCCGCCGACAACGGCGCTGCTCACGCCGGTCGTGATGACGATTCCGCTTCAGCTGCTCGCGTATCACATCGCGGTGCGCCGCGGATGCGACGTGGATCAGCCGAGGAACCTCGCGAAGAGCGTGACAGTTGAATAGCCGGCAGCCGGCAGCCGGCGGCCGGAAGGAGTACCTTACTGCCCGCTGCCTGCTGCGGGCTGCTTGCTGAATGGACCTTCTCTCCTCCCTCAATCCCGAACAACAGGACGCTGTTCTTCACACCGACGGCCCGCTGCTGATTCTTGCCGGCGCGGGATCCGGCAAGACGCGCGTCATCGCGCACCGCATCGCATACCTCGTCAGCGAAGGCATCTCGGAGCCGGACCGCGTACTTGCGGTCACGTTCACGAACAAGGCGGCGGAGGAAATGCGCACGCGCGTCGAGACGCTGCTGGGCGTCGACTGCCGGCGGATGTGGATCTCGACGTTCCACGCGCTCTGCGCCCGGCTCCTGCGGCGTGAGGCGCCGCACATCGGCCTGTCCCGCGACTTTGTCATCTACGATTCGACCGACCAGCTCACTGTCATGAAACAGGCCTTGCGTCAGATTGGCGCTGACGACAGCGCGCTGCAGCCGCGCCTGGCCCTGTCGCGGATCAGCCACGCCAAGAACCGGATGGAAGGGCTCGAGGTCTTCACGTCGAGCTCGTGGAACCCGCGCGACGAGCAGATCGGGAAACTCTACGCGCTGTACGCACAGGCGCTGCGGGACGCGAACGCGCTCGACTTCGACGATCTGCTTCTCAAGACGGTGGAGCTGTTCGAGAAATCCGAGTCGGTGCGCGAACGATACAGCGGGAAGTTCCGCTTCCTGATGGTCGACGAGTATCAGGACACGAACCGGCCGCAGTACCTGCTGGTCCAGCGGCTGGCCGCGAAACATCGCAACCTTTGCGTGGTGGGCGATCCGGACCAATCCATCTACAAGTGGCGCGGCGCTGATCTGCGCAACATCCTCGACTTCGAGCACGATTTTCCCGAGGCGCGGATCGTGAAGCTGGAGCGCAACTACCGTTCGACCCAGGTCATTCTCGACGCTGCCTCGTCGGTCATCTCGCAGAACCGGAATCGGAAGGACAAGCGGCTCTACACCGAGCGAAAGGGCGGAGCCAAGATCCTGTATTACCGCGCCGGTGATGACCTCGATGAGGCCGAGTTCATCGCGCGCACGTCAAAGACGGCGCTTCACGACGACATCGAGAACACGGTCGCCGTGCTCTATCGAACGAATGCGCAGTCGCGCACGTTGGAAGACGCGCTGCGCCGGGCCGGGATCGCGTACAAGATCATCGGCAACGTCCGGTTCTACGAGCGCAAGGAGATCAAGGACGCCCTGGCGTATCTCAGGCTGGTGCTCAATCCCCACGACAACGTGAGCCTGCGGCGCGTGATCAATGTGCCGGCTCGCGGCGTCGGCAAGGGCGTCATGGAATCGCTGGCAGGCCTGCAACCGGTCGCCAGCAACGACTCGCTGTGGGTCAGGCTGGTGCATGCAATCGACAGACGTCTGCTGGCGCCGCGCGCCAACGCATCGCTCGCGGCATTCCGCGATCTCATCATCGCGCTGACCGGGATGGCCGCTCGCGAGTCCGTGTCGATTGCGCTCGGAAAGGTGCTGGATCAGAGCGGCTACCTCGGGGATCTGCGCGAGGAGCGAAGCGAGGAGGCGGAGAGCCGTGTTGAAAACCTCGCCGAGCTCGTCTCGGCGGCACGTGAATACGAGACGAGAAATCCCGAGCCATCGCTCGCCGGCTTTGTCGACCAGCTCTCGCTGCTGTCCGACGTGGATGAGGAGGCCGGCGCCCGCGACGCGCGCGTGTTGATGATGACGATGCACAGCGCCAAAGGACTGGAGTTTCCAGTGGTCGCGATCGCCGGGCTCGAGGAGGGCCTCTTCCCGCATTCGCGCTCCACCGACGACGAAGCGGAGCTCGAAGAGGAGCGGCGACTGTGCTACGTCGGCATCACGAGGGCACAGCGCCGACTCGTGCTGACATCGGCCGCGCGGCGACGGGTCTTCGGCGAATACCAGTCCACCGATCCTTCGCGGTTCATCGAGGAGATCCCCGCGGAGCTCGTCGAAGAAGTGCCCTCGACGTTCCTGTCTCCGCAAAGCTCGTTCTCTCAATTCCGCGCCAACCCGTATGGCAGGGGCTTCGGCTATCGCGGGCGGGTCAAGGAGGACCAGGAGTACTCGTACGCGGACGAAGATCAGTCGGTGCCGTCAGGGCTTCGTCCGGGCGTGCGCGTGAAACATCCTCAGTTCGGGATTGGAACCGTGCTCGCGGTCGAGCAGCTTGCCGACGACATCAAGTTGCTCGTGCGGTTCAATACGGTCGGGCAGAAAACCCTTCGCGCGAAGTACGCGAAGCTCGAGATGGTGGTTTAGCCGGCCGGCGCGGGCGAGCCTTGTGTATGGATCTCCACGATCATCCACCGTTCCTCGATCCGCCGCTGTAGCGTCAGGACCATCGTCTGCGATCGTGTCTGACCCGCCGGTGACACGACCTTGGCGGTGATCGTCACCGATTCCGTGATGATGTCTCCGTCTGCACCAGCGCGACGCTGTGACTCGCCGATCTGGTCGATCGTGAATTCCTGGATCGACCCGTCGGTGCGCGGATCGAAATCGATGGTCGAGACGCCGGCGAGTGTGGTCGTATCGTGAAGTCTGGCGGCGCGGAAAAACGTCGAGAGCACCTGCTGCTCCGCGGGCGAGTAGCTGCAGGCCGCGGCAAGCAGCGCACACCCACACATCGTCCGCGCCGGCCGGCTCAACGGCTATTCCTCTTCGTCCTTCTCCGCCAGACGCGCAATCGAGACCGCGCGGTCGTCGCCTTCGATGTCAATCAGGCGCACGCCCTGCGTCGCGCGCCCGATCGTGCGCATGTCCTTCGACGCCATCCGCAGGATCTTCCCCTGCTGCGTGATCAGCATGAGCTCGTCATCGTCTGAGACCTGCGCAATGCCAACGACCTTGCCGTTGCGGCCGGACGTCTGGATATTGATGATGCCGATCCCACCGCGCGACTGGACGCGGTACTCGTCGAGCTCCGTGCGCTTGCCGTAGCCCCGCTCGGTGACGGACAGGATTGTCCCGCCCGGGCTGAGCACTTCCATCGCTACGACCACATCGTTCTCGCGAAGCGAAATCCCACGCACACCGTACGCGGTGCGGCCCATCGAGCGGACGTCCGCTTCGGGGAAGCGAATGGACATCCCGTCCCTCGTCCCGATGAAGATCTCGCCTTTGCCATCGGAGAGCTGGGTCGAGATCACCGAGTCGCCGTCTTCAACACCCATCGCGATGATGCCGCCCGCGCGCGGGTTGCTGAACGCGCTCAGCTCGGTCTTTTTGATGACGCCCCGGCGCGTGCCCATGACGATGAACCTGTCGTCCTCGAATTCCTTCACGGTCAGCAGCGCGGCGATGCGTTCGCCTTCTTCCATCGACACGAGGTTGGCGATCGCCTTGCCACGGCCGTCGGGACCGACGTCGGGAATCTCGTGGACCTTCAGCCAGTACGCGCGCCCCCGGTCGGAGAAGATCATGATGTAGGCGTGGGTCGACGCCACGAAGAGGTGCGACACGAAATCCTCTTCGCGCGTCCGCATGCCGATGCGTCCCTTGCCGCCACGGCGCTGGTTGCGGTAGTTCGTGATCGCGGTCCGCTTGATGTAACCGGTGTTGCTGACCGTGATCGCCATGTCTTCTTCGGCAATCAGGTCCTCGATCCGGAACTCGCCTTCCTCCGCGAGGATTTCGGTGCGCCGCGCGTCGCCGTATTTCTCGTGCACCTTCCGCAGCTCGTTGACGACGATCTGCATCACCAGCTTGTCGCTGGACAGGATCGCACGCAGGCGTTCGATCACCTTCAGCAGCTCCGCGAGCTCGTCGAGAATCTTCTGCCGCTCGAGGCCGGTCAGCCGCTGGAGCTGCATGTCGAGGATCGCCTGCGCCTGGATCTGCGACAGGCTGAACTGCGTCATGAGGCCGTCGCGGGCCTCGCCGGGATTCCTGGCCGCCCGGATCAGCGCGATCACGGCATCGAGATGATCGAGCGCGATCTTCAGGCCATCGAGGATGTGACGCCTCGCCTCCGCCTTCCGCAGCTCGAACTCCGTGCGGCGGCGGACCACTTCCCGGCGGAACTCGACGAAGTTATCGATCAGCTCGACGAGCGAGAGCACCTTCGGCCGGCCGCTGATGATCGCGAGCATGATGATGCCGAAGCTGCTCTGCAGAGGCGTGTGCTTGTACAGGTTGTTGAGGATGACGTCGCCGACCTCGCCGCGCTTCAAATCGATGACGATGCGCATGCCGTCGCGATCGGATTCATCGCGGATGTCCGAGATACCTTCGATCGTCTTCTCGCGCACCAGTTCCGCAATGCGTTCGATCAGCCTCGCCTTGTTGACCTGGTACGGGATTTCGGAGACCACGATCGACGTGCGGTCGGCCTTCTTCGAGGCTTCGATCTCCGTCTTCGCGCGCATGATGACCATGCCGCGCCCCGTGAGATATGCGTGCTGGATGCCCTGGCGGCCGACGATGTATCCGCCGGTGGGGAAGTCGGGGCCCGGGACCAGCTCGAGCAGCTTGCGTTGCTTCTCCGACAGCGTGGGCGGCGTGTCCGATTGCGCGCTCTCAATCGTCCAGATGGCGGCATTGACGACCTCGCGCATGTTGTGCGGAGGAATGTTGGTCGCCATGCCGACGGCGATTCCCGCGGATCCGTTGACCAGCAGATTCGGAAACGGCGCCGGGAGGACGGTCGGCTCTTCGGTGGTCTCGTCGAAGTTCGGGACGACGTCGACGGTCTCCTTGTCGAGATCCGCCATCAGCTCTTCGGCAAGCGCCTCGAGCCTGGCTTCGGTGTACCGGTATGCGGCCGGCGGGTCGCCGTCGACCGATCCGAAGTTCCCCTGGCCGTCGACCAGGGGGTAGCGCATGTTGAAGTCCTGCGCAAGACGCACCAGCGTGTCGTACGCCGGCGCGTCGCCGTGCGGATGATAGTTGCCGATGACTTCGCCGACGATCTTCGCGCACTTGCGGTACGCGCGGTTCGAGGCCAGTCCCATCTGCCGCATCGCGTAGAGGACGCGGCGGTGGGCCGGCTTCAGCCCGTCGCGGATGTCGGGCAGCGCTCGTCCAATGATTACGCTCATGGCGTAATCCATGTACGAACGCTTCATTTCGTCTTCGATGTTGACGGGGATTTTGTTTGGCGCGGTATTCATCTCTCAGGCTCGCCGGGTCCGCTACGCGGCACCCGGCCTACGTACGTGCGGCGGGTTCCGCATCGCGGACCCGCCGCGCGATTACACATCCAGATTGCGGACGTCGAGCGCGTTGTCCTCGATGAACTTGCGGCGCGGCTCCACCTGGTCGCCCATCAGCGTCGTGAACATCTGATCGGCTTCAGCGTGATCTTCCGCCCGCACCTGCAGCAGCGTCCGATTCTCCGGATCCATCGTCGTGGTCCAGAGCGTGTCAGGGTTCATCTCGCCCAGCCCTTTGTAGCGGTTGACCGCAATGCCTTTCTTTCCCGCCGCGATGAAGTACTCCACGAAATCATCGACGGTCGCGAGCGTGATCTCGGGTTCCTTGCGCGAGCGTGATGCTGATGCGGCCGTCTTCGGCTCGGCTGCGAGCGCGGTGGCCTCGTCGAGCGGCGCGCCGCCGATTGCGGTCTCGTCCGCGGCCGCGGTGGCCGCGTCCTCCGACGCCGTATCGTCAGCAGCCGCTGCAGCGGTCTTCACCACGACCGGGAACGTGGTGTCCTGGATTTCCCGGTACGCCGCCAGCAGGGTGCGGTACTCGCCGGAGGTCACGAAGTCCACGCCAATGCGGTAGGTCTGCGGGTAGCCCTGGGCGCGGTCCTCGATGTCGAGCGTAAAGGTATTGTGCTCGTCGTCGCGGCTGACCGAGACCGTCCGCGTCGGCGTCGTCATGCGCGCGGCGATGACGTCAAGCCTGTCGCGCTGGTCGAAGAACGATTTGTCGCGCGCGTCGAACTCGAGGAGCGCGGAGACGACCTCGGGCGGGTTCCCGCGGCGCGTCACGTGTTGCAACAGCTTGCGATACGCCATCATGCGCTGCAGCTGGTGCTGGAGCGTCTCGCCGAAGATCTCGCTGCCGTCCGCGAGCTTCGCCACCCGCGACTCGACGGCCCGGCGGATCAGGAATCCTTCGAGGTCGCGCTCGTCCTTGATGTAGGTGTCCGTCCGCCCGCGCTTGGCGCGGAACAGCGGCGGCTGCGCGATGTAGATGTGCCCGCGATCGATCAACAGCGGCATCTGGCGATAGAAGAACGTCAGGAGCAGCGTCCGGATATGCGAGCCGTCGACGTCGGCGTCCGTCATGATGATGACGCGGTGATACCGCAGCTTCTCGATGTCGAAGTCTTCGATGCCTATGCCGCAGCCGAGCGCCGTGATCATGGTCCTGATCTCGTCGCTGCCGATCATCTTGTCGAAACGCGCTTTCTCGACGTTGAGAATCTTGCCCTTGATCGGCAGGATCGCCTGGAAGCGGCGGTCCCGGCCCTGCTTCGCCGAGCCGCCCGCGGACTCGCCTTCGACGATGTAGATCTCGCACTGCGACGGGTCTCGCTCCTGGCAGTCGGCCAGCTTGCCTGGGAGACCGCTGCCGTCGAGCGCGCCCTTGCGGCGCACGAGGTCGCGCGCCTTCCGCGCCGCCTCACGCGCGCGCGCTGCGTCGACGGCCTTTCCGATCACCTTCCTGGCAACGGCCGGGTTCTCTTCCAGGTACTGACCGAGCTTGTCATTGACGATCGTCTCGACGATCCCCTTCACCTCGGTGTTGCCCAGCTTTGTTTTCGTCTGGCCTTCGAACTGCGGCTGCGGAATCTTGACGCTGACGACCCCCGTGAGGCCTTCGCGGATGTCGTCGCCGCTGATGTTCGCGTCCTTGAGGTCCTTCGCGAGGCTGCTCTTGGCCGCATACGCGTTGATCGTTCGCGTGAGCGCCGACCGGAACCCGGACAGGTGCGTGCCGCCTTCATGCGTGTTGATGTTGTTCGCGAAGGTGAAGATCAGCTCCGAGTAGCCGTCGTTCCACTGCAGGGCGATCTCGGCGTCGATGCCGTCCTTGTTGCCCTTCATGAAGATCGGCTTGTCGTTGACGGCCGCCTTGTTCTTGTTCAGATATTCGACGAACGACACGATGCCGCCGTCGTACTGGAACTTGTGGCTCTTACCGTCTCGCTCGTCGTCGAGCGTGATCAGAATGCTGCCGTTCAGGAATGCGAGCTCGCGCAGCCGCTGTGCCAGCGTGTCGAAGCTGTACTCCGTCGTCTCGAAGATCTGGGAGTCGGGCTTGAAGGTGACCTTGGTGCCCCGGCGCTGGGTCGTGCCGGTCGCCTCGAGATCGCGGAGCGGCGCGCCGCGCTCGTAGCTCTGTTGATAGACCTGCCCGTTGCGCCAGATCTCGAGATCGAGCCGCTCGGACAGCGCGTTGACCACCGACACGCCGACGCCGTGGAGACCCCCTGACACCTTGTAGCTGTCGTTGTCGAACTTGCCGCCGGCGTGAAGCACGGTGAGCACGACTTCGGCGGCCGACTTGCCGCTCTCGTGATGATCGACCGGGATGCCGCGGCCGTTGTCGACGACGGTGACGGAGCTGTCGATGTGAAGCGTGACGTTGATTTGATCGCAGTACCCGGCGAGCGCCTCGTCGATCGAGTTATCGACGACCTCGTAGACGAGATGGTGCAGGCCTGGTGCCCCCGTCGACCCGATGTACATGGCGGGCCGCTTCCGCACCGCTTCGAGCCCTTCGAGAACCTTGATCTTGTCGGCGCCGTAGTCGTCGACAGAGCCGTTCCCATTCGGGCCCGGGGTTGCCGGAGAGTCGGAGGTGAGAGGCGATTCGGTCTGATCGGTCTGCTGCTGTTCGGGATCTGCCACGCGTGTCCTTAAGGTTCTCCGTCAGATTCTCATCGGCATGATGACGTACGTGTAGTCGTACCCCTGTGCGCCGACGGGCTTCATCACGGCCTGGCTGACTTCGTCCTTGAGGGAGAGCGAGACAACGTCGGTTTCCACGACGTTGAGGAAGTCCAGGACGTACTGCGCGTTGAACGAGATCGTGAGCGCGGGTCCCTGGTAGTCGACGGCTAACTGCTCGCGCGCCTCGCCGAATTCCGAGCTGCTCGACGTGACTTCAACCTTGCCCTTGTCAATTTCAAATTTCACCGCTCGGGAGCGCTCGTTCGAGAGCAGCGCCACGCGCTTCACGGCGTTCGTGAGACGCTCGCGCTCGAACTCGATGTCCTTGTCGTTGCCCGTCGGGATGACGCGCTCGTAGGCCGGAAACTGTCCGTCGATCATCCGCGAGATCAATATGCGTCCGCCGACGTCGAAGAACAGGTGATTTTCGCCGCGCTCGTAATGGATGTCGCCTTCGGACTCCGACAGGAGCTTGCCGAGCTCCAGGAGCGTCTTCTTCGGTAGAATGACTTTCACTTCATCGCCGGCCTTCACGGCCTCGTCGCTGCCTTCGCGCGCCACGTTGACCAGCGCCAGACGGTGGCCATCGGTCGCGACCAGACTCATTGAATCCGATCGCAGGACGAACAGCGCGCCATTTAGAAAGTAGCGGGTATCTTCCCCGGTGATAGCGAAGTGTGTCTTCGCCACCATCTCGCGGAGTGAATCACGCGAGAGCGCCGCGCGCATCGTGCCGGCGGCTTCCGGCAGCGTCGGGAAATCCTCGCGGGGCAGCGTCTGCATCCGTGAATCAAATCGATCGGCGGCCACCTTCACGCCGTTCTTATCCTCTTCGATCCGCACGTCCGTTTCCGGCAGCGCTTTCAAGATCTCATACAGCTTCTTCGCCGGCAGCGTCAGCGATCCACTCTTTCCGACGGAGGCCGCGCACTTGCTTCGAAGCGCCACCTCGAGATCGGTCGCCAGCATGCAAACTTCGTTACCCTTTGCTTCGATCAGCACGTTGGCCAGGATTGGAATCGTGTTTTTGCGCTCGACGATGCCCTGGAACAGTTGCAGTTCTCGCAGAAGCTCGTTCTTACGGACCACGAGTTCCATAGGCAAGCGGTGACCTCGAAGCGGAGCGGTGTGTCCGCCGTGAAGGAGCCTCTCAGTCAGGTTCTTCAACTCTGAATTAGAGGATCAGAAGGAGATAAAGAATTATACAGAAAAGAAGGTGCTGTGCAAAGAACGATTTGTGCCTATTAGTCCTTCAATACCAATAATTTAGCGTGTGGATAAATCTGTGGTTTCGAGACCTTGAAATGGTGCGGTTTCTGTGGGGATCAGGCGGGCTGGAAATCATCCACAAGAGACCCGTGGCCTGCCTGTGGACGCCTCTGGAATCACTTAAAAGACTCAAGGAAATTCCTCATGAGGCTGTTGAAATCTCCGTCCCGTTTGCGCAGTTCCTCGACCTTCTTGATGGAGTGAATAACGGTCGAGTGGTGCTTTCCCCCAAAGCTTCTTCCGATCTCGGGCAGCGACGCATGCGTCAGGTTTTTGCAGAGATACATGGCGATCTGTCGCGGCATGGCGATCGACTTTGAATTATTGCGCGACTTCAATTCGACGACCTTCAACTTGTAGCGGTCGGACACAAACTTCTGAATCGTCTCGATCGTCACTGCCTTGTCGTCCTGATCGATCACGTTCTTCAGAACATCCTGCGTGAGTTCGAGAGTAATCTCGCGACCAGTGAGCGACGCATATGCGATCAGCCGGATCAGCGATCCCTCGAGCTCTCGGATATTCGACTTGATGCGTCCCGCGATGTACATCGCCACGCTGTCGGGAAGGGGGACGGCTTCGGTTTCTGCTTTTCGCTTGAGAATCGCGACTTTTGTCTCGAAATCGGGCAACTGAATGTCGGCAATCAAGCCCCATTCGAACCGCGATCGCAGCCGCTCTTCGAGTGCCGGAATTTCATGAGGAGGCCGGTCGCTGCTGATCACCATCTGCTTCTGCGCGTCGTACAGTGCGTTGAACGTGTGGAAGAACTCCGTTTGTGTGCCTTCCTTGCCCGAGACGAACTGAATATCGTCGACGAGCAGAACGTCGACGCTGCGGTACCGCTCGCGGAAATCGAGAATGCGATCGTAGCGGACCGCGTTGATCATCTCGTTCATGAAACGCTCGGACGAGATGTAGGTGAGCTTGAGGCCGGCATCGTGCTGAAGCACGTAGTGCCCGATCGCATGCATCAAGTGAGTCTTACCCAGGCCCACGCCACCGTAAATGAAGAGCGGGTTGTACGAACGCGACGGCGCTTCGGCAACCGCGCGGCACGCAGCATGTGCAAATTGATTCGAGGGTCCGACGATGAAGGTATCGAACGTGTAACGCAGGTTCAGTCCTGGCGGGCTGATGTCGTCCTTCGTCTCAACTTCCGTTTCCGCCGGCTTGACGGGTTCCGATGGAGGCGCCAAGGAAGGCCCCGGCTCGGCGACGAACACGAGCGCGGTTTCCGCGCGCCGGACCTCCGTCAGCGCTTCGGACAGTACTACGGAGTAGTGCTTCGTCAGCCAATCCTTGAAGAGCGGATTTGGGACCCGGACTGTGATGGAGCTGCCGCCGTCCGCCACGAACGCCGTCGGCATGAACCAGGTAGAGAAGCTGTGACGGTTGACCTTGGTTTCGATCCGGGCGAGTATCTGGTCCCAAATACTGGTATCCATTCAATATCACCAGAAAAACAGCGGACCCAGGGACTTTCGCCTAGCCGAGCGCCGGTGTTACCGCTGTCGGCGCCTGTGCGCCGCCATCCGAGGCCGAAAAATCGGGCATTCCGGCGCTTCGCCCCCTGGAAAACGGCGTAAGATCGCGATCCGGGCGGATCGGCTCAGCCTCAGCTCCATGTTTTCCACAGTGTTTTCCACAGTTGTGGAAAACTTGGGGAACAAACCGAAGGTGCTGTTGACGGGGCGTCCACAACCCGACCGAATCGAATCCGCGACTGTAGCACAAGGGACTGAAACACGATCGCGCGTTGACACTCCACTGAAGCGACGACTAGTATTGGCAGTTCCGCCGGACTCCTCTGGCGCTCACATTTCAGTGCCTCCGGATCGTTGATCCGGCCTGCGCTCAGGACATCATGAAAGGGAAGCGGACCTACCAGCCCAATACCCGTCGCCGCAAGAAGACGCATGGCTTCCGGGTACGAATGTCGACGAAAAACGGCCGGATTGTACTCAAACGGCGCCGCGCCAAGGGTCGTAAGCGCCTGACCGTCGCCGACGAACGCTAGTTGGGAAGCTCCGCGGGAGCCCGAATGAACGGTCAGGGCCTGGCGGCGCCGGAGCGGATTCGTCGCCGACCGGAGTTCGAGCGCATTTACAACGCCGGCTCCAAGATTCACGGCCGGTTCATGACGCTGTTCGTCATGCCGAACGGGACGACGACGCCGCGGTTTGGCGTCGCGGCGACCAGGAAACTCGGATCGGCCGTCGAGCGCAACCGCGCGAAGCGGCGGGCACGGGAGCTATTCAGGCGGCGAAAAAACATTGGCGGCCTCGACATCGTCGTCGTGCCGCGCCGGGAAATGCTCGATGCACCGTTCGCGACACTTGAAGCCGACTACACCGCCCTCCTCGACCGCCGTCGGGAACCAGCCAGAGACGGGTCACGCCGCTCCGGCCGCCGCGCTGGTCCTGGGGCTGCTTCGAGCGTATAAGCTGCTAATTTCACCACTGTTTACCGGCTCCTGCCGCTTCTATCCCTCGTGCGCGGACTACATGAGCGAAGCCGTTCACGTCCACGGAGCGATTAAAGGGATGTGGCTCGGAACCAAGCGGCTTGCGCGTTGTCATCCGCTTGGGAGCCACGGCTTCGATCCTGTACCGCGCCCGTGAATATCTAAATGGAACGCAGGGTTTTCATAGCAATCATTCTGTCTTTCCTGGTGCTCTACATGTACCAGGCGCTGTTCGTTCGTCCCGCGCCGGCGCCGTCAGCGCGGCAGGCCGCCACGGCAACCCCGGCGCGTCCGGCAGGTCCAGCCACCGGCACTGGCACCGGCAGCATCACCGATCCAAACACGCAGCCGGCTCCGCCGGCGCCCGCGGCCGCGGCCGCGCCCGAACCGCAAGCGCTCGTGTCGGAACCATCCGAGCGCGAGATCACCATCGACACCGCGACGGTGCAAGCAGCGCTGACGAACCGCGGCGGACGTCTCGTCCACTGGCGCTTGAAGGAGTATCGCGACAACCGCGGTCAGCCAGTTGATCTGGTTGCGAGCGATCTCCCCCCCGGCGAGCCGCTTCCGTTTGCGCTTCGCGTTGACGACGATCAGACAACGGCGCGCATGAACAACGCGCTGTATCGCGTCAGCGGCGACGCAGGCAGTCACGTGGACGCGACGCACGGGCCGCGCACGGTGTCGTTCGAATACCAGGATGCAGCCGGCATTCATATCCGCAAGGACTTTCGATTCGATCCCCGCAACTACATCGTCGTGTTCTCGGCCACCGCGACCGCCGGCGATCGCGCGCTCAATCCGACGATCGCGTGGGGGCCAGGCTTGGGCGACATCGCGCCGGCCGCGCCGAGCGGCGGCTTCTTCAGCCCCAGCAGCATTCTCCCGCCCGAGGCGATCTATCACCGCGACGGGAAGATCGAGCGGGTCGCGATCACCAAGCTCACCGACCAGCCCGTGCTGGATGGGCAGTTCCGGTTCGCCGGGATCGACGATCTCTACTTCATGGCGGCGCTCGTCAATCCCGGCCAGGCGCGGTTGGAGTACCGTCCCGTCGCGATCCCGGGCCCCGCGAATACGCAGCGGCAGCTGATCGCGCAAGCGGTTCGATTTCCGCAGCCGCCGATGAATGTCCGCTTCTTCGTCGGGCCGAAGCAGTTCGATCTGCTCCGATCAATCGATACGGAGCTCGTGCGCGCCGTCAACTTCGGCATCTTCGGGTGGCTGGCGGTGCCGCTGCTCGGCGCGCTGAAGTGGATTCATGGATTCGCCGGCAACTGGGGCTGGTCGATCATCCTGCTCACCGTCCTCATCAACATCGTGATCTTCCCGCTCCGCCACAAGAGCGTCGTGTCGATGCGCCGCATGCAGGCGCTGCAACCGCAGCTCAAGGTGATCCAGGACCGCTACGCGAATCTCAAAGTGACCGATCCGGGACGGCAGAAGATGAACACCGAGGTCATGAACCTGTATCGCGAGAAGGGCGTGAACCCGGCGAGCGGGTGCATCCCGATCCTGCTGACGATGCCGGTGCTGCTTGCGTTCTACGCGCTCCTCGGACAGGCGATAGAGCTGCGCGGCGCCCAGTTCGGATGGTGGATCCGGGATCTCTCGCTGGCGGATCCGTACTACGTGCTCCCGATCCTTGTCACGATTACGATGGTCTGGCAGCAGAAGCTGACCCCGGCTGCGTCGATGGACCCGACGCAACAGAAGGTCATGATGTTCATGCCTGTCATGTTCGGGTTTATCTTCCTGAACACGGCATCGGGCACGGTCCTCTACTGGTTCGTCAGCAACCTCTGGGCAATCGGACAGCAGTACTTCACGAACTGGCTCATCGGTCCGCCCGTTGTGCAGGCCGCCGCGCGGCCAGCAGCGGAAAGACGCCTCAAGACCGCCGGCGCCGGCCGTACGGCTGGCGCCGAAAAGCACTCATAGCGATATGTCTTTGACAACGCAAATCACCGGATTCGTGCAGAACGTGGTGAACGCGATGGGCATCGCGCTCACGGTCAACGTCGAGGAGACGTCCGACGGGACGCGCATCAATCTCGAAGGCGAAGAGGGCGGCGTGCTCGTACGCCGCGGCGGCGAAGGGCTCCAGGCGCTTCAGCACATCGTGGCGACGGCGTTTCGCAAGCAGCTCGGCGACGACAACCGCATCGTCATCGACTGCAACGGATTCCGGAAGGACAAGGACGCCGAGCTCCGGCAGATGGCAGGGTTCATCGCGGAAAAGGCGCGATCGAGCGGGATACCGCAGGAAATGGGACCGCTCAATCCGTACGAACGGCGCATCGTGCACCTGGCGATCGCGGAAGATCCGTCGGTGACGTCGGAAAGCATCGGCGATGCGTTCATGAAAACAGTGATCATCTCGACGAAAAAATAGGTCGGTGGTTGGTGGTTCGTGGTCAACCGCCAACCACCAACCACCAACCACCAACCACCAACCACCAACCGATGTTCGCGACCGATGACACCATCGTGGCGATCGCCACGCCGCCCGGGCGCGGCGCGCTCGGTGTCGTCAGGCTGAGTGGCCCCCGCGCGCCCGGGATCAGCGCGCAGATCCTCGAGCGCAGGGATCCACTTCAACCCAGGCACGCCACCTTCACGCGCGTGCGCGACGAGACGTGCGGCAGCTCGCCCGGCGCCGTGGATGAAGTCGTCGCCACCTTTTTCCCCGCTCCTCATTCATCCACCGGCCAGCACGTCGTTGAGATCACCGCACATGGAAGCCCGGTCGTGCTGCGAGCCGTGCTCAGGAGCGCGATGGCCGCCGGCGCGCGCCTCGCGGAGCCAGGCGAGTTCACGCTTCGCGCGTTCCTGAACGGCAAGCGGGACCTGATTCAATCCGAGGCCGTTGCCGATCTCGTTGATGCCGTCACGCCCCTGCAGGCGCGCGTCGCGTTTGACCAGCTCGAGGGAACACTGACGCAGGCCGTCGCGGCGATCGATGTCGGGTTGTTCGACTTGATCGCGCGCCTCGAAGCGTCGCTCGACTTTCCGGACGAGGGATATCACTTCGTCGAACCGGCACGGGCCGCGGACGACATAGCGGTTGTCATCGAGAGGATCGATTCGCTGCTCGTCGATGCCGCGCGAGGACGAATGATTCGTGACGGCGCGACGGTCGTCATCGCGGGACGACCGAACGTCGGTAAGTCAAGTGTATTCAACATGTTAGCTGGCTCACCGCGCGCGATCGTCACCGCGATCCCAGGCACCACGAGGGACCTGGTCACCGAGGAGATCGACATCGAAGGCCTGTCGGCATCGCTCGTCGATACGGCCGGCTGGCGCGAAACGCGCGACATCATCGAGCGCGAAGGCGTCGAACGCGGCGCGCACGCGCGTGGAGTTGCGGATCTGATTCTGCTCGTCCTGGATCAAAGCGAGGCGATCGGCGAGGAAGACGCGCGGCTTCTCGATGACACCACGCGCGCGAAGCGCATCGTTGTGTTGAACAAGAGCGATCTCACGCCACGGATCGATGAGTCGCAGCTGCCGGCGCCGCTCGCGCGCGTCTGTGCGTTGACCGGCAGTGGATTCGATTCGCTGCGGCAGTCCATCGCGCGCGAGCTCACGGGAGGCGAGCGGCTTCGCGACACCGCGCCGATTTCAAACGCGCGGCACATCGCGCTGCTCGAACAGTCGCGCGCATCGCTCGACACCGCCCGCCGCGCCGCGGCCGGAAACGTGCCGGAGGAATTTCTTCTCACGGATCTGCAGGCGGCGAGGTCGAAGCTGGACGAGATCGTCGGGCGGCGCACGAGCGAGGACGTGCTGCGCCACATCTTCGAGCGATTCTGCATAGGAAAATAGGGACGCGATGCGCTTCGATGTCATCGTTGTCGGTGCGGGTCACGCGGGCGTCGAGGCGGCGCATGCGGCCGCGCGATTGGGCTGCAGCGTGGGGCTCTGCACGCTCTCCCGCGCGACGGTTGCGCACATGCCCTGCAACCCCGCGGTCGGCGGCACGGCGAAGGGTCATCTCGTGCGGGAGATCGACGCGCTTGGCGGCCTGATGGGCCGCGCGATCGACGCGACCGGCATCCAGTTCAAGCTGCTGAATCGAAGCCGCGGTCCCGCGGTCTGGTCCCCCCGCGCGCAGGCAGACAAGAAGCGGTACGCGGAGTGGGTCACCGGCGCGCTGTCGGAGGAGCGGAACATCACGTGGGTTCTCGGAAAGGCCGGTCGCATCCTCTCCCGCAATGGCCGTATCGTCGGCATCGCAATGGAAGAGGGTGACGCGCACGAATGCGACGCGCTGGTGGTCACGACCGGCACATTTCTCAACGGCTTGATCCACGTTGGACCCGAACAGCGTCCCGCCGGGCGCCACGGCGAGCCGCCGTCGCGCGATCTCTCCGATTCCATCCGATCGTTCGGTTTCGAGATGGGCCGGTTGAAGACGGGTACCCCGCCGCGGCTGGATCGCAAGAGCATCGATTTCGATTCGCGCGTCTCCGAGGGCGTGTTCGCGGAGGAGCCCGGCGACGCGAGCCCGGTGCCGTTCTCGTTCGAGACCACTCAGCCTCTGCGAAACCAGATTCGATGCTGGTTGATTCACACCAACGACCGCGTCCGCGATCTCGTGCGAAGCAACATCGCGCACAGCCCGTTGTTCAACGGACAAATCAAGGGGATCGGGCCGCGCTACTGCCCATCTCTCGAGGACAAGATCATGCGGTTCCCCGAGCGGGAGCGGCATCAGATCTATCTCGAGCCGGAAGGTCTCGACGCCGACGAAATTTACGTGAACGGCTTTTCGATGTCGCTGCCAGGCGAAGTGCAGCAGGAGCTCGTACACGCGCTTCCCGGACTGGCCGACGCGGTCATGCTGCGACCCGGCTATGCAGTGGAGTACGACTTCGTGCAGCCGACGGAACTCAAGTCGACGCTCGAATCGCATCGTGTGGAAGGGCTGTTTCTTGCGGGTCAAATCAACGGCACCTCGGGATATGAAGAGGCAGCCGCGCAAGGAATCGTTGCGGGTATCAACGCTGCGAAGGCCGTTCGTGGAGACGCGCCGGTCGTCTTCGGACGAGACGAAGCGTACATCGGCATCCTGGTCGACGATCTCGTGACACGTGGATGCCTGGAGCCGTACCGGATGTTCACCTCGCGCGCCGAACATCGTCTTCTGCTGCGGATCGACAACGCGGATCTACGCCTGACCCCAATCGGACGCGCCGCGGGCCTGGTCGACGATACGCGCTGGGAGCGATTCGAAGCGCGGCGAAAAAGGTATCAATCGAACCTCTCGCTCCTTCAGCGGACGCGCGTCCGCGACAGCGCGGGCGATCGCGTCTCGGCCGCGCAGCTGCTGCGTCAACCGTCGGTACGTCTCGACGCGCTGGTTGCCGAGGGTCACGTGCCGTTGTCGATCGACGAGAGCTCGCGCGAGCTCGACGTCGCAAGCGTTGAAACGACGGTGAAGTACGACGGCTACCTGAAGCAGGAAGCCGCTCGCGCGGAACGAACCAGGCATGAAGAGCGGCGGCGGATCCCCGGGGGTTTTCCGTTCTCACAAGTCCCGGGCCTGTCGCGAGAGGTGGTCCACCGGCTCTCGCAGGTGCGGCCAGAGACGCTCGGTCAGGCATCGCGGATTCCCGGCGTGACACCCGCGGCTGTCGCTGTGCTTGGCGTGTTTCTCGGCAAGTTGCCGGTGGATTCTGCCGACAGGCGTTCGCTGACAGGCTCGTGACGAGCCGCGAGTTTCAGGATCGGCTGGCTCGACGCGCCAAACGCGCAGGCGTCACGCTTGTCCCCGGCATGGCCGCCCGACTCGAGGCCTATTTCCGCCTTCTTGAAACCTGGAACCGCAAGATCAACCTGACGGGCTTCAACCTGCCGGAGCTCGCGCCTGAAACGCTCGACCGCCTGCTGATCGAGCCGCTCGTGGCCGCGCGATATGTGCCAGCCGGTGCGGCCATCATGCTCGACATCGGAAGCGGCGGCGGATCGCCCGCGATTCCACTGGCGCTCGCCGTACCGTCAATCCGTCTTCTGATGGTGGAGTCGAAGACACGGAAGGCGGTATTTCTGCGCGAGGCGATTCGCACCCTCGAATTGCGTGATGCTGACGTTGCGACTTCCAGGTACGAAGAGCTGCTGGCGCGCCCCGAACTTCACGAAACCAACGATCTCGTGACGATCCGGGCGGTTCGCGTCGAACCGCGACTCCTGTCGAATCTCCAGGCCTTCATCAAACCAGGCGGGCTGCTGTTTCTCTTTCGAGGAGCCACGGCCGCCGATCCGGCTGAAACCATTCCGCCGCCCCTCGTCTGGTCGGCGACTTATCCTTTGCTCGAATCCTTACGCAGCCGACTGGTCGTGCTCGCGAAGCGGCCGGTCGGCCGCCAACGTTCCACGTGAAACACGAACCCTGAACCGGCCGGTCATGCTTCTCGGTTCGTGTTCAAGTTCGGCTTCGTTCTATGTTCGTCGTTCCACGTGAAACTAGATATTGACATACGATTAGTTGGGTACTACTCTATGCGACAGCACAATTAGTCTTAATAGTTGGGCGCATGACATAAAAACACATGGCAGAAAAAGCTGCGCTCGCCGAACCAGCCCGGGGACGAATCGTGGCCGTCGCCAACCAGAAAGGCGGGGTGGGCAAGACCACGACCGCTATCAATGTCGCGACGTCGCTTGCTCTCGAAGGGCGCCCCATCCTCCTTGTCGACGCCGATCCCCAGGGAAATCTCACGAGCGGGGTAGGCCTGAAAGGCCAGCGCGCCGAAGGCGGAACCATCTACGAAGCCTTGATGGACGAAAACGCCTCGGAGTCCTTCATTATGCCGACCAGCGTCGAGCACCTGTTTCTGATGCCCGCCGATCGCAATCTCACGGGCGCAGAAATCGAGCTGGTGCCGCTTCCCGATCGCGAGCGCCGCCTGCAGAGAATCCTCGAGCCATTGCGCTCGCGCTTCGAATACATCTTCATCGACTGCCCACCCTCGCTCGGGCTGCTCACGCTGAACGCGCTCGTGGCCGCCGACGCGGTGTTGATTCCATTGCACTGCGAGTACTTCGCGCTGGAAGGACTTGCCGATCTCGTCGGAACGATGCGCCGCGTGCGCGGCGGACTCAATCCGTCGCTCGACATCGAAGGCGTCCTCCTGACGATGTACGACGACCGGACGAATCTTGGCCAGCTCGTCGCACGCGACGTGCGCGACTTTTTCAAAGACAAGGTCTTCAACACGATCATCCCGCGCAACGTCAGGCTCGGCGAGGCGCCAAGCCACGGAATGCCGGGCGTGTTATACGACACGAAATCGCGAGGCGCGGAAGCCTATATGGCGCTCGCGAAGGAAATGCTCTCGCGTCACGCAGCCTGAATTTCGGGAGGGACGAGATGCTCGAACGACGATCGGCGCTCGGCAAGGGACTGAGCGCGCTGATTCCCGACATGCCCGAGCCGGCGCGGCAGGGCGCGATCGAGGTCGACATCGATCTCATCGCGCCGAACGAGAAGCAGCCGCGCGTGCACGGGGACGAGGCGAAGCTCGACGAGCTGGCGCGATCCATCAAGGAAAACGGCGTCATTCAGCCGATTCTCGTGCAGCGCATCGGCGATCTGCACCGCATCATCGCCGGCGAGCGCCGCTGGCGCGCGGCGCAGCGCGCGGGCCTGCTGAAGGTTCCGGTCGTCGTGCGCGACATGCCGGCCGATGCGGATCAGCAGCTGTTGCAGCTCGCGCTCGTCGAGAATATCCAGCGCGAAAACCTGAATCCGATCGATGAAGCCGCTGCCTACCAGCGTCTCGCCGATGAGTTCGGCCTCACCCACGATCAGATTGCCGCTGCCGTCGGCAAGGACCGCAGCTCGGTCGCAAATTATGTCCGGCTGTTGAAGCTCGCCGAGGAAGTGCGCGCGGATCTCGCATCGGGCGCGCTGGCGATGGGTCATGCGCGCGCGCTGCTGGGACTGTCCGACCCTGCGCTTCAGCGACAGGCGTCTCGCGAAGTCATCTCCCGGTCGCTGTCGGTGCGCGAGACCGAGGCGTTGGTCAAGCGGCTTGCGTCTCCGCCGCCTCCGCGCACGCCGAACGCCGAGCCTTCCGCGAAGGACGTCCACACGCGGGCGGCCGAGGATCGCCTGAGGTTCGCGCTCGGAACGAAAGTCCGGATTCTTCGCCGCGCCCAGGGCGGCACGATTGAAATCACCTTCGGATCGGAAGCTGAACTGAACCGGATCTACGAGCAAATCACCGACGTTGGGTAACTTCGAACTTCAAACTTCGAACTTTCCCCTTTCCCCCGCCCCGTCGGCCTGATATAAAAAGGAACTTTGTACTTGCCCGCGGAGGCCTGAGTGTTCCCGGACCTGACAGTCTTCTGGGTCATCTTCCTCGTCCTGCTCACCGGCGTGATTCTCAACGCCCTGGTGCTGAGTCCGTTGCAGCGCGTCATGGATCAGCGCAAGAGCGCGGTGCAGTCGGCCAGGCAGCTTGCCGAATCGGCACGCGCGCAGGCCCAGGCCGCGGCGGCGGAGTTCGAGGCGCGCACGCAGGCGGCGCGATCGGAAATCTATCGGGAGATGGACGACAAGCGACGCCGGGCGCTGGAGCGACGCGCGGAGCTGCTGGCTCGAACGCGCGCCGAAGCGGAAGCCGCCATCCGTGAGGCCACGCAGAAGGTACAGGCCCAGGCCGCGGCCGCGCGGGCGCGTCTCGATCAGGATGCACACATGATGGCTGCAGAGATCACTGAACGCGTACTTGGTCGCAAGGCATCGTAACGTTCTGACGTACACACCTCGAATGGCTCGCGCTCTCCTCCTCACGCTGGCGTTCTGTGCGTCCTCCGCCTGGTCGGTGTCCGGCACGGCGGCGGCACTTCATGGCGTGACGCTTTCAGCAGATCAGGCCGCCCGAGGCGAGCAGGCGACGGAGCAGCCGCAGGAGACGGAATCGTTCTGGGGCCCGATCGCGCGCCTGTTCAACTTTCTCGTGCTGGCCGGCGTGCTCTACTACTTCGCGCGACAGCCGATCGCCACGTATCTCGCCGAGCGCAGCGGCCAGATCCGACGCGAGCTTGTGACGGCCAGCGAGATGGAGAAGACTGCGGCGTCTCAGATCGCAGAGCTCGAGCGCAAGATGGCCGCGTTGCCCGGCGAGATCGCGCTGCTCAAGACGCGCGGACAGGAAGAGATCGCCGCCGAGGAAGCCCGAATTCAGCAGGCCGCCGCCACGGAGCGCGAACGGTTGCTGGAGCAGACGCGCCGCGAAATCGATCTGCAGCTTCGCGTCGCGCACCGGGAGCTCGTCGAGCACGCATCGAACCTGGCCGTCGGCCTCGCGACCGACCGCATCAAGAAGACCATCACGCCCGACGATCAGGCGCGCCTGGTCGATCGGTATCTCCAGCAGGTGAAGTGATGTCGTCCAGAGCCTCCGCCGCGCGGTACGCCCGAGCCCTGCTCGACGTTGCCATCAGGGAATCGAACCCCGAGCAGGTCGAGCGCGATCTGTCTGCGTTCGGAGATCTCCTCTCGTGGAACCCCGAGCTGCATAGCGTGCTGACGAATCCCGCCGTGCCCGTATCGGGCAAGCGCGGCATCACCGAGACGATCGCGAAGCGGCTGAACGTGGCGCCGCCGGTCGGCAAGCTGCTCGTGATGCTTGCCGAGCGCGACCGGTTCGCGCTCATGCCCGATCTCGTATCTGTCTACCGCGAGCGGTTGCTGGAACACCAGCATGTCGTGCGCGCGGAGGTGACGACCGCGATCCCGCTGACGAAGGATCGCGAAGCCCTGCTGCAACAGCGGCTCGCCGAGATCACGGGCGGCCGCGTGGATGTGACGACGAGCGTGGATCCGGGAATTATCGGCGGCGTCGTCGCGCGCATCGGCAGCACGGTGTACGACGGAAGCGTCGCAACGCAGCTCGAGAAAATGAGAGGACGCCTCGTCGAACAGAGGTGAAGACGGAGGCCGGGTCCTTTCGGACCAGGCACGTAAAGGACAGCATGGACATCAGAGCGGAAGAGATTTCCAAGATCATCCGTGACCAGATTGGGAGCTACGCCGTGGCGGTCGACGTCGCCGAGGTCGGCAGCGTGATCTCGATCGGCGACGGCATCGCGCGCGTGCACGGCGTCGAGCGCGCGATGTCCGGAGAGATGCTCGAGTTCCCGCACGGCGTGTTCGGCATCGCGCTCAACCTCGAAGAGGAAAGCGTCGGCGTCGTGCTGCTCGGCGAGTCCAGGGCGATCAAGGAAGGCGACATCGTGAAGCGCACCGGCCGCATCATTTCCGTGCCGGTCGGCGACGAGATGCTCGGCCGCGTCGTCAATGCGGTCGGCCAGCCGATCGACGGCAAGGGGCCGATCCTCACCACGCAGTTTCTTCCGATCGAGCGTCTCGCGCCCGGCGTTGTCGATCGCCAGCCGGTGAAGGAGCCGCTGCAGACGGGCCTCAAGGCGATCGACGGCATGGTGCCGATCGGCCGCGGTCAGCGCGAGCTGATCATCGGCGACCGCCAGACCGGCAAGACCGCCCTCGCCATCGACACGATCATCAACCAGCGCGGCAAGGACGTGATCTGCATCTACAACGCGATCGGCCAGAAGCAGTCGACCGTCGCGCAGGTCGTCCGTACGCTCGACGAGTACGACGCGATGAGTTACACGATCGTCGTTGCGGCCACCGCATCCGATCCGGCGCCGATGCTCTACATCAGCCCGTACTCCGCGTGCGCGCTCGGCGAGTACTTCCGGGACAGCGGCCGTCACGCGCTCTGCGTGTACGACGACCTCTCGAAGCATGCGCAGGCGTACCGCGAGATTTCGCTGCTGCTGCGGCGGCCGCCGGGCCGCGAGGCGTATCCCGGCGACGTCTTCTACCTGCATTCCCGCCTGCTGGAACGCGCGGCCAAGCTCAACGCGTCGCATGGCGGCGGCTCGCTGACGGCGCTGCCGATCATCGAGACGCAGGCCGGCGACCTGTCCGCCTACATTCCGACGAACGTGATCTCGATCACCGACGGCCAGATCTTCCTGGAGAGCGATCTGTTCCACCAGGGCGTCCGCCCCGCGATCAACGTCGGCAACTCGGTGTCGCGCGTCGGCGGATCCGCGCAGATCCGCGCCATGCGGCAGGTGGCCGGCTCGCTTCGACTCGACCTGGCGCAGTACCGCGAGCTCGCGGCATTCGCCCAGTTCGGCAGCGATCTCGACAAGGCGACGCAGGCGCAGCTCAATCGGGGCCGCCGGCTGGTCGAGATCCTCAAACAGCGGCAGTACGAGCCGGTCGCAGTGGAGAAGCAGGTCGCGATCGTCTATGCCGCGACGAAGGGGCATCTCGATGCGGTGGCGGTCGAAGATCTGGAGCGCTACGAGCACGAGCTGTATCGGTTCCTCGAGACGCACACGCCCGGCGTGCTGACCGGCATCGCCGGGAAAAAGATCCTGGATGACGAGGTCAAGGCCGCGCTCGAATCCGCGGTGACCGAGTTCGGCAAGCAGTTCAGCGGCAGCCGCGCCGCCGTTGCGTAAAAGGCGGGTCGGCCTTCGGCCGGACCCGCCCCACGTACGTAGGCCGGGTCCCGCGAAGCGGACCCGGCGGAATGGGGTTCTGCGAAGCGGACCCGGCGGAATGGGGTTCTGCGAAGCGGACCCGGCGGAATGGGGTTCCGCGAAGCGGACCCGGCGGAATGGGGTCCCGCGAAGCGGACCCGGCGAGAACGAATATGCCCTCATTGATTGACCTCAGACGCCGGATCCGCGCGGTCAAGTCGACGCAGCAGATCACCAAGGCGATGAAGATGATCGCGGCCTCGCGCCTCAAGCGCGCCCAGGAGCGCGTCATCGCCGCACGGCCGTTCGCCCAGCGGATGCTGAAGGTGTTGAACGGCCTGGTGTCGTACGTCGAACAGGATGCGCATCCGCTGCTGCGCATCCCGCCGCCAGGCGTCGGCAAGCCGCTGCTGATCGTGATCACGGCGGATCGCGGCCTGTGTGGAAGCTTCAACTCCAACGTGATCAAGGCGGCCGGGCACTTCATCCTCAACGAGACGCCTGGCCGCGACGTCGCGCTTGTTCTCATCGGGCGCAAGGGGCGCGACTTCTTCCGCCGCCGCGGCTTCGAGATCCGCTACGAACAGGTCGGGATCTTCCAGAAGCTCGCGTTCGGCGCGGCGGTCGAGATCGCAGACGAGGCGATCGAGGAATTCACCTCCGGCGCGGCGTCGAGCGTCTCTCTCGTCTACAACGAGTTCAAGTCGGTGATGTCCCAGCGGATCGTCATCGAACGGCTGCTTCCGATCCCGCGGCTCGAGGGCGAGGCCGCGGCGGCGCCAACGGTCGATTACCTGTACGAGCCGGCGCCCGAGCAAATCTTCAAGGACCTGCTGCCGCGCCACGTGCAGGTCCAGATCTACCGCGCGCTGATCGAATCGAACGCCGCGTTCTTCGCCGCGCAGATGACCGCGATGGACGCGGCGACCCGCAACTCGGCGGAGATGCTGGAAAACCTCACGCTCTACATGAACAAGGTGAGACAGGCGGCGATTACGCGCGAGATTATCGAGGTCGTGTCCGGCGCGGCGGCGACGTAATTTTGTCGGCGGGTCGGCCTTCGGCCGGACCCGCCCCACGTACGTAGGCCGGGTCCCGCGAAGCGGACCCGGCGGAAGGGGTCCCGCGAAGCGGACCCGGCGGAAGGGGGTCCCGCGAAGCGGACCCGGCGGAAGGGGGTCCCGCGAAGCGGACCCGGCGGAAGGGGGTTATGGCACAGACAGCAGCAGCACAGCGAATCGGCAAGGTCGTCCAGGTCATCGGTCCGGTCATCGATATCGAGTTCCCGGAAGGCCTGCCGGAAATCTACAACGCCGTCAGGATCGTGTCCGACGGCAGCGGCGGCTCGCAGAAGATCGACGTCGTCGCCGAGGTCGAGCAGCACCTCGGCGAGAACCGCGTGCGCGCGGTCGCGATGAAGGCGACTGACGGCATGACGCGCGGGATGAAAGCGATCGACACGGGCGCCGCGATTTCGGTTCCTGTCGGGCCGGAGACGCTCGGCCGCGTGCTGAACGTGCTCGGCGAGCCGGTCGACTTTCCCGACCGTCCCGTGAACTCGAAGGAGCGCTGGCCGATCCATCGGCACCCGCCGACGCTCGAGCAGCAGTCAACCGAGCTGAAGATGTTCGAGACGGGCATCAAGGTCGTCGATCTCCTGGAGCCGTACCTCCAGGGCGGCAAGATCGGGCTCTTCGGCGGCGCCGGCGTCGGCAAGACCGTCATCATCATGGAGCTGATTCACAACATCGCCCTGAAGCACGGTGGCGTCTCGGTGTTCGGCGGTGTCGGTGAGCGCACGCGCGAGGGCAACGACCTCTGGCTCGAGTTCCAGGAGTCGGGCGTCATCGACGTAAACGACCCATCGAAGTCGCGCGCGGCGCTCGTCTACGGACAGATGACGGAGCCGCCGGGCGCTCGCCTGCGCGTCGGCCTCTCGGCGCTCACCGTGGCCGAGTACTTCCGCGACGCGGAAGGCAAGGACGTGCTCCTCTTCATCGACAACATCTTCCGCTTCACGCAGGCTGGATCAGAGGTCTCGGCGCTGCTCGGCCGCATGCCGTCCGCTGTCGGCTACCAGCCGACGCTGCTGACGGAGATGGGCGAGCTGCAGGAGCGCATCACGTCGACGAAGAAGGGTTCGATCACATCGGTCCAGGCGATCTATGTGCCGGCTGACGACTACACGGATCCCGCGCCGGCGACGACCTTCGCGCACCTGGACGCGACGACAAACCTTTCGCGCCAGATCGCGGAGCTGGGGATCTATCCAGCGGTGGATCCGCTGGCCTCGACGTCGCGGATTCTCGATCCGCGCATCCTCGGCGAGGAGCATTACGGCGTCGCGCGATCGGTGAAGCAGATCCTGCAGCGGTACAAGGACCTGCAGGACATCATCGCGATTCTCGGCATCGACGAGCTGTCGGAAGAGGATCGGCTCACCGTCTCGCGTGCGCGCAAGCTGCAGCGATTCCTGTCGCAGCCGTTCTTCGTCGCCGAACAGTTCACCGGCTTCAAGGGCAAGTACGTGCCGATCGCCGACACGGTGAAGGGCTTCAAGGAGATTGTCGAGGGGAAACACGACGCGCTGCCCGAGCAGGCCTTCTACATGGTGGGCACGATTGAAGAGGCGGTCGAGAAGGCGGAGGGGATGAAGACTGGGGTTTGAACGTTATGGCTTTACCGACAAAACTCACCCTCGAGGTCGTGACGCCCGATCGAGCCCTCATGCGCGACGAGGTCGACGAAGTCGTGGTGCCGGGGAGTGAAGGCGAGCTCGGCATCCTGCCCGGCCATACGACGCTGCTCGCGACGCTGAAGGTCGGCGAGCTGTGGTACCGGCAGGGACAGGAGAAGCACCACCTCGCCATCGCGTTCGGCTTCGTGGAAGTGCTTCCCGACCACGTGACCGTGCTGGCGCAGGTGGGTGAGCGCGCCGTGGATATCGACGTGCAGCGCGCCGAGCGCGCGAAGCAGCGCGCGGAGCAGCGGCTTGCCAGGCCTCCGTCGACAGCGGATTTCGATTTCGAGCGCGCCCGCATTGCGCTCATGAAATCCCTTATCCGTCTCCAGGTCGCCTCGCGCGCCCGCACGCGCGCGTAATCGGGTTATCGTAGGGGCGGACCTTCAGGTCCGCCCTTTTCATTGCTCGCGAACCTTCGACAACTTCTTCGCTACCGGGCGCTGATCTTCAGCCTGGTCGCGCGGGAACTCAAGGCGCGCTATCGCGGCTCCGTCCTCGGGTTCTTCTGGTCCTTCATCAATCCGCTCCTGCTCCTCCTCATCTACACCGTCGTCTTCACGGTCGTGTTGCCGGGCGTGCATCCGAAGGAGCTCGAGCCGTTTGCGCTCTTCATGTTCTGCGGGATCCTGCCATGGACCTGGTTCTCGTCGTCACTGCTCGAATCGTCCAATGTGCTTGTGGCCGGCGGAAACCTGATCAAGAAGGTGCTGTTTCCGGCCGAAGTGCTGCCGATTGTCACGGTGCTTGCCGGCCTGGTGCACTTCTGCCTCGGGCTGCCGATTCTCGCGGCGTTCCTGATCTACTACCGGGTGCCGGTGACGCCAACCGATCTCCTCTGGTTTCCCCTGATCGTCGCGATCCAGCTTGTGCTCACGATTGGCCTCGCGCTCTTCGTGTCGGCGCTGACCGTGCACTTCCGCGACGTGCGGGATCTGCTCGCCAACCTGCTGACGCTCTGGTTTTTTGCGACGCCGATCATTTATCCGCTGACGCAAGCGCCCGAGCGGGTGCGGCGGCTGCTCAACCTGAATCCGTTCACGCACCTGGCGGTCGCGTACCAGGAGGCGCTGTTCAAGCCGGGGCCGTTCACCGGGGGCACGCGGCTGCTCGCGGCGGGCGCGGCGTCGGTCGTCGTCTTTGCGCTGGGATACTTCGTATTCGATCGATTGAGGGATACGTTTGCGGAGGAAGTGTGAATAGCCCGCAGCAGGCAGCCGGCAGCTGGCAGCCGTTCGGCTGGATGATCAGTTCTGCGTGCTGCCCGCCGCCTGCTGCCGGCTGGGACCTATGAACGCCATCGAAGTGCGCGACGTCCACAAGGTCTATCGCCGCTACGGCCGGCGGAAGCAGTTCGCCACGCTGAAGAGCGCGCTGCTGTCCGGCAGCGTCCTGCGCGATCTGCGGCCCGATGCGGTCTTCGAGGCGCTCAGAGGCGTCTCGTTCGACGTCGGCGCAGGCAAGACGTTCGGGATCATCGGGCGCAACGGATCCGGCAAGAGCACGATGCTGAAGCTGATTGCCGGCATCGGCAAGCCGACGTCCGGCGGCGTGCACGTCGAGGGACGCGTGTCGGCGCTCATTGAGCTGGGCGCGGGTTTCCATCCGGAAATTTCAGGGCGCGACAACGTGTACGTCAACGGGATGATGCTCGGCCTGACGCGCCGCGATATTGCGCGGCGCTTCGACGACATCGTCCGGTTCGCCGAGCTCGAGGAGTTCATCGACGCGCCGGTCAAGACATATTCATCGGGCATGTACATGCGCCTCGGCTTTGCCGTTGCGATCAACGTCGACCCCGACGTCCTGCTGATCGACGAAGTGCTCGCGGTTGGCGACGAGGCCTTCACGCACAAGTGCCTCGACAAATTCGCGGACTTCAGACGACGTGGACGCACGGTTCTGCTCGTGACGCACTCGCTCGATCTCGTGACGCGTTTCTGCGACGAGGCGCTCTGGCTCGACGCAGGCCTCGTCAAGTCGCATGGCGATCCGAAGCGTGTGATCGATGCCTACTTGATGGACGTCGCCGGCGCGGAAAATCGTCAGCTTGCCGCTGACGACAACGCAAACCCCAAAACCCAAAGCCCAAACCCCAAGTCCCACGCACCAGGTCCGAATCCCGAATCCCGAATCCCCGATCCCCGATCCGCAATCCCTGATCCCCAATCCCCAATCCCCGATCCCCACGAAGTGCCCCCGGACATGTTCAAGGCCGCCGAAGGGAGATGGGGGTCGCGCGAGGTGGAGATCACGGCTGTCGATCTTGTGGGCGCGAGCGGCGAGTCGTCACACATCTTTCGATCGGGTGAGCGGGTTGAAATTCGACTGCGGGTGCGCGCGCATCACCCCGTAAGCGACTTTGCCTTCGGTGTGGGCATCTTCAACGCCGAGGGAGTGTGTTGCTACGGCACCAATACCGACATCGAGGGTGGCGTGGCCGGCGAGCTGTCAGGCGACGGCGAGGTCCGGTTCGTCATCGACGCACTCGATCTCGTCGAGGGCACGTTCAAGCTCGATGTGGCCGTACATCGCCGGAACGGCGTGCCGTATGACTATCACCGGCTGCTGCACACGTTCCGGGTGAAGTCGCGTCTCAAGGAGGCGGGCATCTTCCGCCCGCCGCACCGCTGGTCGTTCTCTGGTGGCATTAGAATGTCTGGCCTGAATTGAGAACCCCGAGGAGGGAATGGCATGGAACTCGCGCGGAAATGACTCAAGCACTTCGATCAATATTGCTACCACAAAACGACTATTGCCGGAAACGAGCATCGCGACACGACAGTTATGAATCTTGATGAGGTTGGCGTGTTCGCCGCGCGCGTTCGCGCGCGCGGCGGCAAGGTGGTCTTCACCAACGGCGTGTTTGATCTGCTGCATCCCGGTCACGTCCGGTACCTGCAGGACGCGCGCCGTCTGGGCGATGCGCTGATCGTCGGCCTCAATTCCGACGCGTCGGTCCGCGCGAACAAGGGACCGGAGCGGCCGATCAATCCTGCCGGAGAGCGCGCCGAGATACTGCTCGCGCTCGAGTGTGTTGATGCGGTGGCGATGTTCGACGAGGAGACGCCGCACGAGATCATCAGCCGCATTCAACCCGACGTGCTGGTCAAGGGCGCGGATTGGGGTCCGGACAACATCGTTGGCCGCGAGATCGTCGAGGCCCGCGGTGGTCGCGTCGTCAGAATGGAGCTCGCGCCCGGCTATTCGACCACTGAGATCGTCAACAAGGTGCGTGACCTGCCATCTCCGTAGGACAATACCGCAGTCGCGCCCGCGCGGTTTTGCAGACCGAGCGGCTGTTCGCATGTACGGTCGATGGCAACCACAACCTCCCTCACGCTCCGCGCGCTTTTCAGCCAGGCGATCGGCAAAACTTCGCTGGACCTGCCCGCGCCGGTGACGGCCGGGTTGACGGCTTCGGCGAAGGCTCTTGCCGCAGCCGCAGCCGCGCGATCAGCCGCTGGAGTGACGCTGCTGGTCGTCCCGTCGGATAAGGACGTCGAGCAGATCACCGCCGACGCGCGCTTCTTCTACGCGGCGCTCGAAGGCGCATCAGACGCCGACGTCGAGCGCGCCGTGTTGCCGCTGCCCTCGCTCCAGGTCGATCCGTATCGCGGCATGACCCCGCACTTTCGCGTCTCGGCGGCGCGCGCGCGCGCGCTGCACGGCGCCGCCACGGGGACCTGCCGCCTGATCGTCGCCTCCGCGCCCGCGCTCTTGCCGCGCGTCAGCCGCCCCGAGCGGCTGCTCAGCGCCTCGCTGGACATCCGGTCGGGAACCGAAATCGATCCGCAGCAACTTGCCGATCTGCTGGTCGATGCGGGCTTCACGCGCGAGGATCCTGTTGAAGAGCATGGCGCCTTCACGATCCGCGGCGGCATCGTCGACCTCTTTCCCGCGGGTGACGCCGAACCGGTCCGGATGGAGTTCGTCGGCGATATGGTCGAGTCGCTACGGCGATTCGATCCGGCGTCGCAGCGATCCACCGGCGTCCTCGATCAGCTGCTGATTGTTCCCGTGCGCGAGCGATTCGACGGCGACACGGATTCGATCCCGGTGTTCGACTTCCTTGCGTCCGCAGGCACGCTGCGCCTGTTGGTGTCGGAGCAGGAGCAGGTCAAGGAGCAGGCGCAGAAAGTACGGGAGCAGCTCGAGTCGAGCTACGAGGACGCTGCAGCCCGCGGACACGTCGCCGCGTTGCCGCCGGACCAGGCGTTCGTGGGCTGGAACCATCTCGATCCGCGCGTGACCCTCGCGCCTCGCCTCGAGGAGTTGGGTGTGGAGAGCGGGGCGAGCCTTCCAGGCTCGCCTGGCGAACCCGGAGGGTTCGCCCCGCATGGTGGAGTGGTGCGAGTGGAGAGCGGGGCGAGCCTTTCAGGCTCGCCTGGCGAACCCAAAGGGTTCGCCCCGCATGGCGGAGCGGTCCGACATGTTCGCTGTCAGCCGGCGATGGAATTCCGCGGCCGCGTCAACGACTGGATCGCCGAGGTCCGGCAGGCGCGCGAGCGAGGCGACACGATCCTGTTCGTCGCGGAGAGCCACGGCCGCGCGGAACGCACGATCGAGATCCTCCAGGAATACGAGATCGTCGCCGTCCCGGTCGAGCGCGCGGAGGACGCGCACGCCGCGTCCGTTTTCGTTGCCGTCGGCTTCCTCTCGCGTGGATTCCGGCTCGCTGATGCTGCGCTGCAGATTTACGCCGAGACCGACATCTTCGAAGAGGAGCGTCGAGCGCCGGAGAAGCGGCGCAATCTTGCGAAGACGTTCCTGTCCGATCTGCGCGACCTCAAGGTCGGCGACCTGGTCGTTCACATCGATCACGGCATCGGCGAATTTGTCGGCCTGAAGCAGATCAATCCTGCGGGGCGGGCCTTGTCGGGCCCGGCGGCAGACACGCAGGAGTTTCTCGAGCTTCGCTATCACGGCGACGACAAGCTCTTCGTCCCGGTCGAGCGGCTCGACCTCATTCAGAAGTACACCGGCGGCAGTCGTCCCGCGCTCGATCGCCTGGGCGGCACGACTTGGGAAAAAGCCAAGACGCGCGTCAAGAGAGCGATGCGCGACATGGCGGAGGAGCTGCTGAAGCTCTACGCGCAGCGCAAGGCGGTCCCGGGTCACGCCTTCTCACCCGACACGCATTGGCAGGAGGAATTCGAGGGGACGTTTCCGTACGAGCTGACGCCCGACCAGGTCACCGCGATCACAGACATCAAAAGGGACATGGAGACGGCCACGCCGATGGATCGCCTCCTCTGCGGCGACGTTGGCTACGGCAAGACCGAAGTGGCGATGCGCGCCGCGTTCAAGTCCGTGATGGACGGCAAGCAGGCCGCATTTCTCGCGCCGACGACCATCCTGGCGTTTCAGCACCTGAAGACGCTTCGCGAGCGGTTTGCCGGCTTCCCGGTGGCGATCGACATGGTCAGCCGCTTCCGCACGAAGCAGGAAACACAGGAGATCCTTGCCGGCCTCGCCTCGGGCAAAGTCGACGTCATCGTCGGCACGCATCGACTCCTGTCCAAGGACGTGCAGTTCAAGGACCTCGGCCTGCTCGTGGTCGACGAAGAGCAGCGGTTTGGCGTCACCCATAAGGAGCGCATCAAGCAGATGCGAAGGCGGGTCGACGTGCTGACGATGACCGCGACGCCGATTCCGCGGACGCTGAACATGTCGCTCGTCGGCATCCGCGACATGTCGATTATCGAGACGCCGCCCAAGGACCGGCTCTCGATTCAGACGAACGTGGTGAAGTTCGATGCGCCGGTGATCGAGCGCGCCATCCGGAACGAGCTGGCGCGCGGCGGCCAGATCTACTTCGTGCACAACCGCGTCGAATCCATCTTCTCCATTGGAAACCTGCTGCGGCGTCTCGTCCCTGAAGCGAAGATCGTGATCGGTCACGGTCAGATGGGCGAGGACGAGCTCGAGCGGGCGATGCTTGGCTTCGTGGAGCGGAGGTTCGACGTCCTGCTCGCGACCACGATCGTCGAGAACGGCCTCGACATCCCGAACGCGAACACGATCATCATCAACCGCGCGGACCGGTACGGACTCTCGCAGCTGTACCAGCTCCGAGGCCGTGTGGGCCGGTCGGACCGTCCCGCGTACGCCTACCTGCTGATTCCGCCGCAGGAGTCGCTGTCGCCTGTTGCGCGCAAGCGGCTGGCGGCGATCAAGGAGTTCAGCGATCTCGGCAGCGGCTTCCGCGTGGCGGCGCTCGACCTGGAGATCCGCGGCGCCGGCAATCTCCTGGGCGGCGAGCAGAGCGGGCACATCGACGCCGTCGGCTTCGAGATGTACATGAAGCTGCTCGAGGAAACCGTTCGCGAGCTGAAGGGCGAAGAGATCGAGGACGATGTTCGAGCGACGGTGAACCTCGGGGTCGATCTGAAAATCGACGAGGGGTACCTCCCCGACATGAATCAGCGGCTGATGGTGTACCGCAAGGTTGCCGCTGCCCGCACGGAGACGGAGCTCGAAGCGACGCTCGACGAGATCGCGGATCGCTACGGCCCGCCGACAGGTTCCGTGCTGAATCTTGCCGAATACGGGCGTATCCGGATCATGGCGGACCAGCTCGACGTCGATTCAATCAACCGCGAGGGCCGCCTGGTCGTCATAAAGTTCAGGCCGCAGGCGAAGATCGACCCGCGGCGGCTGCTCAAGGTAGTTCACGAGTGGCCGGGGGCGATGCTGGTGCCGCCGGTTTCGCTCAAGCTCGATATGGAGGCGGAGGATCCGGCGGCCCGTACAGGGCCGCCCTACGCATCGCAACCGGTAGGGCGGGCCTTTACGGCCCGCCGGGCGAGTCCGCCTAGGGAACCGAGCTGGTGGACGGCGCGCGCCACCGCCGGCGAGGTCACCTCAGGCTTCACGAAAGAGGAGATCCTTCGCAAACCGCGGCAGGATCCCCGGGCCGAGGGCGGGATGTTCTCGCGCCTCGAGGCGCTGCTGGGCGCGCTCGCAGCGCCCGGCGGCCCGT
>JAHFUO010000001.1:0-48371 GCA_023265015.1 Acidobacteriota bacterium | reverse complement strand
TGAATTCCAAGGAATTGCTGATGTTGAAGAGATTCGCCCCCATTACGGCCGTGCTCGTCGCTGTCATCGCCCTCGTGGCCGTCTCGCCGCTTCGCGCGGAGATCATCGAGCAGGTGCTCGTGAAGGTGAACGGCGACATCATCACGAAAGGCGACTTCGAGCGGCTCCAGGTGGAATTCCTCCGCCAGAAGCCGGACCTGCAGAACACCACGGCGGACAGTCCCGAGCTGCAGAAAGCGGTTGCCGAGAGCACGCCGCAATTGATCCTCAGCGCGGTCGACGAGCTGCTGCTCGTCCAGCGCGGCCGCGAGCTGGGCTACGTCATGAGCGACGAGCAGTTCAAGAGCATCCTCGAGGGCATCAAGAAGGACAACCACATTGAGGACGAGACGACGTTCCAGGACGCGCTGAAGCAGGAAGGGATGACGATGGCCGACCTGCGGCGGCAGCTCGAGAAGAACATGCTCGAGACGCGCGTCCAGCAGAACGAGGTGCTCGCGAAGATCAGCGTGACCGAAGACGAGGCGCGGACGTACTACGACGCGCACAAGACCGAGTTCACGACGCCGTCGGCCATCATGCTGCGGGAGATCCTGATTGCCGTGCCTGCGACCGACCGGGGCGTGAACGTGGCGCAGGACGACGCCGCGAAGGCGAAGGCGGAGGACATACGGCACCAGTTGCTCGGCGGCGAGCCGTTCGCGCGGATCGCGGGTGAGGTGTCGGACGCATCGTCGAAGGCGAACGGCGGCCTCATCGGTCCGATCAACAGCGATGAGCTGGCGCCGGCGCTTCTGAAGGTGCTCGATGCGATCAAGGTCGGCGAGGTGTCCGAGGTGATTCGCACGCAGCGCGGCTACCAGATTCTCGGGCTCGAGTCGCGCACCGAGACCAAGATCAAGTCGTTCGAGGAAGCCCGCTCCGATATCAGCGAGAAGATCGCGGAGCAGAAGCGCCGCGGCGAAACGCAGAAGTACATCGAGAAGCTCCGCAGCCAGGCCACCATCACCTGGAGAAACGAGGAGCTGAAGAAGGCGTACGACCAGGCGCTCGAGCAGCGCCGGAAGGAACTCGAGTCAACGCAGGCCCTGCCCCCTGCCGCCTGATTCCTGAGACAGCCCTGACCCCTGACCCCCGACCCCTGACCCCTGTTGTTGTCCCCGCGTCCGACGCGGATGTGCGCTGGTACGCACTCTGGACCCGGTCGCGGCACGAGCAGCTCGTCCGCGAGCAGCTCGAGCAAAAGCATATCGAAGCGTTCCTGCCGACGATCACGCGATGGAGCCGCTGGAAGGATCGCAAAAAGAAGATCGACTGGCCGCTCTTTCCCGGCTACTGCTTCGCGCGGTTCACGCTCCGCGAGCGTCTGCCCATCCTGAAATGCGCCGGCGTCGTCAACATCATCTCGTTCGAGGGGGAGCCGGCGCCGATCCCCGAGCATGAAATCGACGGTATTCGCGTCCTGATCGAGAGCGAGCTCGCCTACGATCCGTGCCCGATGATCCGCGAAGGGATGATGGTGGAGGTCACGCACGGCCCGCTGAAGGGGGTGGTTGGCCGCCTCATTCGCAAAGGCGCGCACGCGCGGCTCGTGCTGTCGGTCGATCTCATCGGCCAGGCGGTGAGCGTCGAGGTCGACGCCTCGGATGTCAAAGCTTACTGACTCGCGCCGGCTCGGTGCGATGTCGCTCCCGCCTTCGCGCTTCGCGCTACGGCGCGGCAGGCCCGCTCCGGCTTGGCCCGCCGAAGCCTTTGGCGAAGGCGGGACATCTCCCCTCGCCGACGCTCGCAACCGCGTAGCTCTGACGCCTGCTACGCTGATGCCTGAGACAGCCCTGACCCCTGACACCTGACCCCTATATTCATGAGAATCGGCTCTGTCGAGCTCTCCTCACCCTTCATCATCGCGCCCATGGCGGGCATGACCGACTCTGCGTTCCGCCGGCTGGTCAAGCGGCACGGCGGCTGCGGCCTTGTCGTGACGGAGATGGTCTCGTCCGAGGGCCTCGTGCGCGGCATCGATCGCACGCTGGAGTACGCGGAGTACACGGAAGAAGAGCGGCCGGTCTCGATTCAGATCTTCGGCGGCGATCCGGAGAAGATGGCGGCCGCCGCGCAGATTGTCGAAGGCATGGGCGCCGACATCGTCGACGTGAACATGGGCTGCCCCGTGCCGAAGATCGCCAAGCACAATGCCGGCTGCAGCCTGATGCGGGAGCCGCAGCACGCGGCGACGGTCATCAGCGCGATGGCGAAAGCCGTGAGGATTCCGGTGACAGTGAAGATGCGCGCCGGCTGGAACGATCGGTCGCGCAATGCGCCAGACCTCGCCAGGATGGCGCAGGATGCCGGCGCATCCGCCGTGACGATTCACGGACGAACCGCCGAGCAGTCATACAGCGGATCCGCGGACTGGGATCTGGTGGCGAGCGTGGCGGAGAGCTTGAGCATCCCGGTGCTCGGTAGCGGCGACTGCGTCGAGCCAGAGCAAATCATCGACCGGATGCAGTACGTGGGCGGCGTCCTCGTCGGGCGGGGCGTCCTGCGCAATCCCTGGATCCTCGCGCAGGCCATGGACATCGCCAACGGCCGCGCGCCCCGCGAGGTGACGATGAGCGAGCGCGGACAGTTCCTCCTGGACTACATCGACCTGCTGCTGAACGAGCGCGGGAACGAGACCGACGGCTTCCGGCACTTCCTGAGCCCTGAGCCCTGGGCCCTGAGCCCTTCCGAGCGCGTAGCGCGGGGACGCGAACGCTGGGTGATTAACAAGGTGCGCGCCCTTTGCACCTGGTATTCCAAGGGATTCGACTGCGGCTCACACCTCCGCATCCGCGTGAACAGCACTACCACCATCCAGGAGCTGCGCGACATCATCGAGGAATTTTTCTTTTCGGTCCCCTCCCCCTGACCCCTTCTCGTCCTCGTCGCGACGATCGGTGTCCGTATCCGTCTGATGCCATCAGTATTGTTCGTGACACCTTCTGACGATACTCCGTAGGGCTGTCAGGTTCGCCCTCTTCGCGCGTTTCCGCGTGTGAGTCAGAGGGCAAAGCTCTATCACCTGCCGCCAATAGTGCTCCGCAAGCTCCTTATTTCCCGGGTTTTAGCGCCGATTGCGATCCTGTCGGCGTGCTCGAGCAAACCTGCCGGCGAGCAGCCGCGCGCCGAGTACGACGAGACCACCGGACGGCTCAGGGAAATCGTCTTCGACGCCAACAAGAACGGCAAGAACGACACCGTCAGCTACATGGACGGGACCCGCATCGTCCGGATTGAGCTGGATCTCGATGAAAACGGGAAGGTCGAACGGTGGGACTTCTACCGGCCGGACGGCAAGCTGGATAAGGTCGGGCTCGCCAGCCAAAACGACGGCGTGATGGACTCCCAGGCGTTCTATACCGCGGGCGGCGAGCTCCAGCGTATTGAAATCTCAACGAAGCGGGACAGCCGTTTCGATCGGACCGAGTTCTACGAAAAGAATGTGCTGGTCCGGAGCCAGGACGACGCCAACGGCGACGGCCGCCCGGACAAATGGGACGAATACACCGCGCGTCCCGACCACCCGCCAGGTGAACCTGCCTACGCGATCACGGCGACCGCGTTCGACGACAGTGGATCCGGACGGCCCGAGCGCCGTTTCGTCTACGGACCAAACGGATCCATTGCGCGCGTTGAGGCCGATCCCGATGGTACCAGCCGCTGGCAAGTGCGCCCGGTTCCGCCGCTGACGCGCGTGGCCGCCGCCCGCCCGCGATCCCGAAAGCCATGACACCAGTCCTAGCCGCCCGCGGCCTGATCCGCTCTCCGGCGATGATGTCCGCGGCTCGCGATCTTCGACGAGCGCTGACCATGGATGGCGGCGTGCTTTTGTGCGGCGATCCGGGGACCGGCCGCGCGCAATTCGCGCGCGCCATTCACCTTGCAAACGACGGCTCCTACGGCGGCTCGGTCGAGCAGCTCCTCCGGGAATCGATGGAGCCGGTCCGTTCGAACGGCCGCCCCTTTATCGAGGTCGACTGCACCTCGCCGAATGGAATCGAGCGGCAACTATTCGGATGCGACGCACAGCCATCGTCGCTGCACGGCCTCGATCACATCACGGAAGGAAGCGTGCTGCACAACGCGTTTGGCGGCACCCTGGTTCTCAACCACGTGCCGGAGCTTCCGGGGCGCCTGCAGATCCGGCTCGCGCGGGTACTGCGTGACGGCGAGGTCTTGGTTCAGAAGAAGGACGGAACGGAGAGGTTCGAAGCCGTCAATCTCCGGCCGATCGCGACGATGGACGCCGCGAGCGGGGATGACCACCAGCTGGTACCCCTGCTGCGCACGCGTCTGGAACAGACCACGATCATGATGCCGCGCTTGCGTGACCGGCGCGAGGATATCCCGTCGCTTGTCGCGTACCTGCTCGTCGACATCTGCGCGTCTCTCAATCTGCCCGCGAAAACGGCATCGAGGCAGGCCATCCAGCTCCTGACCGCATTGCCGTGGCAGGGTAACCTTCAGGAGTTGAAAGGCTTGCTGCAGGTACTGGTGCTGAAGGTGCCCGGCGCCGTGATTCGCCAGGGCGACGTGCTGCGGAACATCCGGCTGGATGGCGGCAGCACCGCCTTTGTCTATGGCGGCTCGTTGAAGGAGGCGCGCGAGCAGTTCGAGCGCGAATACGTCGCCGCGGTGCTCGAGCAGCATCACGGCCGGATGGCGGAAGCGGCAAAGGCGCTGGGAATCCAGCGGACCAACCTCTACCGTAAGGTCCGCCAGCTCTCGGTGAAGCGCCGGGTCGTCAGCGGCAAGTCCCTTTCATGACGTGTTGCAAGCCGGATACGGAATCTCGGCGAACGGGCCGATAGTAGAAGCGTATGAAACGAATTCTGACCGGTGCCGTCCTTCTCGCCTTCGCATTCTCGCAGTTCGCGCCGCTGCGGGCGCAGGCGCAGTTGCAGGCGCAGTTGCATGCGCAGGCGCAGCAGTTGATTGGCGTCATCACCGGCACGGCCAGCGGTCCCGCCGGTCCCCTCGCAGGCGTGATGGTGAACGTCGTCACTGCGGCGGGCCAGATCGTCGGCAGCGCCATGACGACGGCAACCGGCACGTTCAGGTTCGGCGGTCTTGCAGCGGGCACATACAGCGTGAATGTTGTGAGCGCAACAGGCGCGGTTCTGAGCACGACAACGGTAACGCTCGTCGCGGGGGCGATGGCTGCTACCGTGAGCGCGAGCGTGTCTGCAGCAGCGCTCGCGGGCGCAGCGGGAGCTGCCGCGGGTGCGGCCGCTGCTGCTGCTGGCGCCGGTGCGGCGGCTGCGGGAGGCGCGGCTGCGGCAGGCGGTGCGGCGGCAGGTGCGGCTGCAGCAGGCGCGGCGGCAGGTGCGGCGGTTGCGGGCGTCAGCACCGCGGCCATTGTTGACGGCATCGTCGCGGCGAGTGCAGCTGTTGGCGCCGCGGCGATTATTGCGAACAACGGTCCCGCCAGCCCGAGTCGGTAAGAAGTTTTCGTGGGGCCGACTTCATGTCGGCCCGACGGATCGCTTGCAGGGGGGCCGAACGCTCCATCGGCCCTGAATTTCTTTCTCCTCCGTGTCCGAGGCCAATATCCTGAACGTTCCAAACGCGCGGCGCATCGGCGCTCTGGTCGTAATGTCTATGTGTCTCGTTCCGGCGCGCGCGCGCGCGCAGGTCGCGCCACCGCCGCCGGAAGACGATCAGTCGCGCCCGCGAATCCGAGTGCGCGGTCTGTCGGTGAACCCGACGGTGGCGCTCAGCAACATCGGCGTCGACAGCAATGTATTCAACACCGTCGTCGACCCGAAGCCGGACTTCACGGGCACGCTGTCGCCTGCACTCGACGCGTGGGTGCGCGCGGGCCGCGCGCGGCTGGCCGTCCGCGGCCGCAACGACCTCGTGTACTTCCAGAAGTATTCGAGCGAGCGGTCGGTCGACGGCGGCTTCGGCGCCCGACTCGAGGTGCCGCTCAATCGTCTGACTCCGTGGGCAGAAGGCGGCAGCTACAGTGGGCGGCAACGCGCAGGCTACGAGATCGACCTGCGGACGCGAAGGAACGTGAACGATGTCGGTTTCGGCCTCGACTACCGTGTCGGGGACAAGACCAGCGTCGGTTTCGGTTTGCATCGTAACGAAACGTCCTGGAATGGCGACGCGGTCTTCTTCGGCAACAGCCTGAAGCAGTACCTCGATCGCAGGGGCGACTCGGCAACGTTGTCGTACCGGCAGGACCTGACGGTTCTCACGACGTTCGTCGTCGAGACCAGCGCGGCGCGTGACCGCTTCGATTTCTCGCCCGAGCGTGACACCGACAGCATGCGCGGGACGGTCGGGTTCGACCTGAAGACACGCGCGCTCATCGATGGCAGCGCACGCGTGGGCTTCCGCAGGTTCGACGTGGTGGGCGGCGGGTCCGAATCATTCAAGGGCGCGGTCGTACGTGCGGACCTCGGCTATGTGGTTCGTGGTGTGGCGCGCCTGTCCGTGCAGACCGAACGCGACACGAACTATTCATACGAGCGTGACTATCCGTACTACGTGCAGACAGGCGTGATCGGCACGGTCACCCAGCGTGTCGCCAACAGCTGGGACGCGCAGGCCCGTGTCGGCCGGCAGAACCTCGCGTACCGCACGCGCGTGGGCTTGACGACGGCTACAGTGGGCCGCACCGACAAGATCGATCAGTTCGGCGTCGGCATTGGCTATCACCTGAATCCGACGGTGCGGGTTGGTTTCAACGTGGACAAGTACCGGCGCGGTTCCCCCGTCCAGCGCCGGGACTACGCAGCCTACAGGGTCGGGGCATCGGTCACGTATGCACAATAGGGACGGACATTTGCAGCGACGATCGTCTATGCCTTCGGGCGGTCACCTGGGGGCTACTCTGATCATGGCGTCGGCGTTGTGCCTCATGGCGGTCGGCTACCTGTCCGCGCAAACACCATCCAACGGTCCTGTCGTTCCATCCACCGATTACGTCGTCGGAGCCCAGGACATTCTCACGATCACCAGCTACGACCAGGCGGATCTGTCCGGCAAGTTCACGGTCGAGGCCGACGGCACGTTCACATACCCGCTGATCGGACGTGTCAAAGCCGGTGGGATGACTCTCCGCCAGGTTGAGGCGGAGGTGAAGAAGCAGTTGAAAGACAAAGGCTTCTTCAACAATCCACAGGTCACTGTTTCGGTCGAACAATATCGAAGCCAGAAAGTTTTTATTGTCGGCGAAGTGCGCAATCCGGGTTCCTATGCGCTCTCTGGCGACATGACGCTTGTCGAGATGTTGGCGCGGGCGGGATCGACTCTTCAAACAGCGAGTGGAGAAGCCGTTGTCGTCCACCCCTCACGACAGGATATTGGTGGCCCGGTCCTTCCCGATCAAGACACCGCCGCCAATGTCACGCGGATCAACCTCCGCGATCTGGAAAACGGCCTATTTTCCCAAAATGCCGTGTTGCGTGACGGCGACACAATTTTTGTACCCCGTGCCGAGAGCGTGTATGTGTTCGGTCAAGTAAAGAACCCGAGTGCGTACGCGCTTCAACAGAAGAACACGACTGTTCTCCAGGCACTGTCGTTGGCGGGCGGGGTCACGGACCGCGGATCGACAAACCGCATAAAAATTGTTCGTGTGGTGAGTGGCGAGAAGCGAGAGATCAAGGCGAAACTCACTGACGTCGTATTGCCAGGTGACACGATCATCGTCGCCGAGAGGTTCTTCTGATGTCCAAACAGGTCCGGCGGAAAACCGGAGCTTCGACGGAACCGGTTCGTATCGCGCCGGCGGGGCGGGTGACGCCAGGCTACGGCTATGGCTACGGCTCGAACGTTCTCGGCGACACCGAGGTGCACCTCCTCGACTACGTCAAGGTGCTGTACAGGCGCCGATGGACGGCGATAACAGCCTTCCTGATCGTCGTCCTGTCCGTCACCGTGTACACGTTCACCGCGACGCCGATGTACGAGGCGCGCGTGCTGATCCTGATCGAGAAAGAAGCCACGAACGTCATCTCCTTCAAGGAAGCGTTCGAGCAGAACCAGATCGCCGACGATTACTACCAGACGCAGTACAAGATCCTGCAGAGCCGCGCGCTGGCCCGCCGCACGATCGAAGCGCTGAAGCTGTGGGATCACCCGTGGTTCAATCCCAAAGACGATGGCTCTCTCACCGTCCGCAAGATGATCGTCGCGCCGGTGGTGCTCGTGTCCGGCTGGTTCCAGCCGGCCAGGCCCGTCGAGCCGCCGGTGGTGGACGAAACGAAGACCGAGTCGAGAACGATCGATCGCTTCCTGAACGACCTGACGGTGTCGCCAATCCGCAACAGTCGCCTCGTGGACGTCACGTTCGAGTCGCCCGACGCGGTGCTCTCCGCCAACGTCGCCAACACCCTCGCCCGCTCATACATCGAGCAGAACCTGGAGTTCAAGTTCCTGTCGAGCAAGGAAGCGTCCGACTGGCTGGGGACGCAACTGGCCGAGCAGCGCAAGCAGGTGGAGGCGAGCGAGCAGGCACTGCAGCGCTATCGCGAGCAAACCGACGCCGTCGCCATCGAGGACAAGCAGAACATCGTCGTCCAGAAGCTGACCGACTTGAATGCGGCGGTGACGCGCGCGAAGACCGAGCGGATCCAGAAGGAGGCGGCGTACACGCAGATCCGCGCTCTGCAGAACGACCGCGCCGCGCTCGACACCTTTCCGGCGATTCTATCGAACACGTTCATCCAGCAGCAGAAGAGCGCGCTGGCCGACCTGCAGCGGCAGCAGGCGCAGCTCTCGGACAAGCTCGGCCCGAACCATCCCGACATGGTGAAGATCGGTCTGGGCATCCAGACGGCCGAGGCGAGGATCCAAGGGGAAATTGCCAAGGTCGTGCAGGCGATGGGGAACGACTACCAGCAGACGCTTTCGCAGGAGCGAAGTCTGACGACGGCGCTTGACCGGCAGAAACAGGACGCGCTGGCCCTGAACCGCAAGGGGATCAAGTACGGCGTCCTCGCGCGCGACGCGGCCAGCAACCGGCAGATCTTTGAGAGCCTGATGCAGCGGACAAAGGAAACCGGCATCTCTGGCGAGCTCAAGACGAGCAACATTCGCGTGGTGGATGCCGCCGAAACGCCTCGGCGTCCTACCACGCCAAACACCACGAACAACCTCCTGCTCGCACTGTTCGGCGGCGCCACACTGGCCATCGGCCTTGCGTTCTTCTTCGAGTACCTGGACAGCCGGATCAAGAGCCCGGACGAAATCAAGCAGCACCTTGGCCTGCCGTTTCTCGGCATGGTGCCGGCGCTCTTCGACAAAGGGATCGAGAACCCGCTCATCAACAACGGCGTGCCGGCGGACTTCTCCGAAAGCTTCCGCGCCATCCGGACCAACGTGCTCTTCTCCTCAGCTGACGAAGGCAGCCGGAGCATCGTCGTGACCAGCACCGGTCCGAGTGAAGGCAAGACCATCGTGTCCACCAATCTCGCCGTCGCGCTCGCGCAGTCAGGGCAGCGGGTGCTGCTCATCGACGCCGACATGCGCAAGCCGCGCGTGCACAGTGTGTTTGGCAGTCCGCAGGAGCCGGGGCTGTCGAACCTCCTCGTCGGCAACGCGAAGGCATCCGAGGCAGTCCACACGACGACGGTGCCGGGGCTGTGGATTATGCCGGCCGGCCTGCATCCTCCCAACCCGGCGGAGCTTCTGGGGTCCAAGCAGTTCGAGGAGTTCATGGCGTCGCTCTCGCAGCGCTTCGACTGGGTGCTGCTCGACACGCCGCCGGTGATGGCGGCGACCGACTCGTCAGTGCTGGCGCACCTGACCACCGGCGTGCTGTTCGTCGTCGGCGCCGAGATGACGAGCCGCCACGCCGGGCAGCGCGCGCTCGAGCAACTCGAGCATGCCAGAGCGAAATTCATCGGCGGCGTGCTGAACCGCGTGGACCTCCAGCACAATTCGTACTACTACTCGCAGTACTACCGTCGCGAATACAGCGATCACTACCAGAAAGACGCTCACGCCTGACACCCGTGGCGCGGGTGCCGTGATCTCCCGATGATCCCCGCCTCCTCAACATCAGAATCCACCACCGCCGGCTGGCCCTCGGCAACGGCCGTGCCGCGTACCACCCCGGCCGATGTAGCCATGACGAGAGCCGCCGGCAACGACGAAACAATACCGCCGACATTTCTCGCCCTTGCGGACATCGGCACGCTCGGCCTCGCATTCCTCATGACGGGGTTGATCGCACCGTGGGTTCAGTGGCTGCTGCTTCCCTCTGGCCCATTCCGGTTGTCACTGCCGAAGTGGCTGTCGCTGCCCGGCAGCCCGAGTTTTGATCAGTTCCCCTCCGCGCTGTCGATGGTTTGGGTTCTTATCGTGACAGCGCCTCTCGCGGTCCTTTTCATGGAGCTGTTCGGCGGCTACAGACAGGTCGTCCATCAAAGCCGTTCACGGCTGGTGCTCAGCAGCGTGTTCTCGCCCCTTGTCGCGTTGAGTTTTCTAACGTTAACGTTCTTCGCGCTGAAGATCTCCAGCTCCAGCCGTGTGTTCATCTTCACGTTCGGTTTCCTTGGTGCTCTCGGCCTCGTAACATATCGGTCCGCGCTCCGGCTTTACCAGAAGAGACGCTTGGCGTCAGGCGTATACGCGAAGAACGTGCTCTTAGTGGGGAGGTCGTCGGCCATTCGATGGATGACGCAACATTTCCGCCAGAACGTTCCGAAGAGTCATTATCAACTGGCCGGATGGCTCGCCGTCCGTACGGCAGAAGATCTGGGTGACGTGGATCTCAGCCTACTCGGAGGCTCGAAAGACCTCGGCGGGCTCCTCATCAACTACCCGATCCATGAGGTTATCGCCGTCCAGTCCTCGGGCGAGCACAACTGGCTGCGTCAGGTCATCGAAGAGTGTGACTACTTTCGAGTACTCCTGCGGATCGTTCCGGAAGCGCTCTTGGTCGGCAATGTACGCGATCTCAAGCTGATGTTTCGATCGGAGCCGCTTCGTCTGCCCGAGATCGTGCTTGCGCCGCCGCATCTCGACAGCGATGCGTTGTTCTTGAAACGCATAATCGATGTTGTGATTGCCCCCGCCCTGCTCGTATTGCTCGCACCACTCTTCGTGCTTATCGCGATTGCGATCAAGGTGACTACACCGGATCTGCCGGTGTTCTACCCGTGGCGCGTGATCGGTCTGAAGGGCCGGCCGTTCACCGGCTATAAGTTCACAACGATGGTCGCGGATGCGGACGAGCGAAAGAAAGCACTGATGGATCAGAATGAAATGACGGGGCCGGTCTTCAAGATCAAGGACGACCCGCGAGTGACGCCTCTTGGGCGAATTTTGCGAAAGTACAGCCTGAACGAATTGCCGCAGCTCTGGAGCGTCCTCAAGGGAGATATGAGCCTCGTCGGTCCACGGCCGGCCGGGCCAGACGAGCTGGAGCGGTACGAGTTGTGGCACAAGAGGAAGCTGTGCGTTCAGCCCGGGATCACATGCATCTGGCAGGCCACTGGCCGTAACCGGATAAGCAGCTTTGATGAATGGGTCCTGCTCGACCTCGAATACATCGACAAATGGAGTCTATGGCTGGATTGCCGAATTCTCGTTCGCACCGTGTTCGCCGTGCTCGGTGGAACCGGATCGTAGATGCAGGGGGTGACCGTAAATTCGGCTTCTCGACCTCGATCTCCTCTGACAGTGGCCCAAGAGGACGTCCTGTCAAGACAATCGGCGGCGTTGCCACGCACGAACAACTCGCTACGCGCGCGGATACAACGCGCGACGATGACGGCACGCCTGCAGTTGCAGGACAGAATATTTCATTGGCTTGGCGCCGGGATTATCGCCGCAGCAGCAATCCAGCTCTCAACGGCAGCGACTGGTGTAATTACTTCACGCGTCCTGCAGCCAGCTGGTAAAGGAGCGCTGACCGCAGTTCTTTTATGGCCATCGGTTATCGCTTTCCTGGCGACGATAGGGTTGGGAGATGCCATCGCGTACTACACGGCCCGTCGCCAGATGGTACTGGCTTCAGGAATGTGGCTGGCCGCCGCTCTGTCCGCCGTGGCGGTTCCAATCGGGTATTTTGCACTACCGCTCGTGTTGACACAGTTGAGTACACAGGAGATCAGTGCGGCACGCTTATATTTGACCTACATTCCACTCAACTTGATAACGCTTTGTCTGACGAGTGGACTCGCCGGTTCTCTCAATATTTGCGAGTATCACATCGCGAGAGCATCAGTTCATATCGCCACTCTCGTCGCCACGATAGTCCTGATTGCTGCGTTTGGCGGATCAGTCTACGTATGTGTGATGGGGTCCTTGGTCGGTAATGTTATCGTCCTTGCGATCGCTGCCGTGTACTCCTTCAATCGCGATCTCCTTCGCGGCGGTCCCGATCCATATATGATGCATGGCCTGGCGAGTTTCGGACTCAGATCCCATATGGGATCGCTCGCTGGTATGTTCAACCTCCGCTTGGACCAGATGTTGATGTCACTCTGGCTTCCCCCGACCGCGCTGGGTCTATATGCGGCGGCGGTCACTGTCAGTTCGTGCGGAACTGTACTCACCTCGACTGTTGCACAGTCGGTCCTGGCGCACGTGGCATCGACGCCTGCCGAAGGCGACAAGCACGAGTTAGTTAAACGCTACCTTCGGTTAACGCTGTGGGGCGCTCTTTTTGGTTGCGTGACCGTGTGGTTTCTGGCCCCTGTTTTGGTTTCTGTGTTTTTTGGACCCACGTTCATGCCAGCAGTATGGCCGGCGCGCATTTTGGCAATCGCGTCGGTGCCGCTGGGCGCAAACGTCGTGCTAGGGAGCTCGCTGAAGGCGCTCGGTCGACCAATCGCGGCGAGCCGCGGCGAAGGGTTCGGTTTGCTGATCACGGGGGTTGCGCTCGTCGTCTTGCTACCGTCGGCCGGACCGATTGGCGCCGCCGCTGCGTCTTTGGCCGCATACGCTGCGGTCTGCTGCTATCTAGCCTGGCAACTTACTCACTCACGCTCACCTCTATAAGACGTCAACTCAGATGCTGCCGGTTGCTCTGTTGCTTGGCTCATCGCTGATTGCATCAGTGTTGATTTTCCGAAACTGGCGTCGTGGCGTGTACGGACTGCTCCTTTACCTGCCTGTGGGCGGTTTGCTCACGAACATGCTTTACCCAGCACCTCCGGTGTTGCTGTTACTGAAGGACTTTATCTTCGTTATACCTACTTACGTTGCATTCGGAGTGTGGATTACCAAGCACCGAGGACTTCACCGATCGCCTGGGTTGATCGCGGCCGTCGCGCCCATGGCGCTCTTGGCGACGATTGTTGTCGCGCAAGCTTTCAACCCGGGAGTGAAATCGATTTGGGTAACCTTCATTGGTTTGAAAGTATGGTTATTTTACTGGCCGTTCTATTTCGTGGGCCGAGAGTTCTTCGGAACCTCCGCCGACGTTCAACGGTTTAGCCGCGCGATAGTCGTTTCGTCACTTCTTCCAGCGGTTTTTGGCATCGTCCAGTTGCTCGTCTACTACCAGTCGGGACCAGAGGCGGCGTACCGGCTGTACGCCGGTGCGGCACCTGCGGCAACGCAAGGATTCTTTGCGACGGATCTGGGATCAGGTGTGCCTTTGGCGCGAATGCCCGGCAGTTTTGCGTTTGTGACGCAGCAAGTGTCTTACATTCTATCTGTCCTTCCGCTCGCCTATCTCGTGTGGCGACAATCCGCGCGCGCGGTCTGGCGGGGGATAGGTCTCATTGCGATGCTGGCATTACTCGCCGCCGCCTTCGGATCGGGAGTTCGCGCAGCGTTTGTGGTCGTGCCAGGGCTGCTGCTCATTGCAGTGATCCTGGAAGGGCGCGGGAAATTCGTGTTGCCGGCGCTATCGGCGATCTGTGCCGTGGCTGTTTTTGTTGTTGTCACGCTTCTCGACACGTCGTTTGCGGACTTGCAGCGCACGGTGTCGGAGCTTGCATCGGACTACGTGGTGCGCGTTCAGCTGGACGAGTTTCGATCGGCGATGGATCTCACGACCCTTGGTTTAGGAACCGGGCTCAGCACAGGTCCGGCGCGGTACGCAGAAATCGTTGGCGGGCGGGCGGTGTCGCTCCTCGGGTTCGAGAACTTCTACGGAAAAGCCTGGGCCGAGCTGGGCGCGGGTGGGTTCGTCGCGACGGTCTTGGTGTTCGCGACCACCATCATGAGCGGCCTGCGCCAACACGGACGCATACGAGATCCACTCGTGCGGAGTTTTAGTGCCGCAATAGTTGCCTTTCTCGTCGTGGAGGTTCTTTTTTTCTGGAAAGGTGCCTTCATCGACTATGACCCGGTTAACGTCATGTTCTGGTTTTACGCGGGCGTGGTCGCAAGCACTTCGAGGATTGAGACGCGGGACGCGAGCACGACAGCAACGATCATTCCGACCGGAGTGAGTAATTATTCGAGCGGGCGTTTCGCGGGTTCAACCCGCATCACCGGAAGGTATTAGTCAGGGAGTGCATATCGCAATGCTCACCTCGCTCCTGCGGGGGGGGGCTGGGCGACAGGTTCACTGGCTTTCGAACGAGCTGAGCCGGCGGGGGCACAAAGTAACTGTTGTCGCCCCTGAGGACCAAGAGCAACGCGAAAGACAATACGAATGGCGGCCGATCCCGATACGAACCAGACGACTCGACAAAACACCTATCATCGCCCATCTGGAATTCGCTGCCAGAATCAGCGGCTTGCCGTTGAAAGAGTTCGATGTCCTTCACGCACATGGCTGGGAAGGTCTCGGCGCGTTTGCGGAGCGCCGTCGGATGCTTGTTACTGTGTACGGCTCCGCCATCGACGAGTTGGGTAGCACATCGATCAACTCATTTAGACGTCTGGCGTGGGCTGCGTACCAGGCAGCGAACATCCCGCTCGAGCGCGCGTTCGTGTTGATGTCGCGGTATGCAGTGGGCATCAGTCCAGCCACGACAGCTCGATATCCAACCCTCGACATCATTCCATGCGGTGTTCCGCAAGACCGGTTCGTGCCACTCTCGGCGAACCTGAAATCGCAGAACCCGACAATCCTCGCTGTGGGAACGACGTACAAGGGCAGAAAACGCCTATGGATGCTCCATAAGATATTTGAGGAGCAGATCCTGCCAGCAGTACCGGACGCGGAGCTGTGGATGGTGACGAATAAGAAGATCTCCGGAAAACAGATGCAGTCGTTCACCGATGTCAGCGAAACAGAGCTCGTCAGCCTGTACGGACGCGCATGGGTGTTCTGTTTGCCGAGTACGTATGAGGGTTTCGGAGTGCCTTATGTCGAGGCTATGAGTTGCGGAACCGCGGTCGTTGCAACGTCAAACGCGGGCGCGGAGTTTGTTCTCGGCGGCGGCGAGTATGGCTTAATCGTTCGTGACGAGCAGCTCGCCGATTCGATCTGTGAGCTGATTCGCGACCCCGCACGTCGCAATCGACTCGCTCAGAATGGTCTCGTGCGCGCGGCGGAATTTTCAATGGCCAACGTTGCTGACGCGTACAGTCGGTTGTACCGTCGTATTGTCGATTCAGCTCCGAACGAGACTTGATGTACCGCAATGAATAAGGTCGTTGCTGCGTATTACTGGTCGTTCATACCTGAAACGGCCCAGACCGTATTGGATCTCGGTTGTGGGGCTGGCGACATAGCGAGGTTCTCTATTCGACCGTCGCGCGTGTACGGATTGGATTGTGACCAAACGGCGGTCACGGTAGCCAATCAGTTTGCGATTGCGAGACACTGGGATCTTGATTCCGGGGAACAACTTCCATTCAATTCGGACCAATTCGATGCCGTAATAGCAAAAGACGTGCTCGAGCACCTACGGCAGCCGTGGGTCCTTTTACAGGAGGTCCACCGCGTACTCAAGCCCGGCGGAACGCTGCTCGTGTCCGTGATCTGCGAGTTCGGGCGACGGACGTGGTCTGACTACACACACGTCCGGGGATTTACGGAAGCGACCGCCCGTGAGCTCGTTGCCGATTCTGGCTTTACGGTCATCAACGTCCGGCGAATGGGAGGCGTACCGCTCTCATCCAGGCTTAACTTCGTACATCTGAACCCCTGGATTCTGCGGTTTCCGCCCCTTCACTGGATGTGGACCAGTAGCTACGAGGTGCATGCGATCAGACCCACGAGACGCACCCGTCCAATGTAACGAAGTGAGGAAGTTGTGAGGGTAGGTCCGCTGCAGATTCCGGTAGCCGAGCCGTCAATTGGCGAAACGGAGGAGCAATACGTTCTGGAGGCAATTCGATCCGGATGGGTCTCCTCGCGCGGCCCCTTCGTTTCGCGTTTTGAAGAACAGATCGGGGCCGTGACCGGTGGGCGGCACGCGCTCGCGACCTGCAACGGGACGGCGGCCGTGCACCTGGCATTGGCGGCCATCGGGATCGGCCCGGGCGACGAGGTGATTGTGCCAAGCCTGAGCTTCGTCGCCACCGCGAACGTCGTCCGATACGTCGGCGCAACTCCTGTGTTCGCGGACTGCGATCCCCTTTCGTGGTGTCTCGATCCTCAGGACGTTGGAAAACGGGTCACGGGCAGAACGAAGGCCATCATCCCGGTTCACCTGTACGGCCATCCGGCACCGATGGACGAGCTCGCCTTGGTGGCGGGCAGCGGCATCGCAATTGTTGAGGATGCGGCGCAGGCGCTAGGCGCGCTGTACCGCGGCAGAAAAGTCGGCAGATTGGGCGCCGTCGGCGCCCTCAGTTTCTCCGGTAACAAGATTCTGACTACCGGCGAGGGCGGCATGCTCATCAGCGATGACGAGCATCTGGCGGACCGCGCGCGATTCCTGTGCCATCACGGTATGAGTCGGGACCGTCGGTACTGGCATCCTGAAGTCGGCTTCAATTATCGGATGACCAACCTCCAAGCCGCATTGGGATTCGCACAGTGCTTGCGCCTCGGGGAGTTCTTGCAGCGGAAGCGCGAGATTGCCAATAGGTACCGCGACGCCATTGGTCGAATCCCGGGTCTGACGTTGCAGCACGAAGCACCCGGCGTCGTGAGTTCATGGTGGATGTCCACAGTAAAGATCGGCCCGGAATTTCCACTGACCAGGGACGCGCTGATGGAGGCGCTCGGTGTTCGCGGTATCGAGACGCGACCCGGCTTCTATCCCATTCACGTCATGCCCCCGTACGCCTCCGGCCTTCGGCTTGCCGTTACGGAAGAGATCGCCGCGACGACGCTCAGTCTGCCGAGCGCGGTGAAACTCTCGCATGATGATCAGGTCTTCGTGATCTCGGCCCTTCAGGACATTGCGGCTGTCTGACGATGATCCCCTCGCGCGTCCTGTACCTTTCGATTGATCTATTCGCTCACGGCGGGATTCAACGTTACAGCCGGTATGAAATCAGAGCCTTGAATGCGATCTGCCCGGGGGGCGTGCGGGTCTGCTCGTTCGGACAACGGGTCGCTCATGGATTCGACGATCCGGTGCCGCTTGCCGTAATCGGCCGCGGGCGGGGGTGGATTGCGCGCGCGATCTTTTCGATCGAAACGATGTGGCACGCGCTGCGGTGGCGTCCCGACCTAATTATCTGCGACCACGTTAACCTCGCCCCGTTGGCGCGCCTGTTGGGAGCTTTCCCGGGGGCACGGTACTGGGTCAATGTTTACGCAATTGAAGTGTGGAACGCGTTGCCGCTGGGCCGTCGCCTGGCGCTGCGACGTGCAGACCGGGTCGTGTCGGACTGCGAGTTCACGAGGCAATACCTTCAGCAGGCGTACCCGGAGCTCGCCGGACGCGTGGACTTGCTGCGCGACTGCGTCGATACAACGAGATTCACGCCTGACCACGACGATGCCGTGGAAGAACCCCCGTCGCGACCTCTGCGCCTGCTGACCGTGTCCCGCCTGCTGCCTGGACGTTCGAAAGGACATGCCGCGGTGTTGACGGCGATGTCGCTTCTCGCCGACCGTGGTGTGTCGGTCACATACACGATCGGCGGCGATGGTCCGGATCGGGGAAGACTCGAGCGGCTGGCGACGACGTTGCGAGTGAAAGAGCGGGTGACGTTCCTTGGCAGGGTTCCCGAAGCCGACCTGCCGGCCACGTATCGCGGATGCGATGTGTTCGTGCTCGTCAGCGCGTTCACGCTCGGCGCGTTGCCACAGGGCGAAGGCATTCCGCTGGTCGTGCTGGAAGCGCAGGCATCCGGGAAACCCGCGATTACGAGCAGGTGCGATGGCTCTGCTGAGTCGATCGTCGACGGCGAGACTGGATTTCTCGTGCGCCCGGAAGACCCGGAGGATATTGCCGACGCCGTCGAGCGGCTTGCTGAAGCGCCCCTCATGCGGAGGGCGATGAAGGGAGCCGCCCGACGCCATGTCGAGCAGACGTTTGCGTTCACGGTCTTTACAGATGCGCTCCGGCAGATACTCTCGACTCAGAGGCCGCGCGCCTGAACGCGACAGCACACTCACGTGGGACGCTTGCGCTGCGAATACGCTGAAAGCGTACGAACAGATGGTTGGCGGATGATCTCATGACCGGGCTGGCGCGCGTCGCTCGACAATATTCGACGCGTTTTCCGCATCGAGGCACGGGCTGGGTGTTGAGGAAGCTGTTTCCCTACGCAGGCCCTCGCGCGCGAGGGTCAGTGGTGTCAATCAGGTTCCTGGGCAGTCACTCGCTTGAAGTGGACACCTCCACCTATATCGGATGGTATCTATTCTTCTATGGCGCCTATAACCCGGCAAGTCTGTCACTTGTGAGACGCTCGCTACCAGAACGCGGTGTTGCCGTCGACATTGGCGCCGGCATCGGCGATTTCTCGATCGCAATGGCGGATGCTGTCGGCCCCGAAGGAACCGTCCACGCGTTCGAGCCGTCGCCGGTGGAATACGCGAAGCTCGTTCGGAACATGGCGTTGAATCATCTGGCGCACGTCACACCCTACCGTGCCGCGGTCGCCGACCAGTCACGGACCGGTCAGTTCTTCAACTTCGAAGGTCCAAATTCGTCGCGAGGATCCCTTGTGAATACAGCCCTGGACCCGGCGACCGTTCCGGCGGAATGCCCGGTCGTCTCGCTGGACGACCTGTCCGGAAGATGGCCGCGCCTGGACCTCATCAAGATCGATGCACAGGGCGCGGATCTGCTTGTTTTGCGCGGTGCCGTCGGTTCCTTACGACGCTGGCGCCCGCTCCTGATGTTCAACGCGATGTCCGATCCGTTATACGAATGCTATGGCACGTCGACGCAGGACATCGTTCGATTTCTGGCAGACGAGTCGTACGAAATGGAATGGCTCCGCCGCCCGCAAGGAAGCAGGACGGCGTCTGGAGTGGCCAGGCCCGACGCTCGGACCCTTCCCGCCTGAAATCGCACAGTGCGAATTCTCCACGTGATCGCGAATCTCCTGCCGGAAAATGGCGGCCCTTCGCTTGTTGCCTCCGAGACCTGCCGATATCTGGCGGCCGATGGCCACGACGTATCTCTCTTCGCCGGAGACCACGGCGAGCCGGACCGCACTCCGCACGACATTCCGGGTGTCGATCTGCGGATCTTCAAAACAACGTGGCGTCGCTGGGCATGGTCGCCCCAGATGGCTGCGGCTCTTTCTGAGGCGTCGCGAAACTACGATGTCGTTCACATCCACAGCGTCTTCCTCCACCATACGCTCGCGGCCGCGAACGCGGCTCGGAAGGCGTCGGTTCCTTATGTGATCCGGCCGCACGGATCCTTCGACCCGTGGCTGAGAAAACGTCACCGCGTGCAAAAGTGGCTGTACCACGAAATGCTGGAGCGCCGCGCTCTCGACGGTGCCGCCGCGATTCACTACACGACGAAAGCGGAAATGACGCTCGCGCACGAGCCGATGCGAATCAAGGCGCCGGGCGTCGTTCTCTCTCCGGGCATCGATACAGCTCCGTTCTCCGCAATGCCGCCAGGCGACCTGTTCAGGGCAGCGTTCGACATCGGCACAGACGTGCGCGTGGTTCTTTTCCTGAGCCGGCTCCATCCGAAGAAGGGCATCGACGTGCTGCTCCGTGCGTTTGACCTCGCGCGGAAGCGTGTCGGCGGACTACACCTCGTTCTCGCAGGACCAGAAGCACCGGGTTACGGAAAGGTCGTCCGCCAACTGATCGCGGACGCCGGTCTTGAGCGTGACGTGACACTGACGGGAATGGTTCATGGTGCCATGAAGCTGGCGGCGTTTTCGTCGGCGTCGGTATTCGTGCTCCCTTCGTACACCGAAAACTTTGGCTTTGCCCTTGTCGAGGCGATGGCCGCCGGAGTGCCGGTCATCTTGTCGGAACACGTCAACATCTGCGACGAGATCCTGGCGAACGACGCCGGGCTAGTCACGTTGGCCAACCCGGTAGCCGTGGCTGAGGCGATCGCCTGTTCGATAGAGGATAGTCAATCAGCATGCCGACGGGCGTCACGGGCAAAGCAACTCGTTGCAACATCTTTTGCATGGCCGGCGAGTATCGCGAGGTTGACCACGTTTTATCGGAGTCTCGTCCATTGAGCGCTCCTGTGTCCATTCTGATTCTGACTTTCAACGAAGAGCTGAACATCGCTCGATGTCTCGATAGCGTCGCAGGCTGGGCCCATGACATCGTTGTCGTTGACAGCGGAAGCACCGACCGCACGCTGGCGATTTGCGCGGAATACGGCGTCAGGACCGTATTTCGCCCGTACGTCGATCATCGCACGCAGTTGCAATGGGGTATGGGCGAGGTCGCGTGGCGACATGATTGGTTGCTTGTGCTCGATGCCGACAACATCGTGTCCACGGAGCTGAAAACTCAGATAGCGGCGACACTCGCGAATGACGCGGGTTGTTTTCACGGGTATTACAGTCGACATGTTCACTATTTTCGAAATCGGCGGGTGAGGGGGCTGAAAGCGTTTTATCTCCACTTAGTGCGACGTAGCCGCGTTCGCGTGGATGATTCAGAGCTCGTCGACTTTCGATTGATCGTCGACGGAAGGATCGGTCGCCTGTCGGGCCAGATGATCGAAAGCAATCAGAAAGAATTCCAGATCGACTTCTGGATCGATAAACACCAGAGGTTTGCTCACCGCATGGCACTGGAAGAGGTCCTGCGGGCCGAAGGGGCACTGTGTTGGTCGTCGCACCTCAGGCCGAGCCCGATCGGCAGTCCAGATGAACGGATGATCTGGTTCAAGAACTGGTGGTACCGGATGCCGCTTTATATCCGGCCCATGCTGTTCTTCATTTACCGGTACGTGTTCAGACTCGGTTTCCTGGACGGGTGGAACGGATTTGTCTACCACTTCCTCCAGGCGTTCTGGTTTCGACTGCTGGTCGACATCAAGATCGGCGAACTTCGCCACGAAATCGACGTGGGTCAGATCACCCTGATCGACCTACTACGACAGACGAGTACCGCGACGATTTCTCGCGGGTCCGCCGCCGCGCCGACGCCGTGACCACCTGGGTAAAGGACCTGCTGCGACGCGCCTTGCCCAGCGGACTCGCGCCGCGGCGGATTCTTGCCGGTCCGCTCCGGGGGCGACGAATCGTGACCTCGTGGCACGACTATCCCGCCGCGATTACCGGCCGAACCGAACGTCCATTACTGCACTGGTTCGCTGCTCACGCGCGCCGCGGAGAGACATGGCTCGATGTCGGCGGACATTACGGGTACACGGCTCTGGCGCTCGCTGAACTCGTCGGGCCCGCGGGACGAGTGTTTACCTTTGAGCCAGTCTTAAGCAGCGCCGGGTGTATTGCACAGACGATGCACATAAATCAGCTCGATTGGATCACCGTCGTTCCGATCGGATTGGGATCGCCGGAATCGCTCGAGGTCACTCGGCTGCCCGTCACGCGCGGGATGGCTGACATGACCCTGACGGGTCAGCGACACCAAGCTCGGTGGGAATCGATCCACATCGCACGCTTTGACTGGCTGTGGCCGCGGTTGAATGCAGGTAACGCAGTGGTCCATGGCGTAAAAATAGATGTCCAAGGGATGGAGCTAGACGTACTCGATGGGATGCGTGAAATGCTTCGCCTGCACCGACCTGCTCTGGTGCTCGAGCTGCATGGCGGGGTCGACCGCTCTCCTCTCCTGGAAATACTCATCAAGGCCGGATACTCGGGCGAGGCCGTTCCGATAAATCCTGAGCCCGGTGAGTCGTCTGCGCAGTTTCTTGATAATCACAACTACGCGTTTCTGGCCACACAATAATGCGCGCTTTGAATTCTGCCTTCAGCGTCTGGATTCTCACGCTGAACTACACCCCAGAACCGACGGGATTCGCACCACACGCGACGGTTCTGGCCGAGTACCTCGCCACACGTGGCCATGACGTCACCGTCATCACTGGATTCCCATTCGCCCCGCGATGGAAGCGATGGGCGGAGTACCGAGGTCACTTCTGCAGCGAGAGTGTCCAGGGCGGTGTACTGCTGAAGCGTGTCACCCATTTCATTCCGAGGCGGCCCGGAGCCGCATGGCAGCGCCTGTTGATGGAATGCAGTTTCTGTGCGGTCGCCGCCACAAGCGTGTTGTTCGAGCTGTTGAAGCGGAGAACACGGCCGGACGCAGTGCTCTATATCGGCGCGCAACCAGCCATCGCCATGCTGGCACGCGGCATCGCCAAGCTTTGCGGCGCGCCGTATTTCGTCAACGTCAACGATCTGGCTGCGCAGGCGGCAGCCGACGTCGGGATTGTTCGCGCTGGTTGTGTACAGCGGGCGCTCGAGCGATTTGAGTTCGCAGCCTATCTGCCCGCCGCGGGTGCCAGCGTACTGTGCCGCAGCTTTGCCGAGGCGCTGATCGCGCGAGGGTACCCGACCGAGCGGATTCGCCTCATCCGAAGCCCTATCGATCTTGATCAGATCAGGCCGCTCCCTTTCCGGCCGGAATACCGACAGCGACTCGGCATTCCAGCCGACGCATTCGTCGTCCTCTTTGCGGGCAGCATGGGTCTGAAACAGGGACTGACGCATGTCGTGGAGGCCGCCCTTCGACTCCGCACCTGCCGGAGCGACTCACGACCCATCGCGTGGGTCCTGGTAGGCGACGGTGAGACGCGCGTCGGGCTCGGTCGGCTCGTAAAACAGCACGACCTTGGTGACACCGTGCGACTGCTGGCATTTCAGCCGGAAGAGAGCCTTGCCCAGGTGTTCGCCGCGGCGGACGTCTTGCTGTTGAATCAGCTCTCGACGGTCAAGGACACGGTCGTACCGTCGAAACTCCTGACCTACATGGCCGCAGGGCGTCCGGTGCTCGCTGCGGTCAGCCCGTCGAGCCAGGGCGCCGAGATTCTCCGGGAGGCTGATGGTGGGATGCTGGTGGCTCCGGAAGATCCTGTCGCCCTCGTCCGAGGTGTCGAGGCGCTGATGCGTGCCGAATCTGACAGGCTGGCTGCGATGGGTCAGCGCAATCGTGCGTACGCCGAGAAGCACTTCGACCAACGGAAGATCCTCGCGGCCCACGAGTCGTTCATTCTCGAACGCCTGGCCGACCTTCGACGTGGACCTGCGTCACACGCAGCGGCATGACTGGACCTGCCACGGCGGCCGTGATCTCGATGCCGACTACATCGGCCGCCACATCATCACGCTGACCGGCGGGATGGAATCACCCAGACGTACGACTGGTTCGTGAAGCAAATGGAAGCGGGCGCGTGTTTCATTACGGGTGCAGGCGGCTTCATTGGCAGCAACTTGGCGGACCGCCTCCTTGCGGGCGGCCACCAGGTCGTCGGCTACGACAACTTCTCGACCGGCCAGGAGCGGTTTCTTACTGTTGCATCGCCCTCGCCGTCGTTCCGCCTTATTCGCGGCGACGTTCTCGAACTGCCGCTGATGACGACGGCGATGAAGGGCTGCGACTTCGTGTTCCACCTGGCAGCCAGTGCCGACGTCCGTTTCGGAACCAAGCATCCGCGACGAGACCTCGAGCAAAACACGATCGCCACGTTCAACGTGCTCGAGGCCATGCGCGCCAGCGGCATTCGGCGGATCGCCTTCTCCTCGACGGGATCGATTTACGGTGAGCCGGACGTGTTCCCCACGCCAGAGGCCGCACCGTTCCCGGTGCAGACCTCACTCTACGGTGCGTCGAAGCTTGCCTGTGAGGGGTTGATTCAAGCCTACTGTGAGGGGTTCGGATTCCAGGGCTACATTTTTCGATTCGTGTCGATCCTCGGCGAGAGGTACTCGCACGGCCACGTTTTCGACTTCTATCAGAGCTTGCGAGCGAACCAGTGTGAGCTCCGCGTACTTGGCAACGGCCGCCAGCGCAAATCGTACCTCTACGTTCAAGACTGCATCGACGCCATGCTCACCGCCATCGAAAAGGCGCAGGACAAGGTGAACATCTTCAATCTCGGCACCGAAGAGTACTGTCACGTGAACGACTCGATCGGCTGGATCGCTGGCCACCTCGGCCTCGACCCACTGCGAACCTACACAGGCGGCGAGCGTGGATGGATCGGCGACAGCCCCTTCATCTTCCTCGACACTGCCAAGATTCGATCGCTCGGCTGGAAACCGAAGCTGTCGATTCGCGAAGGCATCATCAGGACGCTCGACTACCTGCAAGCGAATCCGTGGCTGTTGGAGGAACGTGCGTGACCAAGTTGGCGGGCCGGCGCTGCATCATCACCGGCGCGTCGCGCGGCCTCGGAGCCACTGTCGCGCGGACGTTCTGGGCACAAGGCGCGGATCTGCTGCTGGTGGCGCGGTCCGAGGCCAAGCTCAAGCAGGTGATTGGCGAGTTGGGGGTGCGTCCCGATCAGCGGGTACACGCTATGACGTGCGACCTTGGCGATGAGGAGACCCCCAACAGGATCATCGAGCAGGCGCACCGGCTCCTCGGCGGGGTGTCGGTCCTGGTCAACAACGCCGCGCTGCAGGGGCCAATCGGACCGGTCTGGGAGAACGATTGGGCTGAGTGGGAATGTGCGTTTCGGGTCAATCTCCTGTCGGTTGTCAACCTCTGCCGCTCCTGCGTACCGCTGATCGCCACGAGTGGCGGAGGCAAGATCATCAGCATCTCGGGCGGCGGTGCCGGCCGTCCGCGTCCCAGGTTTACGGCATATGGCGCGGCAAAGGCCGCTATGGTCAAGTTCTGTGAAACGCTGGCGGACGAGGTGCGGCCCCTAGGCATCGATGTCAATTGCGTTGCGCCAGGGCCGATGAACAGTGCGATGACTGATGCCATCTTGGCGGCTGGTGCTGAGCGTACCGGGCGAAAGGAATACGACGACGCGTTGGGGGTCAGACACCAGGGGACAGAAGTGGCGGAGCGTGCGGCCGCGCTCTGCGCATTTCTCGCTTCTTCTGAGAGTGATGGCATAACCGGGAAGTTGATTAGCGCTTTGTGGGACCCGTGGGAGACGTTCGGCAAACACCTCGATGAGTTGCGTAAGACCGACATTTACACACTACGTCGGATCCTGCCGAAGGAGCGCGGGTTCGACTGGGGAGCGCGATGAGTGTTGGTGTCGCAATCATCGGATGCGGGCGGAATGGCCACAAACGGGCCGAGGCTCTGGCCGGCGCGCGACTGACCGCGTGCGCCGACGTGAAGCAAGAGCGAGCGGAAGCGCTCGCCCGTACAGCTCCAGGCGCGGTTCCGAGCGACGACTGGCGTGCCGTCATCGACCGCAGCGACGTCGACATCGTCGTCGTTTCGACGACCAACGAGAAGCTCGCGGAGATCTCCTGCGCCGCGGTCGCGGCCGGGAAACATGTGCTTGTCGAGAAGCCAGCGGCCCGGACCGTCGTCGAGATTGATTCCGTGATTGAGGCCGCGCGACGGCACCGCCGGTTCGTCCGTGTCGGCTTCAACCATCGCTATCATCCCGCGCTGCGGAAGGCACGGGAGCTGTTCGGGGCGGGCGCGCTCGGCGAGATGATGTTCGTCCGCGGGCGCTACGGACACGGCGGGCGCATCGGCTACGACAAGGAATGGCGCGCCAATCCTGCGCTCTCCGGCGGCGGAGAGCTCATCGATCAAGGTGTGCACCTGATTGATCTCTCGCGCTGGTTTCTCGGCGACTTCACGATGGTCGAGGGGTTTGCCCACACCTACTTTTGGCAGATGCCGGTGGACGATAACGCGTTCCTCCTCCTGCGGACGCCGCTTGACCAGGCGGCGTTCCTCCACGTCAGCTGCACGGAGTGGAAGAACCTGTTCTCCCTCGAGATCTACGGGAAGGACGCCAAACTTCACGTCGAAGGGCTGGGCGGCAGCTACGGCGTCGAACGATTGACGTTCTACAAGATGTTGCCCGAGATGGGACGGCCCGAGACGACGAGCTGGGAGTATCCCGGCGGCGACCAGTCGTGGGCGCTCGAGTTCGCGGAGTTCCTCGAGGACATTCGGCTCGACCGCGCACCGTCGGCCGGTCTCGCCGACGCGAGGGCCGCGCTTGCCATCGTCGAGGAAGTGTATCGCCAGCGATGATCATCACGCGCAGCCCCCTGCGAATCACCCTGGGCGGCGGCGGAACCGACCTCCCGTCTTACTATCGGCAACATGGCGGCTTCCTGATTACGGCAGCCATTGATAAGTATGTCTACGTGACGGTGATGCGGCCCTTCACAGAGGGCATCTATCTGAAGTACTCGAAGCTGGAACATGTTGAGAAGGTCGACGAAGTCCAGCACCCGATCATCCGCGAAGCGATCCAGATGCTCGGGTTCCAGACGCCACAGGTGGAAATCACGACGCTGGCCGATATTCCAGCCGGGACCGGCCTTGGCTCGTCCGGCAGTTTCTCCACCGCGCTGCTGAAGGCACTCTACGCGCACCGGCGCCGGTTGCTTCATCCGAATGAGCTGGCCGAACTGGCGTGCGAGATTGAGATCAATCGCCTTGGCGAGCCGATCGGCAAACAAGATCAGTATGCGGCGGCGTACGGCGGAGTCACCTGCTTCACCTTCAACCCGGATGGCAGCGTGGATGCGCGTCCGCTGAAGGCAAGCATGCACGCCCTCTTCGAGCTCGAGGACAACCTGCTTCTGTTCTTCACGGGATTCTCGCGCAGCGCCGGCGTGATTCTCTCAGACCAGAAGCAGCGCACTGAGCAGTCCGACACGAAGATGCTCGAGAACCTTCACTACGTGAAGGAGATTGGTGTGCGGAGTATGCAGACGCTCGAGGGCGGCAAGACCGCGCTATTCGGTGAGCTGATGCACGAGCATTGGGAACACAAGAAGCGCCGATCGAACGGCATGAGCAACCCGCAAATCGATGAGTGGTACGAGCTCGCCCGGAAGAATGGCGCCGTCGGCGGAAAGCTGGTAGGCGCTGGCGGGGGCGGGTTCCTCCTTCTCTATTCCGAGGATCACAAACGGCTCCGCACCGCGATGGCGAAGGCGGGACTCGAGGAAGTGCGCTTCCGCTTCGACTTCGAGGGAACGAAGGTCCTGTTCGGATGAGCCTGCCGGTTGTCGTCCTGGCCGGTGGCCTGGCCACGCGGTTGCGGCCGGTGACGGAAGGAATTCCCAAATCGCTCGTGGAAGTTGCCGGCGAACCGTTTGCCGTCCACCAGATCGAGCTATTGCGCCGCCACGGGCTCACCGACATCACGTTCCTGCTCGGTCACCTCGGTGAAATGATCGCCGACTCCCTGGGCGACGGCGGCCGATGGGACGTGCACGTGCGCTATGTGTTTGACGGCCCACGAGCCCTGGGCACAGGCGGGGCGATTCGCAGGGCGCTGCCCGAGCTCGGCGATCCGTTCTTCGTGCTCTACGGCGATTCGTACCTGGAGTGCGACTACGCCGCGATCGAACGGACGTTCCTCGCGAGCGACAAGAGCGGCCTGATGACCGTCTACCCCAACGAGAATCGCCTGGACCGCAGCAACGTGCTGTATGCCGATGGCCGCATCATCCGCTATGACAAGCAACACCGCACGCCGGAAATGCGTCACATCGACTCCGGCCTCGGCGCCTTCCGAAAGTCGGCGTGCGCCGGCCGTGGCAACGACGAAGCGTTCGACCTCGTCGCGATCTACCAGGATCTGCTCGAAGCGGACGATCTCGTCGGTTTCGAGGTGCCGGACCGTTTCTACGAGATCGGTTCGCCAGAGGGGCTCGAAGAGACACGGGCGTACCTTGCTGCGAAGGGAATCGCCACTCGATGAGCTACGCCAAACAGCATCTTGACGAAGCGGCCCGTGTGATCGCCGGCCTCGACACGGCCGCGATCGAGAAGATCGTCACGTTGCTCGTCGACCTGCGTGCGCGCGGCGGCCGCCTCTTTTTCCTCGGCATGGGCGGCAGCGCTGCGAATTGCTCACATGCTGTCAACGATTTCAGGAAGATCGCCGGCATCGAGGCCTACACGCCGGTGGACAACGTCTCCGAGCTGACGGCGCGCACCAACGATGAGGGATGGGAGCACGTCTTCGCGGCCTGGCTCAAGAGTAGCCGCCTGCAGGCGAAGGACATGTTGTTCGTGTTCTCGGTCGGGGGCGGCAGCCTCGAGCACAACGTCAGCCCGAACCTGGTGCGCGCGCTGGAGTACGGCCGACAGCTCGGCGCGCAGATCGTCGGGGTGGTCGGACGCGACGGAGGCTATACGGCGCAGGTCGCTGACGCGTGTGTGATTGTGCCGACGGTCAACCCGGAGAACGTCACGCCGCACGCGGAAGCGTTTCAGGCTGTCGTGTGGCATCTCCTGGTCTCGCACCCCGCGCTCAAGGCGGCGCAGACAAAATGGGAATCGATGTCGGCGGTCGTCGCGCCGTCTTCCTCGACCGGGACGGTGTGATCAACCGGCCCGTCGTTCGCGACGGCAGGAGGCCGGCCGCCGCGCCGGCTGCACGACGATCTTCATCGACTGGGGCTGTCAGGAACGACGCCCCGAACACCCGGACGTCATCGTTCACTCGCTGCCCGAGGCAGTCGACTGGATTCTCTCCCGTTCACGAAGCGAGGGTTCGTGACACCCGTTGAGCAACTCGCTGTCCAGATCTTCGCCGACGGCGCTGACCTGCCGAGCATGCTCGAGTTGTACCGCAAGCCGTACATCAAAGGGTTCACCACCAACCCGACGCTGATACGAAAGGCGGGGGTCAGCGATTACCGCGCGTTTGCCCAGCAGGTCCTCGAGGCCATTCCCGACAGGCCAATTTCGTTCGAGGTCTTCTCGGACGAGTTCGAGGAGATGGAGCGCCAGGCCCGCGAGATTGCACGGTGGGGCGAGAACGTATACGTCAAGGTACCGGTGACCAACACCAGACGCGAGCCGTCCTACGAGCTGGTCCGCCGCCTCTCGAACGACGGCGTGAGAGTCAACGTGACGGCCCTGATGACTCTCGATCAGGTGACTGCTGTTGCCGAAGCCGTGGGCTCAGGAGCGCCGGCATGCGTGTCCGTATTCGCCGGCCGTGTCGCTGACACAGGCGTTGACCCTGTGCCGTTGATGGCCGAGGCCGTTCGGCGGCTCGCCCGCGCGCCGCAAGCCGAGCTGATCTGGGCGAGCCCGCGCGAGTTACTCAATATTTTCCAGGCCGATGCCATCGGCTGCCACATCATCACGGTCACCACCGACATCCTCGAGAAGCTGTCTCTGGTGGGGCGCGATCTCGAGGACTACTCGCTCGACACGGTACAGATGTTCTACAGCGATGCCACGCAGGCAGGGTTCGCACTCTGAGTGAGTGTCCTCGTTTCGCTCCTCATTGTTTGTGGGACGCTGGCATTCGGCGCCGTCTATCCCTGGGGCTACCTTCCGCTTTTCGTCGTCGCAGCGTCCATCGGTCTGGCTGGCTTGGTCCGCCAACGTGGGATTCCGTGTGAAGCTCGCACCATCTCGGCCGGACTATTGCTCGTGGCCTTGGCGATCGGGGGACAACTGGTACCTGTCCCTCGCACCACCCTTGATTTCCTCAGTCCGCATGCGGCCGCTCTTCTATCTCGCTACAGTCTGACGTTCGCCCTCAGCACTGCGCTTCACCCACTCTCAATCAATCCCGCCGCCACCGGCCTTGCCCTGCTGGGATTGGCCACGCTCGGGCTGTACCTGATCGGGCTCCCAAGCTTTCTGTCGCGACGCGATCTGCGCGCGCTCCCGCGACACCTCATGCTGTTCGCGGTGCCGCTGGCCCTCGTCGGCATCTTTGGCCGGGAGCACAATAACGGCCTCGTGTTCGGGTTCTGGCGGTCGGAGGAAGGGACGAACGGCAACGGTTTCGGTCCGTTCGTCGACCGCAATCACTTCGCGGGCTGGATGCTGATGACGACGTGTCTGGCAATCGGGGTCTTGTGCGCGCGAAGCGAGGTTGCGCTCAAGGCGGTGAAGCCGGGCGTGCGGAACAGAATTGTCTGGCTCTCCACCTCCGAGGCCAATCGATTGATCCTCATTGCCGTCAGCATCATCGTGATGGCGATTGCGCTGGTCTGGACGATGTCGCGATCGGGTATTGTGAGCTTCACATGCGCCGTGGGGTGCTTTGTGTGGCTTATGGCTCGGAGAGGCCATATCGGCTTGGCAAGGCGAGCCATTGTTGTGAGCGCCCTCGGCGCACTGTTGCTCGCAAGTCTGAGCTGGCGCGGTGTCGATCGGCTGCTGCAGTGGTTTGCTGACACCTCGGATCTCGTGGGTCGCGTGGCCGCATGGCACGATGGCTGGCAAGTCGTGCAGGACTTCCCGATTACCGGGACCGGTCTCAATACCTATCCCGATGCGATGCTTTTCTATCAGAAGCATGTGCTCGAGTTCTGGATGACCCACGCCCACAATGACTATCTCCAGCTCCTGGCCGAAGGGGGATTGTTGGTGGCTATTCCTGCCGCCATCGTTGTGGTGCTGCTGGCCAGCTCCATTCGCCGGAGCCTGAACGCGGCACGCGACGACAGCTACGACTACTGGGTGCGAGCCGGCGCTGCCGTGGGACTCGTCGCGATCGGGATCCAGGAGACAGTGGAATTCAGCCTGCACATGCCAGCGAACGCGCTGCTGTTCGCCACGCTCGCTGCAATTGCGATATCCCCAGCACAGAAATCAGACGACTCGCCACCGCGTGTTGTCGACAGGAATCACCGGCCGAGTGGGGTGTCTGCTCATCGCGCTCGCGAGGAGAGATCGCCGCAATAATTTGCCGCGCCCGACTCCAAGCCCCGTAGGATAGGTCCTTCTGGTCTACTCCCTGCCACCACAGCGCGTGGCGGGTCGTTGTCATCCTACGTAGCGGGGCTCGGTCGCTGATGTATGAGCAGTATTACCACTTCGCTGAGAAGCCGTTCCGGCTGACGGCGGATCCGAAGTACCTCTACGAGAGCCAATCACACACCAACGCGGTGACGCTGCTGCGCGAGGCCATTGCACGACGCGAGGGATTTGCCGTCGTGACCGGCGACGTGGGCACCGGGAAGACGACGCTGTGCCGCGCGCTGCTCGATCAGGCCGACAGGAAGACGTTTACCGCGCTGCTGCAGAACCCGTTTGTCTCCGAGGAGGATCTGCTCGGAAACATCCTGCGCGACTTCGGCGTCGTTTCGCGCATCGACGAGCGGCTTGGCGCCGCTGGTCCGAGCCGCCAGGCTCTGATCGAGACGCTGTCCAATTTCTTGGAATCACTCGTCTCCCTTGGGGCCACCGCGTTGCTGATTGTCGACGAGGCTCAGGCTCAGCCTGTCCCGACTCTCGAGCAGATTCGTGCGCTGTCCAACCTCGCGGCCGACAAGGTGACGCTGCTCCAGATCGTGCTCGTCGGTCAGCTCGACCTGCTGGCTTTGCTGCGCACACCGCAGCATCTCTTGCTCGATGGGCGATTTTCGATCCGCTGCCAGTTGACGCCGCTGACGGCAGACGAGACCGCCGCGTACGTCGCGCATCGCCTAACCGTGGCAGGCGGCGCACCCGTCGTCACGTTCACGCCCTCGGCGCTGCAGCTCGTGCACGAGTATTCAGGCGGCATCCCACGGTTGATCAACATGATCTGCCACCGCGCGCTCGTTGCCGGATACGTGGCCCAGACGATGCGCATCGATGCAGATCTGGCGCGGGCAGTCGCGGACGTCCTCACTCTAGGGACGGGACAGGCGAAGCGCCCGGTGGAGGGGCGGACGTGGTTCAGCCGCCTCCGACGCGCGCCGCGATCGTAAGGATGGTGCGCGGCTCGTTACTCTTTGATGTCGAGATGTGACAGATACGCGAAATTTGCCGTGGCGTGATCCCACGGGGAATCCGGCCGGTCGTCCTCGATGAAATAGTTCTGGACGCCCGCTCGTTCAGCGCTGGAGATAATGGCGGCGAAGTTTATCTGGCCCTCTCCGAGACCCACTGGCCGCCGTTCCGGCGCACTGCCGACACCGTGGAGATGCACGCTGACGAACCGGCCCGGATACCGGGCAAAATCTTCGAGGGGATCGCGATTGACCCTGATCATCACGGACAGGTCCATCTGGAACTTCACGAGCGCTGGGTCGGTGTGGCTCATCAGATAATCAAAAGGCACGATGCCTTCGCGCGGCCGGAAATCGTCTTCGTGCGCGTGCAACGCGAGTTGAATTCCCGCCCACTCGGTGATCTTGCCTGCTGCGTTCAGTAGATCGGCGACACGCGCGTAACCGTCAAGAGTCGCCCGTTCCTGCTCTGGAATCTCGTCGCAGACGACATGGCGAGTACCGAGCGCCCGGCACTGCGTGAGGACCACGCGCCAGTTGGTGAACAGATCCGGCATTGGGACGTGGCGCGATGGCGCTGCAAGTGACAGCCGCTCGAGCACGCGCCGCACGTCGAGCGCGTCGAAGCTGAGGCCCTCCGGGGTCCAGAACTCGACTTCCCTATATCCAATCGAGGCGATCCTCTCGAGCGTACCCGGCAGATCGTCCGCGATGGCCTCGGCCACGCTCCTCATCTGAAGCCCTATCCGATTCAGTTGTCGAGCAGCGACACGGCCGGTCGCCACGCCGAATGCTCCGAGCGCGAGCAAGCTCAGAAACCTGCGGCGATCCAGGGAAGCCGTGGACATCCCACCATTCTCCCGCGACCCGGCATGATGCGCCATCAGGGTTCACACACGTACGCTCATTACGGTTCTGTAATCAATCTGACGGTGTCGACGGAATGGAGAAGTGTGTGCCAATCGCTGTGTGCAATGGTGAGCATTAAAGTGTAACTTCAAGAACGACGATAAGGTATGGCGATGGGCAAGGCCATCCTAATCTGAAAACACTGTGACCACACAGGAGCAAGGCAGTAACCAGCGGCTTGCTGTCAGCGTTGGCCGGCTCTTGGGCGAGAGCCTGCTGAGTGACGGCGTCATCACGCGCGAACAGCTCGACCAAGCCTTGCGCGAAGCAAAGGCGCGAAAGGAGCTGCTCGGCCAGGCGCTCGTCAGACTTGGTTCGGCCACCGCCGATCAGATCCTCTGGGCCCTGGCCCGGCAGGCCGGGGTCGAGGTCATCAACCTCGAGTCCATGTCGCTCGACACCGACCTGGTGCGTAGCTTCCCCGAGTCGCTGCTTCGGATGTACCGGGTGCTTCCACTCAAGCGCGAGGGCCACACCCTCACTGCGGCGACGTCTGATATCGGGAATCTTGCGGGCGTCGACGAACTTCGCCGCCTCTCGAATCTGTTCGTGACCCTCGTCGCCGCGGCCGAAGACCAGATCTTCAAAGAGCTCGACCGAATCTTCGGCAAGATAATCGAAAGGTCGGTGGCTGGCTCAGGACCTTCTGAGGCCGAACGAAGTGCCAGGCCCGACTCACAGGTCGAGGACCGGTCTGCGACGCTCATTGTCGAACAGCTCCTGCGAAAGGCCATCCAGGAGGGCGCGAGCGACATTCATATCGAGCCGGCCGAAACGAAGATCGTCACGCGCTTCCGCCACGACGGCCTGCTTCGATCAGGCCCCACGCTGTCCCGAGCGATGTTCTCCTCGGTACTCACGCGGATCAAGATCCTGGCCAACCTGAACATCGCCGAGAACCGGCTTCCGCAGGATGGGCGCATCCTGCACCAGATCGACGACAGGCGCCTCGATCTTCGAGTGTCCGTCTTTCCAACCATCCATGGCGAGAACGTCGCCATCCGTGTGCTCGACAAGACTCGCAGCTTCGGCCTTGACACCCTGGGAATGTCGGCGGCGGAACTGGTCGCGTTTCGGCGCTGTATCACGCGTCCCCACGGCTTGTTCCTGGTCACGGGGCCGACTGGCTCCGGCAAGACGACGACGCTCTATTCGGCGCTCGCCGAGATCAACTCCGTCGAGAGGAATATCGTCACGCTCGAAGATCCGGTCGAATACGAACTTCCTGGAGTCCGGCAGACGCAGATCAACCCTCGATCGGGCCTGACGTTCGTGGTCGGACTCCGGGCGCTGCTGCGTCAGGACCCTGACGTCATCCTGGTCGGCGAGATGCGTGATGTCGAGACGGCCGAGATTGCGATTCGCTCGGCAATGACCGGCCACCTCGTGTTCTCCACGCTGCATACCAACGACGCGCTGGGCGCCATCCCGAGGTTGTTGGATATGGGCGTGCCGGCGTATCTGATCTCGTCTTCGCTCGTTGGCGTGCTGGCCCAGCGACTCGTGCGCGTGATCTGTCCACACTGCAAGGCGCGCGTCACGCCCGAGCAGGCCGGCGTCGGCCGCCTCGGTGAGATGGCGAGTCGCGTGTCGGCGACCTTTATCGGGAAGGGTTGCGCGTCGTGCAACGGGACGGGATACCGAGGAAGACTCGGCGTGTTCGAGCTCGTCTCGCAAGAGTTGCTGCGTCAGGCAACCGCCGCGGCTTCGAATCCCGAGACAGTGAAGCGTGCGGCCATCGAGAAACACGCGATGGTGCCGATGCTGGATCATGCGCTCGCGAAGGTCGAGGCCGGTATCACGAGTGTGGACGAGGTCGTGCGTGCCGTCTTCACCGAGTGAGCGCGTGAAGGCCGCGCCGGACATCGGCGGCTCCCGCCTGCCGGGCCCGGTATGGAGGCGGTGTCTCGGCGTCGAGGCCGCTTCCGAGAGGCTGATCGCGGTGACTGTGCGCGGCGGACGGATTTCCAGCGCACGGACATTCAGTGTCACGACGCCGGCCTCTTCCCGTCCGCCGATCCGCGCGTTGCTCGGCGAGGGACGCACTGGCGGTACCCCGGTTCACCTCGTGCTCTGCGAGCCCGATCATGTCCCTCGGACGCTCCTGCTGCCGCCAATGACGGCGGCGGAGCGGTCGGAGGTCGTGCGGCGTGAGACCTCGCGCGACGGAGATGAAACGAAGACCGTTGCCTGGCACTCCGCACGCCGGATCGCCGTGGACGGGCTGCCACAGGACGAAGTGCTCGTCGTCACGGCTTCGCCGAGTCGACTTCAGCAAGCGCTCGAGCCCTTCGTGCGCGAACGCATCGTGCCACGAGTCGTGACCACGGGTCCGCTCGCGCTCATCGCTGCCGCCCGTGGGCTCACGCCAACGCCACTGGATCGGCCCACCGCGCTCGTGCATTGGAGCGTTTCGACGTTGACCATCGTCGTGGTCTCCGACGGCGTGTTGAAGTTTGCTCGCGTCATCGAACCTCCGGCGGCTGACCTCGACCCGTTCGACTGGATCCCGGTGGAAATCGAACGTTCTATCCGCCGCCACGCGGTCGTCTCGAAGGGCGAACGCGTCGAGCACGTGATGGTGTCCGTCGCTGGCGCGGCGGGCGCTCGCCGCCTGTTCGCCGGCGGCGAGCTGGCCGAACGCCTGCGTCTGATGATGACGAACTTGAACGCGTTGCTGGCGCCGCAACTGCCTGCGGATGCCGCGGGCGACATGGCGGCCGGGGTGTTCACGCTGGCCTACGGTGCGGCCGTGCTCAGCGCCGGCGAGGCGCCGAACCTTCTCCCGCACGCGCTCGTCGTGCAACGGCGCTCCCGTCAGATCATCTCCGCGGCGGTGGCCGCCGGCGTGGTGCTGGCGCTGCTGCTCGGGTCGAGTGCCGTGTGGTTGACGCAGCGCGAGCGGGATCTTCGCGGACGCCTCTCGCGCTCGCTGGCGGCCCGTCAGGCGGCTCAAGCGCGTGTGGATACAGCCGTGCGCGCCGAGGCCGAACGGCAACACATGCGGGAGTTCGCGCGTCTGCTCACCGGCGATCCTCTGCATCTGCTCCCGCCGGCAGACGCACTGCGGGAGTTCGCGCGCCTGGCACCTGCTGACCTCCGCCTCGACGAGCTCGTGATGTCGCTCGATGGTCAGGGATACGTATTCAGCCTGAGCGGTCGCGTGGACCAGGACGATTTCACCGAGGCGCAGCAGTCTCTCAACGAGTTCTATTACGACCTTCGCAGCTCGCCGCTGTTCCATTCGGTGGAGATCCAGGCGACGTTGCGCGAAGACGCGCCAGCGTCCACCAAAGAGGCGGAGCGTTCGGCTACCGACGGTACCGGCGCGGATGCGGCGAGCGCGTCGGCGACGAACGGGAAGACCGCCCGCCCGCTCATGTTTGTCGTGGTCGCGAAGCTGCGGAGACTTTCATGATCAGGCCGCTTCCAGTGACGACCGCGGCGCTCGTGGCTGTTGCCGTCGTCCTCGTGATCGCGGTCGGAGGGTACGAGGGACTGGTGGCGTCGAAGCGCCGCGCGATCGCTGAGCTCGAGTCTCAGCTCGACGCGGCTTCACGACTGGCAACGGCCGTGCCCGCTCCTCCGATCAGCGACGCGGAACGTGCGTCATGGCAGGAGATCGAAACGCACGTGCGCGAGCGGTTCGTCGCGCCTGACGATCAGCTTCGACTCCTTGTGCAGATGGCGCGACTGGCGCGCGCGACGGGGCTCAGCGTCACGGGTCTCCAGCTGCAGGGCCCTGGCGGCGCGCAGCCATCTGCAGCCGGCAACACGGAGCAGGTCGTCACACTGCCGTTTGCGATGCCGGCGAATACGACCGTCAATCCGGGAATCATCAGACTAACCGCGCGCCACGGTTACCGGGATCTGATCGACTTTCTCGACCGCGTTGGCCACAACAACCCGTATCTCGCCGTGCGGTCACTCGACGCCAGCCGCGTCGGCGATTCTCTGGAGAGCGACATCCAGCTGATGTCGCTCAGGTGGACGAAGTGAAGATGGATCGCCGCCGTGCCATGCTCTGGGCCATGCTGGCCGGCAGCACGCTCACGACGATCTACGGCCTCTGGCCCGCAGGCGCGCCGGTGAAGTCGGCCGCGACGCGCGCGCCCGTCAATGTCGGCCAGGGAAATGCTCAAGCGGCTGAGGCGGCGGCTCCCGCGGCGCCTCCGCTCTCCGAGCAAGAGTGGACAGCCTGGAGAGGACGGCTCGCCGGCGCACCGCGCGACCCGTTTTTCACAATGGCCGAAATTGCCGAGATGAGCCGGCCGCCTGTCGCGAAGCGGCAAACTGTGGCTCCCGCCAGCCGTCCTGCGCCGCCGGAGTACACCGTCAAGCTGGTGTTGCTGACAGGGTCGCAAGGCAGGGCGTTGATTGGAGATCAAATCGTCAAAGTCGGAGACATGCTCGGTGACGAGCGCGTCATCGAGATTCGCCGTAATGAGGTTGTGCTCGAGCATAGCGGCGCGAGGCGCCGGCTGGAGCTGGCGACAGGCGCCGTGCTGGCGACAAGCGGCTCGAGCGGCCCCCAAATACAACCCGAAAGGACCCGATGAAAGCGTACGCGAGTCTTGTGTGGCTCTGGACGATAGTGGCGCTCGGGACCGGGTGCGCCTCGCGGGGCGGCGCGACACGCGTGGCGTCCGCGCCGGCGCCGCGGCCCGCGCCGGCGTCCGTCCAATCCTTGCCTGAGCTCCCCGCTGTGCAGATCGAGCAGCAGCAGGTCCCCGCGGCACCGCGGCAACTCTACTCGATCGCCGTGCAGAATCAGAGTATCCGTGACGTGCTGCGTACGCTGGGCCAATCCACCGACATCAGCTTCGTTCTGGCGCCGGGCGTCGATGGCGCCATCACGGTGGATCTGAAGCAAGTGACGCTGGACGAGATGCTCGACGCGATGCTGACGCCGATCGGACTTGTGTACCAGCGCGAAGGTAACGTGATCCGCGCGTCGAAGCCGCAACTGACCACGCGTATCTTTGCGGTGAATTACATCGCGTCCACGCGGACCGGCGCAAGTTCGCTCTCCGCAACAGCGGGCTCGACCGGCGGAGGAGCGACCGGAGTTGGGGGCACGCTGTTGGGCGGCACGGCCGCGAATTCGGTCGCGAATCGCGGCGCAGCCGGGGGATCGACCAGTTCGGTCGGGTCCAGCGACAACATCGATTTCTGGGGCGAGCTGCAGCGGACACTGACGACGTTTCTGTCGATGGAGGGCAAGATCGTGATCAGTCAGACCGCTGGGTTGGTGGCCGTGACGGACTATCCTCCCAACATCATGCAGGTCGCACGATACATCGATCTTGCGCAGGGTGCCGTGCAGCGCCAGGTCATGATCGAGGCGAAGATCGTCGAAGTCACTCTCTCGAAGAACTTCCGCGCGGGAATCAACTGGAGCCTGATCCCGTATCGACTCGACCTCCCGCTCCTGGGTGCCATAGCGGGGACACTGACCGGCGGCGCCATCGCTGCCCAGACTGGTGCGCCCACGGGATCGGCCTTCCAAATCGGCGTGGCGGCGCAGAGCGGTCTTCAGGCCCTCCTCGCGGCCCTCGAGCAGCAGGGCACGGTTTCGATCCTTTCCAGCCCGAAGATCTCGACACTCAACAACCAGAAGGCCGTCATCAAGGTCGCGACCGAAGATGTGTTCTTTTCGCAGACAACGCAGCGCGAACCATTGACGGGGGTGGTGACGCAAACGGTCACGCCGAACACGATGACCGAGGGCCTTGTGCTGGACGTGACCCCCCAGATCGGGGCCGACGCCATCACGATGAACATCAGGCCCAGCATTTCAGAGCGACTCGGCGAGGCAAGGTCTGCCACCGGGGACGTCGTTCCGATTCTGGCGGTCCGCGCCACCGATACCGTCGTTCGCGTCCGTGACGGACAGACGGTCGTCATCGGCGGCCTGATGCAGCAGCGATCCTCGCGCAATCGATCGGGTGTACCGGGACTCCAGCGGGCCCCGGTGGTCGGCCGGGCTTTCAGGACTGATGACGACAGCGACTCGAAGGTCGAGCTGGTGATCCTCCTGACGCCGACGGTGCTCGTCGGGCGTGGTGACTCGGAGTTGACGCCCCGAGAGCTGGACATGCTCCGTCAGACGAGTGACAACCGCTGAAGGCGCGGAACTGGGATGTACGAGACCTTCTTCGGTTTCAAAGAGAAACCATTCGCACTGACGCCGGACCCGAGATATTTCTACCCGAGCCGTGTACATCGCGAGGCGCTCGATCACCTGTTGTACGGAATCCGCGAGCGCGAGGGGTTCATCGTCATCACCGGCGACGTCGGCACCGGCAAGACGACGCTCTGCCGCGCGATTCTCCTGCAAGTCGATGAGGGGATGACTACAGCGGTCGTCCTGAACCCGATCCTGTCGGAAGACGAGTTGCTTCGGACGATTCTTCGCGATTTTGGTTTGAGCGCTGCCGGACACACGAAGAACGAGCTCATCGCCGAGCTCAATGAATTCCTGATCCGAACCGTTACGGCTGGCCGGCGGGCCGTGCTGATCGTCGATGAGGCGCAAAACCTGTCGCACGTACTCCTCGAACAGATTCGGCTCCTCTCGAACCTGGAAACCGAGCGCGACAAGTTGATTCAGATTATCCTCGTCGGTCAGCTCGATCTGCTCAAGCATCTCGCGTCGCCGGAGCTCAAGCAGTTGAACCAGCGGGTCTCCGTTCGCTACCGGCTCACGCCGCTGTCGTTCCAGGAGACGTGCCAGTACGTGTATCACCGGCTGATGGTGGCCGGTGGCGCCACCGGAGTCTCGTTCTCGTCCGGCGCCCTGCGCGCAATCTACCGCCACTCACAAGGTATTCCGCGTCTCGTCAACCTTGCTGCGGACCGTGCGCTCCTTCAAGGCTACACCGATCAATCGCGCGAGATCACGGGGCGCCGGGCGCAAGCGGGGATCCGGAGCCTCGTCGATGATGGGGCGGGTCACCGGACGAGGGGATTTTTCGCTCGGCGTGCTCTTTTCGTTGTCCTGGTATGTGCGCTGCTCACGGGGGCGGCGGCCGCCTGGATCGTCACGAAGGATCGCGCGCTCGTCCCGCCCGTCGGCCGCTCCGCGGTGCCGGCGGTGTCTGCGGCTTCCCCGACGACTCCTGCGGCGGGGTCTCGGTTTGCCGTCCTCGTCGGCAACTTCCCGACCGAACCGGCGGCGCGAGAAGTGGAAAGCCGTCTTGCCGGCCGTGGATTCAGCACGGTTGTCGCACGCAACTCGGAACAGGGGACCACTGAGGCGTACAGCGTACTCGTCGGCCATTTCGCTGACATGGCCCAGGCGCAACAGGTGCGCGATGGGTTGGCGAGCCAAGAGGGGTTCGCCGACGCCAGGATCGTCCGGACACGCGACGACAACGGGTCCGTCCCGTGAGCCTGATCGTCGATGCGCTCAAGCGGGCCCAGGAAGGCGCCGCACGACGGCTGCCTCCGTTGTCGGCAAGCCGGAGTCCACTTCCCGGGCTCGCAGCATCCAGGGATCATTCTGGACGCATCTGGCGCGTCATCGGTGGGTTGATCGCTGTGGCGGCCGTTGCCGGAGTCGGGGCATGGCTGATCAGCGGACGCCTCGTTCGTGAGAATCCGAGGACGCCCGCACTGGCGCCGCCGTTGCTGGTGGTCGAGACACTACCGCCCACCAGCACGCCAACGCCATCGAATCCGCCTGAGGCAACAGGTGGGCCGGCGAGCGAAACCGCGGCAGGCGCGAGGGGAACGGCGAATCCACGATCCAGCCGGGCGGGAGTGCCGCGGAGAATTGGAGGGCGGGCCCCGGCGACTCCTGTTCCTTCCCTGTCTCCGCCGGCTGCTGCGCAACCCAGTGTGGTCGCGCCCCCTTCGCCTGCTGCGGCGCCGGCGGTGGAAGTGCACGTTGACCGAACCAAGCAGGGGGCCGAAGCGATGGCCGCCGGACTCGGCGATCAGCAGCGCGGCGATCTGGCACGGGCGATCGAACAATACCGTAGGGGAATTGAAGCAGATCCTCGGAATCCTGGACTGTTCAACAACCTCGGCATCGCCCTCAGGCAGAGCGGCCGTGTCGACGAGGCGGTGGAGGCGTTCGACGCGGCCCTGAAGCTCGATCCGAAGTACGAGAAGGCGTTGAACAATCTTGGCGTAACCCGGTATCAGCAGGGCCGGTACGAGGCGGCGATCGACCTGTTCAGGCAGGCGATCCGCGTCAATCCGTCCAACGCGGAGAGTTACGTCAATCTGGGCGTCATTTATCTGCCCGCAGGGCGCTGGGACGACGCCCTGGCGGCCTTTCAGCAGGCAATGCAGTACGACCCACGGTCGGCAGAGGCGCACTACAATCTCGCGCTCTTGTGGGAGCGGCGAGGTGATCGCGACAGGGCGCAAGAGCATTACGAGAAATTCGTGGAGCTTGCAGGCACCCAGCACGCCGATCTTGCGGCGCGCGTGAAGGAGCATCTCCGGCAGTTCGAGCGACGCCGATGATCGCGTGGGCACCATGAGCATCGATTCGACTCCAGACACGACGATCCTCATCATCGAGGACGACGACGTGATCCGTGAGGCGTTGTCTGTCGCTCTCGAGCGGCACGGGTACCAGGTGTGTGCGGCCGCGACGGCCGAAGAGGGGCTCGCCCGGCTCCAGCGCGAGAGCTTCGACATTGCCATCACGGATGTGCGGTTGCCAGGCCTCGGCGGCATCGAGTTCGTCGCTCAGGCCAGGGCCCGCGATCCTGAGCTCATCGTGATCGTGATGTCCGGCGAGGCGTCCAGCAACGAGGCGTACGAGGCGCTGAAGCGCGGGGCGTCCGATTTCTTCGCGAAGCCCTTCCGGGTCCCGGAACTCGAGATCGTCATGCGGCGGTGCCTCGAGAAGCGTGAGCTCATCCGAACGGTGCGTGAGCTCCAGGAGCGGCTCGAGCAACGGTCCGAGCTGCTGGGTCTCATCGGCGAGAGCCGGCGGATGAACGAGGTCCGCGTGTTGATAGCGAAGGTCGCGCGCGGCAGCGCCACCGTGCTGATCCAGGGCGAGTCGGGAACGGGCAAGGAACGGATCGCCGAGTTGATCCACAAGAACAGCCCGCGGCGTGATGCGCCGCTCATCAAGGTCAACTGCGCGGCGATTCCCGACACGCTGCTCGAATCGGAGCTGTTCGGGCACGAGCGCGGCGCCTTCACCGGAGCCGTCGCGCAGAAGCCGGGCAAGTTCGAGCTGGCACACGGCGGCACGCTGTTTCTCGACGAAATCGGCGACATGCAGCTCGCCACCCAGGCCAAGGTTCTTCGTGTGCTCGAGGACCGCGAGTTGTTCCGCGTGGGCGGCACGAAACCGATGCGTGTCGATGTGCGCATCGTCGCGGCCACCAACAAGAACATGGAGGAGGCGGTCCGCGCCAGGGAGGTCCGTGAGGATCTGTACCATCGCCTCAACGTGTTTCCGATTTTTCTCCCGTCGCTTCGCGAGCGGGTGGAGGACATTCCACAACTGGTCGAGCATTTTCTCCGGGAGATCCAGCCGGACAGTTCGCGGGCTATTCGCGGCATCTCGCCGGATGCGATGGAGCGTCTGCTTGCGTACTCGTGGCCCGGCAACGTGCGCGAGCTCAGGAACTGCCTCGAACGCGCAACGATCATGGCTGAAAGCGACATCATCCAGAGCGAGGATCTTCCGTTGCGGTTCACGTCGGTTCCGGCCGCGGTGAAACCCGTCGACGGCAAGGACCTGGATTCGCGTCTGGCCGGGCAGGAACGGGAGTGGATTGTTGCGGCGCTCCAGGAGGTGCGAGGCGTGCAGGCACACGCGGCCAAGCTGCTCGGCGTCACCGAACGCAGTCTCTGGTACCGCGTCAAGAAGCTCGGGCTCGACGTCGATCGGATCAAGCTGGTGGAGAACTGACCCGTGCCAATCTTCGCGTACCAGGCACGGACCCCGCGCGGGGAGCGGGTCGCCGGCACGCTCGACGCAACGACCGAACTCGCGGTCGATGATGCGCTGCGCGCCCGCGGCCTCTTCGCCACCCTCATTCGGGCGGAGAAAGAACCGCGGCAACCCGCGCTGGCCAAACTGAGCTCCGCCAGAGTGAAGTTGCGGCAGCGCGATCTGGCTCTGTTCAGCATGCACTTGGCCACGGTGTTGAGGAGCGGACTGTCACTCTCGCTCGGGCTGCGCAATAGCATCGACGAAGGGACTAACCGGCGCATTCAGCGCGTAGCGCAGGCCGTGCTGGAGCGAGTCGAAGAGGGAAGGATGTTGTCGGAGGCGATGGCCGAGCTCCCCGACGCGTTCCCGGAATACTACGTGAACCTGATCAAGGCCGGTGAGACGGTCGGACACGTTGACGAAGTCCTGTTCGATCTGGTCACCTCAATCGAGTGGCAAATGAGCATTCGGTCGGAGGTTCGTCAGGCGGGCACGTATCCGGCCATGCTTCTGACGATGCTGTTCGCGCTCGCGCTTGGCATTGCGATCTTCGTGATGCCCCGCCTGGTGGGCACGCTGTCCCGCACCGGGCTCAAGCTTCCGCAATCGGCTCTGCTCGTGGTTGCATTCGGCGTGTTCGTTCAAGCGCACTGGCTCCAGATGGTCTGTGGGCTCGTTTCGCTGATTCTCGGGGTGCGGCTGCTCATCGACACGCCTCGCGGTGGCTACTGGACCGATTACCTGAAGCTGCAGATGCCCCTGATCGGACCGCTCGTGCGACAAGTGGCGTTGAGCCGCTTCGCCCATCACCTGCGCATGATGGTCAAAGCCGGCGTGAATTTTGTCGTGGCCCTCAATGTCGTGGAACACGTCGTGGGTAACCGCGTGCTGGCGGCGGCCGTCGCAGACGCCCGCGAGCGCGTCATCGCGGGATCGACGCTCGCCGAGGCGTTGAAGACCACACGTCAGTTCACGCCCCTCGTCATTCAGATGGTGGCGAGCGGGGAAGTGACGGGGAGCCTCGACGAAACACTCAAGAAGGTGACCGAATATTACGACCGCGAGGTGCCAGCGACCGTGAAGCGGATCAGCACGGTGATCGAGCCGATCGTTTACGTGATCCTCGGCGTGGTCGTGCTGGGTGTGGCGCTCACACTCTATTCGCCGCTGCTGTCGATGCTGAGCCAGATCCAGACGCGGCCTCGGTTTTGATCGCATGCCCCCGAAAAAGTCAGGTGACATCCGCCGCCGCTGGGAAATGCGCGTGCTCGTCGCTCTTCCCGCGGTCTGGATCCTCTTCGCAGCCGTCGAGGGATATGTCGCCATTCAGATGACGCTAGCGGCCGCGGGCCATGCGACGACACCGGCGTCTGCCTCGGTCGACAGGGTTCGCCTGCTGGTCATCGGCTTCGGAGCTCTTTTGGCGCTTGCGTTCGGCGCCGGCCTCGCCCTCGCTGTGACGCGGCCGATGCGCGAGCTCCTCCACAAGATCCAGCATCGCCTCCGCGGAGATGCCGCAGTGAGCATGACGGCCGGGAACGAGGTACGTCAGTTGTCGAACGCCTTCGACGACATGCTCCTCTCCTTTGACAAGTTCGTCAGTGACACGCACATCGTCGATGGCATGCCACTCGGCATTCTGGTCGTCGACAAGGCCGACGTGATCGGGCGGGTCAATGCGGAAGTCCAGCGGCTGTTTCCGGCGCATCGCGCCCTCCAAGGCAGCAGGGTCGGCGACATCTGCCCGCCGGGCATGGATCACCGCCTCAACGAGGCGCTCACCGCCGTGCGTGACAAGGGAACGCCGGTCGAGATATCCGCGGAGATCCTCCTCGGGCCGGAACCCGATCCTGGATCGGAGTCGAAGCGCCTCGTCACGCTCTATCCCACGAGCTTCGTCGGCGAGGTTGTCATCGCGATTTGTGATCTTGGACGTCTTGCGATGATTCGGGGACAGATTCAGCGAGTCGACCAGCTCGCAGCGCTCGGCGCGCATGTGGCGAGCGTTGCGCATGAGATCGGGGGCGGGTTGATGGGGATCCAAACGCTCCTCGACGCGCTCGCGCCAGGCGCACCTGAGGATCGCCGGCTGCTCGATAAGCTTCGTGCGGAAGTGGAACGAGCCGGGCGATTGCTGACGGAGATTCGGATGTTCGGCCAGGCGAACGCCCGCGACCGCGTGCTCTGCAACATGGGTCGCCTCGTCGAGGAGACCCTGTGGACGGTGGAACCTCGTTACGTGGCGAAGCGGCTCACCGTCGACAGACGGCTCAATCACGAGCTGCCCCCCGTCCTCGTGGATCGCGATCGGGTTGTTCAGGCAATTGTCAATGTGGTCGCCAACGCTTTCGAAGTGACCCCGACGGGCGGGAACATCACAGTCGTCCTGGAGCGGGTCGAAAGCGCGACCCTCGTCAGAGTGGCCAACACCGGCTCCTTCATTGCTCCCGAACAACGGGACAAGATCTTCACGCTTTTCTACACCACCAAACGCGGTGGCAGCGGATTCGGTCTCCCGCAGGCGCGACGGGCGCTCGTCGACCACGGTGGTGACATCGAAGTGACCAGCACAGTGGATCGCGGCACGGAATTCGTCCTGCGTTTCCCCGACCAGCCCCCCATCTCCACCATTTCCCTAGCAGCTCAGCAGTCCGCGGCTGGAGGCTTGGCGAGCTGACGGGGCGCTCCATGATGGAGCGCCACAGCGGTTGTTTTTCCCCGAACCTCAAGCCTCCAGTCTCCGAGATCCCCTCGTTTTTCGTAGCTCGGCAATCGGTGGCCAGAAGCCTGGATTGCTCTAAAAATACGATATTTCAGGCACAATCTCTGACTCACTGTTGGCCGCGTCCTTGCTCTAAGAAAGCCGAGCTTCCGGAAACATCTGGAACATCACCTATGAGGAACCGATGAAGAAGATCCTGTGGAATCAGAAGGGTTTCACGCTCCTGGAGATCATCGTTGTGCTTGCCGTGCTCAGTGCGCTGGCCGCAATGCTGTCGCCGGTAGTGTTCAGGTACATCGATGACGCCAACCGAACTCGGGCGCAGGCCGATACGAGCGCGCTCGCGGCGGCAATCAACCAGATGTATAAGGATACCGGTCGCTGGCCGTTCTACAAGGTTGGCACCGGGAAGCTGAAGTACACTGCGGCCGACGATGCGACAGACCTCACGAGCAACGCATCCTGCACGGCGGGAGCCTGCACGGACACCACGAAGCCGGAAATCGGGGCGGGAACCAATTGGGCGCTCAGCAAGCTGGATAGCGTAGCAGACCACCTGATCACCAACACACCCTTCGGCACCGGGACCCCGTACGCGACCACCGGCAGTCGGGCGTGGAAGGGACCGTACCTGGATAGGATTCCGAACCTCGATCCGTGGGGGCGCAGCTATGTCGTAAACATCGCCAACGCCGATCCTGACGCGGAAGGCACGAGTCAGAAGTGGGTGATCGCGGTTTCTGCGGGGCCGGACGGAATCCTGGATACCGCCGCCGACACGGCTGGTACTGCCAATCCCCAGACCGCCGGCGACGATCTCGTCGCGCGCGTGAAGTAGTGTCCCGAACGCAAAGCTGGCACGGAGAACGATATGAAGTACATAAAGAAGGTTACCCAGAGCCTTCTACGGGGAGGCAGCGTGGGCCGGCTGCTGAACGAGCACGGGCTGATCAACACGACCGACCTGTTGGTGGCAACGGCGGCAACCGTGGTGCTCTCGGCGGGCATCGGGGGCGCGGCCATCAGCACCCTGAATGAGGCGAAATACGGCAAGGCGCAGCCCGACGCGACGACCCTTGCCCAGGCCATAACAAACTTCTACAAAGACACGGGCAAGTGGCCGGGGCAGATCGAGCAGGCCGCTGACCTGACGAAGGTGGTGCTGCTGGCCACGGGGCCGAATAACGTGACGTTTACCCCCGACCTTCCGCACGTCGCCTTGGAGGGTCTCAAGACGACTGGCGTCGCATGTGCGGCCAACAGCCTCGAGGGATTCGTGTCCAAGACAGTGCCGAGCTTCGTGTCCTCCACCGACGATGCGGCGATTACCGGCGTGACGGTGCTGAACATCAACGACTACCTGACCCGGACGCCGGATGCGACGAAGTATCCGAACTGGAAGGGGCCCTACGTGCAGGAAATCAGCAACGACCCCTGGGCGCGGGCCTGGGTCGCCTACCTCGCGCCGGTGTATTGCTCGGAGGACCTGGTGAACCCCGCCACGGACGCGTCCGGCAGCCTCGGATACGCGTGGTTGCTCTCGGGAGGCTCGAACAGCACGATCACGACGAAGGCCACGGATTCGAACCTGGATTCCATTGGCGATGACACGGGCGTCATCCTGGGCAAGCTCGTCGTGCGCGCCGCGCCGGTTGGGGCGTCCTAATTGACCGCCTTCAACGCGTGACCGCCGCGGAGCATTCCTCGCAGTGCTCCGCGGCTCCTCACGGCAGGATGGCCCGTTCCAACGTCGGCAGACCTATGGTGATTAGCCGTGCTACCAACCCACCATCCTCGCACGCCACCGGCCCGCGGCGCAGCCGGATTCACGATGATCGAGGTCCTCGTGGTGGTGGCGATAGCGGTTGTTCTGGCAGCCACTCTCGCGCCACTCGCCTTTTCCTGGATTGATCAGGGCAAAACGGCGCGCGCACAGGGCGATGCGACGGTGATCGCCGCGGCGATGAACCGGTTCTTTGAGGACACGACGCGCTGGCCGGGGCAAGTCGAGATTTTGAAAGCGAACAGCGACATCCGTTTCCTGACCGTTGGCGCCCCAAGTGCCGCGACGTTCCCGGCGCTCGCAGAATCCATCGGAATTGGAGCCGCGACTTGCACGGAGGGCCTCTCCGGCGTGAAGCCCAACGTGACGTCGTTCAGCGCGGCGGAGCCGTCGCCATCCAACAGCCTCAACGTCATCGATTTTCTGCTTAGCCCGCCTTCAGCAGCCGATTATCCGAACTGGCACGGTCCCTACTTGTCGGTGGACCTCATGTCCGATCCTTGGGGCGCCCCGTACGTGATCAATGTCATCCCGCTGTTCTGCGGCGAGACCGTAACGGCGAATGTCCCGGCTGGTGCACTTGGCTTCGGCTGGATTCTCTCCGGCGGGCCCAATCGCACCCTCCAGACGCCGTTTACCGAAACACTCGTTGGAGACGATTCCGACGACGTCGGCGTCTCATTGAGCAAGCGCGCCGTTCAGGGAGCCGCGCCATGAAACTTCGAATGCTGATTCTGAGAACGGCGGTCCTCCAGTTCCTCGTGCTGGCGACCTCCCCGTTTGGGATGGGCGTTGCGGTCCGATAGCTCCATGGTGAAGCTGTGTGTCGTCGGGCGCGGGGAGCCGGACCAGGAGTCGCGGCGCGGAGTCGCGCCGTGTCCACCGCGATCGGTCACAGCCAGCGGAAGAGGTTCGGCCGTTTCCAAGTCGAGGCAGCCGGAAAGCGGTTCATGCGT
>JAHFUO010000037.1:4813-24219 GCA_023265015.1 Acidobacteriota bacterium | reverse complement strand
GAAAAAGAAATCCCCTGCGCGTAAGAAAAAGAGCTCCTCCGGGTCCCGAGCTCAGAAGCGCAAGTAACGTCCAGTGCCGTTCCTGCGCGTGATCCGCGACAAGCGCGGATACGAAACCACGTACCTGATGCACTGGTTCCGCGAAGGCAATCGCCAGTACTCGCGGATTCTGTACGTATTCCGAACGCCCGGCGGCGTTCGCGTCGGACGCGAAGCGCTCGAGGCAGACGTCCTCAGGCAGATCGAAGCGCGGCATCCCGGCATCGAATTCGACTGGAACGCGGTGTTCCACAGCCAGCAGGTCGTCGAGACGTCGACCGAGCCTCGTCGTCCGCGCAAGCGGCCGTCCGCTGAAGCGCCGGCCGCAGTGCAGGCCCCGCCGGCGCGGCCGCAGCCGGCGCCGCGGCCGGCAATCCCCGCGGCGATCGAGGGGGCAACGCCCGACGAGCAGGTCGCATTTCTCGGGCGCTGGTACGCCGCCATCCGCGAGAGGATTCCCAAGCGCACGTCCGACCCCGCGCGGCAGGAAGCGCTGCTGGCCCTGGCCGAGCGGCTCAACACCGCGACCTGGACCGGCGCCGATCAGATCACCGCGGGCCTTCAGCAGGCATCAGAGGCGCTGGAGCGTTTGTCTCACGTCTTCGCGAAGCGCCGCCGCCGCTCAAAGAAACGTGGCGGTGGCAGCGCGGCGCCGGAGGTGACCGCGCCAGCCGCCGAGCCGGCGGTTGCGGATATCGAAGATCCTTCCGACTCCACTCCAGACGCATGATGGCGTGGTTGACGGCCGTCCTGCTACGGGTGGGGGATCTCGGCCCGTGGGGTCAGGTACTCTTCGCGCTGCTCTACATCCTCTGCGCGGTCACGATGGCGCCGGCGTTCCTGCTGACGATCGCGGCGGGGGCGCTCTTCGGCGTGTGGCAAGGCTCGGCGCTGGTATTCGTGAGCGCGACGATCGGCGCGATCGCGGCGTATGCCGTCGCGCAGCGCCTTGCAGACACGCGGCTGTTTTCCTGGATGGATCGCGACACGCGCGTGGCTGCGGTCCGGAGCGCCGTTGCGGGCGAGGGCGCGTGGGTGCAATTCCTGCTGCGCTTGTCGCCGGTCGTTCCCTACATCCTGCTCAACTACGCCCTGGGATTGAGCCGCGTCCGATTCCGGGATTTCCTCGTCGCGTGCCCCGGGATGATTCCGGCGATCGTGATGTACACGTACTACGGGAAGGTTGTGGGCGACGTCGCGAAGCTCGCCGCGGGGGTTGATCCGCCGCGCGGGCGCGTGTACTACGTGATGCTGGGCGTCGGCGTGGCGGCGACCATCGTCGCGAGCGTGGCGATCGCCCGATCGGCCCGAAAGGCGCTCGACCGGCAGCGGGGCACCTAGATCGGTTGTCAGTTGCCCGTAGTCAGTTCCCAGCCGTGTTCTGCGTGGAATCGAGCTGAAAACTGGCTACTGGGAACTGAAAACTGCGCTAGCGACCGCGCAGCAGCAGCCCGAGTATGGCGGTCATCGTGGTGCTCCAGAACAGGAAGTTCCACTTGAGGACATCGAAGCGCAGATCCCCGAGTGCCTTTGTCATCTCGAGCCTGAACGCGCCGATTTCCGTCTTGAGGCGGTGATCGACCGATTCGCTCAATTCGCGCAGGCGGCGGTCGACCGATTGGTCCATTTGCGCGAGCCGGTGATCCACCGACGCGTTCATTTCCCCGAGGCGTTCGTCGAGGTGGCGCTCGAAGGACTCAACACCCAGCTTGTGAGCGTCGGCAAACATCATCACCAGCTCCTCGGATGCAACGGCCCCGAGCGTTTCACGGACGACGGGCGGAACGCGAAGATTCTCCATCTCCAACTCCTCATTAGCATTCGGCCCTCGCCCCGACGACGATGCCATCGTCATTGAGTTCTGTCAAATGACCGGCGGCAGGGGCGTCGTCAATGTCACTTGTCGTCAGGACCTTGGCGAGGAGCTGAAGCGTCTAGTACAATGAGCCGATGCCCCCGACGAGGTCTCTGACCACCATCCACGACACGGGCCGCGCCTCGCGCACGTCCGTGATCCCGCGGGCCGCGACGCTCGACGGATTCATCGCCAGCGCCTCCGCAACTGAGGGTCTCAACATCCGCGAGCTCGATCCGTTGACGACGCTGATCGTTCGCACGCTGAACTCGTGTTACCGGATCATCATCACGCGCGATACGTCAGTGCTCGTTCAGGGCGGACACTTCTTTCCCGACGCGACGGCGGGACGGCTCGATGGATCGAGCTTCGGCGGCAGCTTTCTGAAGATTGCGTGGATTTGCGTGGGCTTGCGGATGGAAATCTTCGCGGACGGTCAACGCATCATCACATCGCCGGTGCGCGACATCTCAATCGAACGCGACGCCGCCCGGCGGTCGCATTAAACCAGTTCTCGGGTTGCTCTGGTGCTCGGGTGCCCAGGTTCTGGTTCTTGAACCAATGCATCCGTGCACCGGAACCTAAGCACGTGAGTACCCGAGCAACCTGAGAACCGCATCAACCAGACGGGAACAGATCGTCGACCGCCATCGCCCAGCCGGGGAGCGCAGGTTCGGCTTCGGCGCGTTCGCCACGTCCGTACGTGGTTGGCATCGCCGGAGTCGCAGCGCGATAGACGCAGACGACGTGCGCGTCGAGTACGTCGACATCCCAGACGACCAGCGTGCCCGCCGCAAAGTAGTCGGCACGTTTCGCCGCCATCGCACGTTCGGCGCGGGGTCCGTAGTTCTCTTCGCTACGGACTTCAACGGCGAAGATCGGCGCGCCTTCCGGAAATTTCGCCGTCAGCGGTCCACCCGTCCAGAAGGCGACATCCGGGCTGAACGAGCGGCGGTTCGGGAGGTTGACGATGAAGCCGACGTTGTCGGGCAGGGCCACGCCGCGCTTCGTGCGACGGGCGTAGTCGAGGAGGCTGGCGAATATCAAGCCTCCGGCGTACCCGTGCAGGCCTCCGCTCGGAGTCATGAGCACCAGCTCGCCGTTGACGATCTCGGCCTTCCCGTCCTCAGGCACGTGGTAGAGATCTTCGACGGTCGCTTCGCGGTGACCGGCCATATTGCAAAACCTACCACGTCCCCGGCGCCGGATGTGTGCGTTATCTGCCCGCCGCGGGCATATAATCCGCACGTCTCCGAAACATCGATGAGTCTCGCGCCTGGCGCTCGCCTCGGACCGTACGAGATCCTTTCCGCCCTGGGCGCAGGCGGCATGGGCGAGGTCTATCGCGCGCGCGATACGAAGCTCGGACGCGACGTCGCGCTGAAAGTCCTTCCAACGGATTTCGCGCTGGACGCGGATCGCCTCGCGCGATTCAAACGCGAGGCGCAGGTGCTCGCCTCGCTGAATCATCCGAACATCGCGGCGATCCACGGCTTCGAAGACAGCGGTGAGACGCACGCGCTCGTCCTCGAGCTGGTCGAAGGCGAAACGCTCGCGGAGCGGATCGCACGTGGCGCCATTCCGCTCGACGAGGCGCTGCCGATCGCGCGGCAGATTTGCGACGCGCTCGAGGCGGCGCACGAACACAGCATCATCCATCGCGATCTGAAGCCCGCGAACATCAAGGTGCGTCCGGATGGCACGGTGAAGGTGCTCGACTTCGGTTTAGCGAAGCTTGCGGAGTCAGCGGGCAGCGCGCAGCCGGCAGCCGGCAGTGCTCATCTGTCGATGTCGCCCACGATCACCTCGCCCGCGATGATGACCGGCGTCGGTGTGATTCTCGGGACGGCCGCCTACATGGCTCCCGAGCAGGCGAAGGGGCGCGCAGCGGATAAGCGCAGCGACATCTGGGCATGTGGCTGCGTGCTGTTCGAGATGCTCACCGGTAAGCGGCCCTTCGACGGCGATGACGCCACCGATCTGATCGCCGCCATTGTCCGCGGCGAGCCGGACTGGGCCGCGCTGCGGTCAGACGTACCAGCGTCGATCCGCGCGCTGATCCGGAGGTGCCTGGAAAAGGATCGCAAGCGGCGGATCGCTGATATCGCGGTCGTGCAGTTTCTCCTGAACGAGCAGGCAGACATCGCCGCCGAGACACCTGCCCTTGCGCGGTCGCCCGCCCGACGCGGTCGGATGCTGGCGGCGTCCCTGGCGGGCGTGGTTCTTGGAGCCGCGGTGGCGACGCTCGTTGTGCGGTTCCTCACGTATCCGGAGCCGGCTCGTGTCACCAGATTCGAGATCGTCGCATCTCAGGCGGCGCCGTTTGCGTCTCCGGCTGGCGTGAATGTGATGATTTCACCGGACGGATCCGCGATTGTGTATGCCGCACAACCTGGCGGCACCGACCAGCTCCTGCTCCGGAGGACAAACGAGGTCGAGGCGAAGCCGATCCCCGGGACCGAGCGGGCCACGAATCCCTTTTTTTCGCCTGACGGGAGCCGCATCGGCTTCGTCAGCGGCGGACAGCTCAAGACCATCGCGCTCGGCGGAGGACCACCCGCCGTCGTCTGCGAGGTGACCGGCCAGGTGCAAGGCGCGACGTGGGCTGCCGATGCGATCGTGTTCGGTCAGGCGGGCTCCGGCCTGTTCCGTGTGCCCGCTGTCGGTGGACGACCCGAGAGCCTTGCAGCACCGGACGTGAAAAAAGGGGAGAGCGACTATCGGTGGCCCGAAGCGCTGCCCGGCGGACACGCGATCCTCTACACGATTTACGGATCTGGCGGCGTCCGTCAGGCTCGCATCGCCGCGCGTCGGCTCGACGGAACGGACGCAAAGATCCTGGTGGAAGGAGGAAACAACGCGCACTACGTGCCGGGCGGTCATCTGGTGTATGCCACCGTGCCCTCCTCGCTGATGGCGGTGCCGTTCGATCTCGGACGGCTCGAAGTCACGGGCGCGCCGGTCCCTGTCCAGGAAGGCGTTGTGGCAAAAGGAAACGGCGCTGCGAATTTCAGCATCGCCGGCGATGGGACGCTGGTGTATCTCCGCGGCGGAGGCACCGTCTTTCAAACCGGCCGCGGATTTCAATGGGTCGGCCGCGACGGAAAGCCGCTCGGGCCGGTGGCGACCCAGGTTGAGGGGCCGCGCTATCCACGTCTTTCTCCGGACGGGCGCCGGTTGGCGGTCACCCTCGGTCCGAGCAATCAGGGCAACATCTGGGTGATTGATGTCACCGGAGCGACGCAGCCGCTCGAGCTGACGTTCAAAGGGCACAATGTCGTTCCCCTCTGGCGTCCGGACGGAAAGTACCTGGTCTTCACCTCGGATCGAAGCGGCCAGCGTAATCTGTTCGGGATTCCCGCTGACGGAAGCGTACTCGAACCCGATCGGCTGTCCGTCAGCGACTACGAGCAAGCGCCTGCGGCGTGGTCTCCAGATGGCCAATGGGTACTCTTCCAGCAGATCACTCCGAAAACACGAACTGATCTGCTGCTGCTAGGAACCGGCAGTGAGAAAAAACCTCGCCCGTGGCTGCAGACCGAGTTCGATGAAGACGAGGCGAGCTTCTCGCCCGACGGACGCTGGGTGAGTTATGTCTCGGATCAAACCGGTCGCGCGGAGGTGTGGGTGCGGCCGTTTCCCGGGCCTGGGGCGCCGATCCGTATGTCGGCCGAGGGTGGCCATGAGCCGGTGTGGTCACGGAATGGCGCGGAGCTGTTCTACCAGAGCGGAAGAAAATTGATCACGGCCGAGGTCGCTTCCAGGGAGCCGGAACTGCGGTTCAAGCCGCTGCGAGTTTTGTTCGAAGGCGGTTTTGTTCCCTACGATCCCAACGTGCCGCGTACCTATGATGTCGCGCCGGATGGCCGCTTTCTCATGATTCAGGAGGACCAGCGCCCCTCGTCGGCGTCGCTCGTCGTCGTACAGAACTGGCTGGAGGAGCTGAAGCGCCTCGCGCCGACGAGGTAAGACTCCAACAATGTCTCTCGCGCCTGGCGCTCGCCTCGGACCGTACGAGATCCTGTCCGCCCTCGGCGCAGGTGGGATGGGCGAGGTTTATCGCGCACGCGACAGCCGGCTGCAGCGCGACGTCGCGATCAAGGTTCTGCCGGCCTCATTCGCCGCCGATCCTGAACGGCTCGCGCGCTTCGAGCGCGAGGCGCAGATGCTTGCCGCGCTCAACCATCCGAACATCGCGGCCATCTACGGTTTCGAAGAAGGGCCGGCTGCCCTCGACGCTGGTCGGGCCGGGGAGGCCGGCCCCCACGAAAGTACGGATGTGGGGGCCGGCTTTAGCCGGCCCGTTCGCGCGCTGGTGATGGAGCTCGTCGAGGGGGAGACGCTCGCCGAACACCTCGCGGCGCGGACCTTCTCAGGTCCGCGAGGCTTGCCAATCGATGAAGCTGTGCCGATCGCGAAGCAGATTGCAGATGCCCTCGAAGCGGCCCACGAGCAGGGCGTCATCCACCGCGATTTGAAGCCGGCCAACATCAAGGTCACACCCGACGGCGTCGTCAAGGTGCTCGACTTCGGGTTGGCGAAGCTTGCGGAGTCAGCAGGCAGCCGGCAGCAGGCAGCGGGCAGTGCCAATCTGACGATGTCGCCGACGATCACCTCGCCCGCGATGATGACGGGCGCGGGCGTGATCCTCGGCACGGCCGGCTACATGAGCCCCGAGCAGGCGAAGGGGCGCGACGCGGACAAGCGCAGCGACGTCTGGGCATTCGGCTGCGTCCTCTTCGAAATGCTGACCGGCGCGCGTGCATTCGAGGGCGAAGACGTTTCCGACACACTCGCGGCGGTGCTGCGCGCTGAGCCCGACTGGAACGCGCTGCCGGCCGATGTGCCACCGTACCTCCGTACCATCGTCAAACGGTGTCTCGAGAAGAACCGCAAGGCGCGCATTCCCGATATCTCCGCGGTGCGGTTTCTCATCAGCGAAGCAGCCGCGACAGCGGTGCCTGTGCCGACGGCGATCGATGCCGAGGCCGGATCGCAAAAAGCCCGGCCTGCGTTCCTGCGGGCCTGGCAGGCCGCAGCGGCGTTGCTTGCGCTGACGACGGTCGCCGGCGGTGCCGCGTGGTGGTCCGCGTCTCGTCCAGTCACTCCGGCCGTCTCGCGGTTCTTCGTGTATCCACCCGACAAGAACACGTTCGTCACATTTGGTCGTGTAGGCACGGGCGTCGTCATCTCGCCGGATGGCAGCAAGCTGGCGTTTACCGCGCGAGACGCCTCCGGCAAGACTCTGTTGTGGATCCGCGGAATCGATTCGCTGACGGCACAGCCGCTTCAGGGCACTGACGATGCCGGGTATCCGTTCTGGTCGCCCGACAGCCGATTCATCGGGTATTTCGCGCAGCAGAAGCTGTTGAAGATCGCGGCGAGCGGCGGGCCTCCACAGACCCTGTGTGTCACAGGCGTCGCCGGCCTACGAGGTGGCAGCTGGAGCCAGGATGGAACGATCGTGTTCAGTACGGGACCAAACAAAGGGCTCAGCCGCGTGTCTTCGGCGGGCGGTCAGCCGTCGGAATTCATGCGCCTGGCAGAGGGGCAAACGTCGTATGTCTTCCCGTGGTTCTTGCCCGACGGCCATCATTTCTTGTTCTATGCCTACGCGACCTCTGACGATGTCGGGGGTGTGTACGTCGGTTCGCTCGACGCCGCGGAATCGAAGCGCCTCGCCGGCGCTGACAGCGCCGCCGTCTATGACTCGCAAAGTGGCCACGTGCTGTTCGTGCGGCAGGGCACACTGCTCGCGCAGCCGTTCAATTCCCAAACGCTCGCGCTTGCGGGGGAATCGTTCCCGATTGCAGAGCGTGTGGAATCTGTCGTGACTCCCGGGATTGCGGCCTTTTCCGTTTCCAATAACGGCATCCTCGCCTACGGTGTTGGCACGGGAGGCGCTGCCGGTCTGCAAATGGGTTGGTTCGATCGTCAGGGGAAGCCAGTTGAGGCTGTGGGCCCGCCGGGAAACTACCGCGGGATAGACCTCGCGCCCGACGGCACGCGCGTGGCTGCCCACCGACACGACGGAAACGGCGGCGACATCTGGGTGACGGACCTGTCCCGGAGCACGACATCGCGATTCACGTTCGACGCGTCGCAGGAGAACTCATCGCCGATCTGGTCGCCGGACGGCACCCGGATCGTCTACGCCTCGACCCGAAACGGGAAATCGGGCGTGTACCAGAAGCTGGCGAACAACGCAGGCACCGAGGAACGGCTGCTTGAATCGACCAACACGATCCTTCCAGTGAGCTGGTCTCCAGATGGAAACTCGATTGTCTACGAGGTCCTCGACCCCAAAACAGAGAACGATCTATGGCTGTTGCCGCTGTCAGGCGACCGGAAGCCATCTCCGTTGCTCCACACACCCTTCACTGAAAGCCACGGGCAGATCTCGCCCGACGGGAAGTGGCTGGCGTACTACTCGAATGAAACCGGTCGCGCCGAGGTGTACGTGCAGCCGTTTCCCGGCGGAGCAGGAAAGTGGCAGATTTCGACGAGCGGAGGTGTATTCCCGCGATGGCGGCGTGATGGCCGTGAGTTGTTCTATATGATCCCGATCACCGGCGGGAAGATGATGGGCGTTGACGTCAAGTCGATCGGCTCGACGTTCGACGCCGGGACGCCAAAGGATCTCTTCGATTCACCCTACGTGAACCTGGCGCACACCGGGATCGCCGCGGGCGCGGGGCCTTATCACACGTTCGCCGTCTCGCCGGACGGGCAGCGTTTCCTGATTCCGCATCCGGCCTCCGGCGCCACGGCCGACCTCGTCATGCCAGTCGTCGTCGTGGAGAATTGGGCCGCCGGGCTCAGCAAGTAATGGCGCTCACCGACTCCATCTCTAGCCACTCGATTTTCTTGACTAGCCGGCTGGGTGCGCGTCTAATGTCCTGCAGCCAGTTCCGATGCGAAATTGCCTCACACGCGCGGTGATTGCGACGGTCGGTGCGGTTGCGGTCTTCTCGCTGGCCGTGACACCGGCCGGAGGTCAGGCCCGCGCATACAGGGCGCCGCGCACAGCGGACGGCAAACCCAACTTCAGCGGTATCTGGCAGGCCCTCACCGAAGCCTATTGGGATATCGAGGCTCACTCTGCCGGACCAGGCCTCGTGCTCGACCTTGGTGCGAGCAATGCGGTCCCAGGCGGCATCGGTATTGTTGAGGGCGGGATGATTCCGTACAAGCCCGAGGCGCTGACGAAAAAGAAGGAGAACTACTCGAACCGGCTCAAACTGGATCCGGAGATCAAGTGTTATCTGCCGGGAGTGCCGCGCGCGAACTACATGCCGTATCCCTTCCAGATCGTTCAGGGCCCCAAGTACATCATGATGGTCCACACCTACGCGGGTGCGGTCCGCACGATCTATATGGATGAACATCAGGAAGCGCCCGCCGATAGCTGGATGGGATGGTCGAACGGACACTGGGAAGGGGAAACGCTGGTCGTCGACACCACGGGTTTCAACGACCAGACGTGGTTCGACCGCGCCGGGAATTTCCATAGCGACGCCCTGCACGTGATCGAACGGTTCACCGCCACGAGCCCCGAACTTCTCCTGTATGAAGCCACCATCGAGGATCCGAAAGTATTCACGCGACCGTGGAAGGTCAGCATGCCCCTCTATCGCCGCGTGGAAAAGAATGCGCAGATCATGGAGTTCAAGTGCGTAGATTTCGTGGAAGACCTGATCTACGGGCACCTGCGCAAGCAACCGAGCAAGTAAACCCGGAGAGGCCGCACATGCCACATCGATTTATTACTTCAACGGCTGTCGCAGGAATCCTGGTCGCGGTGGTACTGCTGGCGCCCGCACGCGTCGCCACCCAGGCCCCAGCCGGGGCCCGCAGCGCGGGGACTTCTACCGCCACGGCGAAGACGAAGAGCTGGACTGTGGCGCGCACACCGGACGGACAACCCGATCTGCAGGGCTTCTGGAACAACACCACGTACACACCTCTGGAGCGCCCGAAGGACGTCACCAAGGAGTTCTATACAAGAGAAGAAGCGCTCGAGATGATGAAACGAGCGGCTGAAGTCGAAGGCGAGCAGACCGAACCTGGAACCATCGCCGACGTGCACTACGACTTCACGCAGTTCGGGCTGGACCGGAGCCAGGCGCCGCTCGGCTTGAACCTGCGAACATCGCTGATCGTGGATACGCCGGACAAAAGACTTCCTCCCATGACTGCGGACGGACAGAAGAGGGCAGCCGCGCGCGCCGAGGCGAGGAAGCGGATGGGAGCGCCCACCGACGCCGTGCAGAATCAGCCGCTCAGCGTGCGGTGCATCCTCATGGATCGCGACGGGCCGCCAATGCTCCCCGGAGCCTACAACAACAACTATCAAATTGTGCAGACTCCGGGGTACGTGATGATTCTCGTCGAGATGCTCCATGACGTCCGCATCATCCCGCTGGACGGGCGTCCGCAGCTGCCGCAAACCGTCCGCCAGTGGGAGGGGAGCTACCGCGGCCGTTGGGAGGGCGATACGCTGGTCGTTGAGACCACGAATTTCACCGACAGGACGGCGTTCCAGGGATCCAGCGAGAACATGCGTTTGACCGAGCGCTTCACACGCGTGAGCGAAGACACGATCCTCTATCGATTCACGGTCGACGATCCCGCGACGTGGACACGACCCTGGTCTGCCGAGCTTCCCATGAACAAGGCGATCGGTCCGCTGTTCGAGCACGCCTGTCACGAAGGCAATTACGGCCTCTATAACACCCTCGCGGGAGCTCGGGCCGAGGAGAAGCGAGCCGCCGACGAAGCCGCGAAGAAGTCGTCAAAATGAAGGGGGACATCCGATGAGAACCAGGTTCTCGGTTGTGGTTGCCGGCGTTGGTTTCCTGCTCGCCACGGCGCCCGCCTGGGCGCATCACGCCTTCTCGGCGGAATTCGACATCGCCAAGCCGCTCAAGCTGCAGGGCACGCTCACCAAATGGGAAATGATCAATCCCCACTCGTGGTTCCACATCGACGTGAAAAACCCTGACGGCACGGTCGTCCCGTGGCTGATCGAAGGCGGGAGTCCGAACCAGCTCATCCGGCTGGGTGTGACGAAGAATACGCTGACGATCGGAACGGAATTCATCATTGAGGGCTATCAGTCGAGGGACGGGACGAATAAAGCGGTCGGCAGAAATTTTGTGTTGGCCGATGGGCGAAGCCTGTTTCTCGGCGGGTCTGCTCCTGGCTCCACAGCGGGGAACAACCCCAGCAAGTAACGCAGAAAAGATTGCTCAACTGGCGCGGCGGTCGATGAGGTCCTTCGCAGCGGCTTCGTCGACGATCCACTCAACGCGATCGCCGGCCTCACGCAGCAACTGCGCAGGATAGCGAGCGACGTCTGGCCGAGCTTCAATGGCTGCCGCGATCGCGGCCGCCTTCACCGCGCCCGACGCGATCATGATGATGGCATCCGCATCGAGCAGCGCCGGCGGCGTGAGCGTGATGCGCCAGTGACGCAGCTTCGGAACCCAGACTCCTGCCGCCAATTCTTCGACATGCGGGGCGAGCCTTTCATCCCTCGACAGTACTCGGGATGACCCTGAGCTTGTCGAAGGGTCAGGCTCGCCTCGCGGACCTGAAAGGTCCGCGCCGCACATGTAGGGCGGGCCTTCACGGCCCGCCATCAACAACGGGCTCTCGGGGAAGATTGACGCGATGTGAGCGTCCGCCCCGATGCCAAGCAGCAGCACATCAAATAACGAACCCCGCGTCTGATCGCGGCGTGCGCTGAGTATCGCGTCGTACAACGGTCCCGCCTCCACCGCCGGAAGCTCCCCACGCATCCGATACAGATGCGACGGCTCGATCGGCACGTGCTGGATGAGCGCGCGATTCGCCATGTCGAAGTTGCTGCCTGGCTGATCGGGAGGCACGTTGCGCTCGTCGCTCCAGAACAGATGCACGCGCGGCCAGTCGATCCGCGCGCGCCACGGATGGTCCTCACGCGCGAGCAGCTCATACAGCGGCTGCGGTGTGCTTCCACCGGACAACGCAACAGCCGCCGCGCCGCGCGCGGTGATCGCGGCCCCTACCAGCGACGCGATCCGCTCGGCCGCCGCCTCTATCATCGCCGCCTGATCGCGGAAGGTGGTCAGTCGCGCCATGCGCGTCCGTCGCGCTCGATGAGCAGGTCCGCTTCGGCGGGGCCCCACGAGCCGGCTTCGTACGCCGGAATCGGCGACTTCGTATCCCGCTTCGTCGCGTCGAGAATAGGCGCCACGACCCGCCACCCGGCCTCGACCATGTCCATGCGGTGGAACAGGGTCTGGTCGCCGGCCATCGCGTCGAACAGCAGCGTTTCGTATCCGGTCGCCGGTTCCGTCTTGAAATACTCGGCGTAACCGAAGTCCATCGTCACGGTGTCGAGGCGCTCGAAGGGTCCGGGCACCTTGGCCACGAACGAGAGTGAGATGCCTTCGTCGGGCTGGATGCGGAGGACGAGAACGTTGGGGTTGAGCGATCGCACCGGCGTCTTGCGGAACAGCATCAACGGCGGGCACTTGAACTGCACCGCGACTTCCGTGACGCGTCGCGGCAGACGCTTCCCCGTGCGGAGATAGAACGGCACGTCGGCCCATCGCCAGTTGTCGACGAACAGGCGCATCGCGACGAATGTCTCCGTGCGCGAGTCGGGATTGACGTTCGGCTCCTGGGTGTAACCGATCTTCGCGCCGGCCGCATCGGCGGCGTATTGTCCGCGCACGACGTGCTGGCGGATGTCGGCCGCCGCGAGCGGCGGCACGGCGTGCAGCACTTTGACGGCCAGCAGCCGGCGGGCCATGTTGCCGCCCATGCGGCCGAGGCCGATGAGTCCTATTTGCATGTCAGGTCTGGCGGGCCGTAAAGGCCCGCCCTACGTGTGGTCATGGAAGGCCCGCCCTACGTGTGGTCATGGAAGGGGCGCCCTACGTGTGGTCATGGAAGGCCCGCCCTACGGGTGGTCATGGAAGGGGCGCCCTACGGGTGGTCATGGACGGTCGGCCCTACGGGTGGTCATGGCCGGTCGATCTTTCTGATGCGGGCCAGGTGCCGGCCGCCTTCGAACTCCGTCGTCAGCCAGACGCGGACGATCGCGAGCGCCTCGGCCTCTGTCATCGTCCGCTGGCCAATCGAGAGCACGTTGCCGTCGTTGTGCGAGCGGTTCCAGGCCGCCACCTGCTCGTTCCAGCAGAGGCCGCAGCGGATCCCGCGGATGCGGTTCGCGACGATCGCCTCGCCGTTCCCCGAGCCGCCCAGGACGATGCCGCGATCGAATTCGCCGCGGGCAACCGCCTCGGCGACCGGCCGGGCAAAGTCGGGGTAGTCGCAGGGCGCCTCGGAGTCGGTCCCGAAATCGCGGACCGTGTGGCCGTCGGCCAGGAGCCTCGCTTTGATGGCTTGTTTATAGGCAAAACCGGCGTGGTCGGACCCGATCGCGAGTTTCATCAATGCCTCTAATATAGCGGGGCGAGCCTGCTATAATTTCGGCCTATGCGAAATACCGCCAAGTTCTCAGTGGCGGCTGCACTTGCGCTCGCCGTGGCGATGTGCGGCCTCGCCGTCGCGGAAGTCTCGACCTTCGCGCAGGCACGTCCCACGCAGGCGGCTCAGCAGCCGCGGCCACAAACGCAGCAACAGGCGCAGCAGCCGCAACAGCCGACGTTCCGTTCAATCGCGGAACTGGTCACGACCGACGTCATCGTTCGCGACGCCAAGAACGATCAGTTCATGGCGGATCTCAAGCCGACCGATTTCGAGGTCTACGAAGACAACGTCAAGCAGGAGCTCGCCTCGATGGTGCTGATCCACGGCGGGCGCGCGTACAACACGCTGGCGCCGCCGCCTGCGCCGTTGCAGGAAGGGATCATCCTTCCGGTGAGTCGTCCCACCAACGACGCGGCAGGCCGCGTGTTCCTGCTGTTTGTCGACGACCTGCACATGGACTTCCAGAACACGCCGCGCATCCGCGAGCTCTTCCGCAAGATGCTCAAGAACCTGATCCACGACGGCGACATGTGGGGCATGGTCAGCACCGGCACCTCGTCGATCTCGATCGACCTGACGTACGACCGCGCGTTGCTCGACGATGCGATCAACCGGATCAGCGGCAACGGGCTGAAGCCGAGCGAGATCATCAAGGGCCAGGAAGGGCAGGACGGTCCGATCGAGCTGCGCTACCGCGCGCACGTCGCCTTCACCACCGCGAACCAGTTGATGCAGAACCTCGAAAAGCTGCACAACAGGCGCAAGGCCGTCATCTGGGTGAGCAGCGGCTACGACTTCAATCCGTTCGAGAAATCGCGCCTGAAGGAAGAGCTTGGGCCGTGCGATACGAGCGGCGATAGCTCCGGCGACAGCAGCGGCAACTGCGTCTCGCAGAACGGCCGCGTCGATCCGAATATCCAGCCGAGGGGCGCGCAGTTCGCCGATGCCGAGCTCGTCCGCGACATGGCGGAAGTGACCCGCGACGCCAATCGCGCCAACGCCACGCTCTACACGATCGATCCGCGCGGCCTCGTGGCCGGAGGCGACATCGGCGAGAACGTCGATCCGGTGGAGTGGGAAACGTACGTCTCGCGCACGCAGGACAGCCTGCGCACGATCGCGGACCTCACCGGCGGCTTCGCGGTCGTGAACCAGAACGACTTCGACAAGGCGTTGAAGAGGATCGACGCCGAGACGAGCGATTACTACGTGCTGGGGTTCTACTCGAGCAACCCGGACCCGCTGCGCAGGACTCGACGGATCCAGGTGATCGCGAAGCGCGACGGCGTGCAGGTGTGGTCGCGGACGTCGTACTCGCTGCGGCCGACGCCCGCCGATACGACGAAGAAGTAGTCCGCCTGAAGGCGGACGCTGCCGTTGATCATCGGCAGGGTCCGGCTTCAGCCGGACCCTACGATTCCCGCGGCGCGGTCTTTGCGCTTTTCTCGATCGCCTCTTTAATCCGCTCCCGCAACCAATCGATCGGTTGCGGCGTGCTCGCCAGGAACGCCTGCCACTCCGCCTCGCTCAGCGAAATGTGAATCACGCGATCGACGCTGTCCGTGACGTGAAGGTGGTGGTCCATTTCGGGATCATCTTAGCCTGACGCGGTCATAAATTCTTCGGCGCCTGCGCCGAAGCCGCGAGGCGCGGGCGGACGGTCTCAAATACCCTGAGCACTTCGGCCACCGTCCGCGGTAGACGGCTCATCTTCGGATAGAGCCACCCGGTCCGCCGCAGCAGCGGGTGGCCCGTGATCCGGCTGACAAAAAGCGCCTTTGCCCGCACGTCGGCCGCCACCGCCTGCCAGGGAGCGATGCTGATGCCGAGGCCGTTGCGGACCATGGCCTTGATGATCTCGACGTTCTCGGTCTCCATCACGATTTCCGCCTCGATCCGTTCGCGGGTGAAGAACTCGTCGACAAGACGCCGCGTGATCGAGCCTGCCTCGAAGAGGATGAACGCCTGCTTGTTCAGATCCGCGGCGACGATCTGGCGCTTCTTTGCGAGCGGGTGCGTGGGGTAGGTGGCGACGAGGAGCTCCTCCTCGAGCACCGGCACGGAGACGAGGTCGGCGGCGTCGATCGGCAGGGTCAGGAGGCCGAGATCGCCGCCGCCCGACCGAAGCATCGCGATCGAGCGATCAGTGCTGCCGACGGTCACCTTCAAGTCCAGGTGGGGATGGACCCGTCGAACTTCCGACAGCAGCGTCGGAAAGACGTAGAGGCAGACGGTCATCCCGCCAACGAGCCGCAGCGTTCCGCGCAGCGATTCCTGCTTCTCGCCGATCGCGGTGACGGTGTCCTGCAGATCCTGGAAGACGCGGTGGCTCAGCTGAAGGAGCGCTTCACCGGCCGGCGTGATGCGGATGCGCCGCCCGATCCGATGGAAGACCGCTTCGCCGAGCTCTTCTTCGAGCAGGAGAATCTGCCGGCTGATCGCCGACTGCGACACGTGCAGCTTCTCGCCCGCGGCGGTGAAGGAGCCGGTGTCTGCGATGGCGCGGATGATTTCGAGCTGCCGCAAGTCCATGATCGAAGCTTACATAACCTGAAAGCATCGACTCAAGGAAATGTATGACTATTTCGCCGTGCGACGGTGCATACGGAGGCGACGTGATGATCGCATCGATCGATCCCACAGGGAGACGGGCGAGCACGTCAAGGCAGTCGCCGAGATAGAAGCGGAATGTCGCGCGGCCGATTTTGAAGCGGGTATGCGGCTGGGGAGAGCGGATTACCAGCAGGATTGTAATGTGGGGGCCGGTTCCAGCCGGCCAATGTGGCTACAAGGCCCGGACGGGACTGGGCTGCTCCGCCAGTGGCGCCGCGGCGCGATCGGCGTGGATCGTGTGATTCCGGCGGTGCGCGTACAACTCGCAGCCGGTGCCCTTCTCTTCGATGTACGTCAGCTCGCGGCCTGTGGCCAGCTCACGGTACCGGCCGATGACACATCCGCAGGCGAGCGTCCGAAACCCCAGGAGCCGTACCAGACTCATGGCTCGATCCTCCGGTGGGACGCGGGTGCAAGCGTTATGCCGCTGAGGTCGGCCTGTGCGCGCCCTCAGGCAACGAACCGTGTTCTGACGAAATGTTAGAAAACGCAAGCGAATCGCCGCGCACACCTGCGCCGGCCTGTGGCGGCGAAGTGTGCTATCCCGCAACGGATCGTGGCCCTTTCGAGTCACACTTGGATTTCTTCAAGCTGTTGGATGCTGCGCGCGCAACGCGCGGAAGCTTTCCAGTTCGACGGCGCGCTGGCGAGCCGCGGCGCCGCGCGCCCGGACGACGCGGATGATGAACGCGAGGTGCAGAACGCCGACGACCCCCAGTTCCGTGCGCGTCGGTCCGGGCAGCAGCGCGGGGATGAAGTTGATGAACGTCGCACAGGCGAAGACCAGTGAGAACAGCGGATCGATTCCGCCGCCCGGCAGCGCCGGGCCCACCGCCATCACCGTCGTCTCCCATCGCGGCCCGATTTCGGGGTTCTCGTAATAGACCTGGAGGTACCGGCCGATGCGCTCGACCCCCACGTGCAGGGCGTGAATGGCCTCGAAGCCGCCCACGAGGGCCGCGAGCGGAAAGAGAGCGGCCATGGGCGCCTCGGTGAACATCAGCACGGCCAGCGCGAGCGCGGCCCATCCCAGCATGGCGACGGGAAGGAGGATCATGCGCACGGTACCGCGCACGGCGATCGTCCGACGGAGGACGGCGAACTCAGCTTCAGAGAGGCTCATGCGCCGACCAGTTTCTGCCAAAAGTGGGCTTGCACGCTACAGATTGTCTGCTACAATGCCGAAACATTCCGTAAGAACTTGTCTCGCAAAGGTTTGCCTGTGATCCGAAGCCGGTTTCTTGCAGCGGTCCGACCGCTCTGTCTTCTCGTCGTGGCGACAGCCGCCGGGCTGCCCGGCGACGCGAGCGCGGCTGTACAGAAGCCCACGCACTCGACAGCGGGCACAACCTCGACCAAGCCGCAACGGCTGACGCTGAAGAAACCGACCGCCCCGACCACGGCGGCCGAGCGGCGGCGTGCGCGCACCGCACGCACGAGAGCGGCCGTGCGGGCGGCGGCGCTCCGCGACGCGCTCGAACCACGTTTCAAGCTCGATGACGCCGGCGGCGTCGTTCCCGACGTGCGGGCCGAGGCGGCCATCATCTACAACCCGGAGAACGGCAAGGTCCTCTGGGAAAGCCATTCGACGAGCCGGCGGTCGATTGCCAGCCTCACGAAGGTGATGACCGCGACGGTGTTCCTCGAGAACTCGCCGGATCTCACCCGTGAAATCAAGGTGGATCGCAGCGACGTGCGCGCCGCATCGACGACGTATCTGCGCGCGGGCTACACCGTGACGACCGGCGACCTTCTGCACCTCCTGCTCATTGCATCGGATAATGCCGCGGCGCGCGCGCTGGCCCGCGTCTCTCCGTACGGCTCGCAGGGCTTTGTCGCGCGGATGAACGAGAAGGCGAAGGAGCTCGGTCTCGAGAACACGTCATATGCGGATTCGTCAGGGTTGCTGGCCGACAACACGTCCTCGGCGTACGATCTGGCTAAGCTGATCACCTACGTATCCGGCGACGATCGGATTGGGAGCATCATGCGGACGCCGTACTACACGGTCAACATGGGCCGCCGCCAGATCACGATCCACAGCACGAATCAGCTCGTGATGAACGGCGACGTCGACGTGCAGGCTGGGAAGACGGGCTTCATCAGCAAGGCGGGCTATTGCCTGGTCACGCTGCTGCGCCTGCCGCAGGGCGGGCCCGACGTGGCGGTCGTCGTGCTTGGGGCGAAGTCGAACCCGGGCCGGTTCTGGGAAACGCGTCACCTGTTCAACTGGATCTCGACGAAAGCACAGGACTGGTTCGGCGAGAGCGGGCAGTCTTCGTCGCAGACGACTCAGATTCCCGCGGTGCTGCCCGCCTCGAACTAAGTTCGAAGTTCGAAGTTCGAAGTTCGAAGTTCGGACTTCGCCCTTACTTCACACTTCCCACTTCGAACTTCGAACTTTGCTTAGGAGTAGCCCCTTTGCATCGCGTACGCATCGAGCGGCAGCGTCGCCACGTTGTCGACGACCGGCATCACCGGCCGCGCGGCGTGGCGTCCGTCGTACGCCTTCAGGTACCGGTGGCAGACGTCGCACGCGTAGACGCGGTACTGGCCGTCCGGCGTTGCGAACGACGTGATGCGCGCGCGTTCGCCGTTGCCGCAATACGGGCACGTGAGCGGCTCGAATTTCCAGCGCAGCATGCAGCGGCTGCAGATCAGATGGCGCTCGGCCGCCGGGGTGATCACGGCGAGATCGGGCTCGGCCCCGCACATCGGGCAGTAGGGATGCGTCCAGATCGCCAGCTCGGACCGCTGCTGCAACACCTCCGCGCAGCGCAGCAGCCACGGCCGCATCGCGAGCCCCAGCACCTGTTCGAGCGCGTCATCCACGCCTGAAGCCGCATCGGCCGCAGGCTGATGTCCCGCGCCCATCGCCGCCCCCCCGTGACGTACCGCGCCGCGCCGGTACCAGCGCGCTGCGACGTCGAGCAGGTTCATGTCGCGCCCGATCGTCTGGATGCGCTGGTACTCGCCTTCCTCGAGCGCCCCATGACGACGCAGCACGTCGGCGATCTGCCTGACCAGCAGCCGGAGATCGGTGGGTTCGAGGGGAATGTCTTCGAATCGCAGGATGGGCTGCGCGCTCGCCTGATGGCGCGAGACCACTTCCGCATTCGACTCGAACCAGGGCAGCGGCACGCGGCCCTGAACGCGGCGATGCAGCTCGAGCACCTCGATGTGCATGTCGATCGCGTCGCTCAGCTCCGGATGCTGCTCACGGATCGATCGCAGCTCCAGCACTTCCCGCGGCTCGAAGCGCGAGCTGCGTGCAGGACGCGCCGGTTCGGTCACGTCGCGATCATACACAAGTCCAATGGGTGACGGCGACCTCGGCGTGTCCGGCGAAGCGCGACGCGCGAAGGGGCTTGCCCGACCAAGCACGCCGCGCGAAGTCGGGCTTGTCCGACGAAGC
>JAHFUO010000037.1:0-4713 GCA_023265015.1 Acidobacteriota bacterium | reverse complement strand
CGAAGCGCGACGCGCGAAGGGGCTTGCCCGACCAAGCACGCCGCGCGAAGTCGGGCTTGTCCGACGAAGCTCGAAGAGCGAAGTCGGATAATGTTGACGTGCGAATGCGAATCCTGATGGTCGCGTCCGAAGCGCTGCCATTTGCGAAGACCGGCGGGCTGGCGGACGTTGTGGCCGCGCTGCCTGCCGCGCTTGCGCGTCTCGGTCATCACGTCGACGTCGTGATCCCGCGGTATCAGGGCGTCACGGCTGGCGAGCGTGCCGGCACCGTGAGGGTCGGGATCGGCGGCCAGGTTGCGGTCGCGCAGATCTGGATTGCCGCCGCGGGCAATGTCAGGACGGTCTTCGTCGACTATCCCGCGTACTTCGATCGCCCCTCCCTGTACGGCACCGCAGGCCAGGACTATCCCGACAACCCGGAGCGCTTCGCCTTTCTCGCCGTCGCGGCGCTCGAATGGGCGGCCGCACTCCCAGAACGCTTCGATCTCGTGCATTGTCACGACTGGCAGTCGGGACTCCTTCCCGTGCTGCTTCGGAACGGCTACGCGCCGGCCGGAATCGCGCGCACGCCTGCGGTGTTCACCATCCACAATCTCGCGTACCAGGGCGTCTTCGATGCGAGCTGGCTGCCGCGGCTTGGCTTGGGCTGGGACCTGATGCGAATCGACGCGCTCGAATACTGGGGACGCATCAGTTATCTGAAAGGCGGCATCCTGTTCAGCCGCCTGATCACGACCGTGAGCCCGCGCTACGCGCGCGAGATCCAGACGCCGGAATTCGGCTTCGGCTTCGACGGGATGCTGCGGCATCGCGCCGACGATCTCGTCGGCATCCTGAACGGAATCGATTACGATCAATGGGACCCGGCGCGCGATCCCCATCTGCCAGAGCCGTACGACGCGACGAACCTTGCGGGCAAGGCGGCGGCCAAGCGAGTGGTGCTCGAGACGTACGGCATCCCGGTCGACGAAGCGACGCTTGCGCGGCCGCTCGTCGGATTGATTTCCCGGCTGATCGACCAGAAAGGCTTCGACCTGATCGCCGAAGTCGCCGATGAGCTCCCGAGGCTCGATGCCTCGTTCGTGTTGCTCGGCACAGGCAACCGACGCTACGAGGATTTGTGGCTGGGCCTTGCGGCCAGGCATCCGGATCGCGTCGGGGCACAGATCGGATTTGACGAGGGGCTGGCGCACCGGATTGAAGCGGGCGCGGACCTCTTCCTGATGCCGTCGCGCTTCGAGCCCTGCGGGCTGAATCAGATGTACAGCCTGCGCTACGGCACCGTCCCCGTGGTGAGGGCCGTTGGCGGGTTATACGACACCGTCCGCAACTTCAATCCGCGGACCGGCAAGGGGATGGGGTTCACCTTCGACGAGTACTCGGCACAGGCCCTGCTCGACACATTGCGGTGGGCGCTGGACGTGTACCGCGATCGCTCGAAATGGCACCGCATTCAACGGGCCGGCATGAGCCAGGATTTTTCGTGGGACGCTTCAGCCCGGCAGTACGTCAAAGTATACGAGCGGGCCGTGGCGGCGACAGAGTAGGGGCCATGCGCGCGGCAGGGTAGGGGCGGGTCTTTAGACCCGCCCATGGGAGACCGACACAATGGCATCTGACAAGATCAAGATCTTCACTGACAGTACCTTCGACGCCGAGATCAAGAACGGCGTGACGCTCGTCGATTTCTGGGCGGAGTGGTGTGGGCCGTGCCTCCGGCTGGCGCCGACCGTTGACGCCCTCGCCAGCGAGTACGACGGGCGCGTGACCGTGGCCAAGATGAACGTCGACGAGAACCCGAACGTGCCGGGCCGCTTCATGATTCGCGGCATCCCGACGCTGCTGATTTTCAAGAACGGGCAGCTTGCCGATCAGATCGTCGGCCTCGCGGCCAAGGAAGAGATCGCGCGGAAGCTCGATCAGCAGCTCGTCCGCGCCGACAATGCCGATTGAGGCACTCGATCACCTATGTCCGATCGCAAGGTCATCATCATCGGCTCCGGCCCTGCAGGACTGACGGCCGCCCTGTACACAGCGCGCGCCAACCTGAAGCCGCTGCTCATCGAAGGGCTCGAAGCCGGTGGTCAGTTGATGCTGACAACGATGGTCGAGAACTGGCCCGGGTTCCGCGACGGCATCATGGGCCCGGACCTGATGACCGAAATGAAGGCGCAGGCCGAACGCTTCGGCACCGACATCATCCGGGGCGACGTCATGAGCGTTGACCTGCGGAACCGTCCCTTCACGATCCGGCTTGGGGACGGGAAGACGATGACGGCCGACTCGTTGATCATTGCAACCGGCGCGTCCGCGCGGTGGCTCGAGATCGGGAGCGATCGCAAGCTGTCCGGCCATGGCGTGTCGACCTGCGCGACGTGCGACGGTTACTTCTTCCGCGGCAAGCCAATCGCCGTCGCCGGCGGCGGCGACTCGGCGATGGAGGAGGCGATCTATCTCACGCGGTTTGCGACGAAAGTCACCGTGATCCATCGGCGCGATTCGCTTCGCGCGTCGAAAATCATGCAGGACAAGGCATTCGCGAACCCGAAGATCGAGTTCATCTGGGACTCCGAGATCGCCGACATCAGCGATGTCGCCAGGGGTGAGGTCACCGGGATCGTCGTGCGCAATCTGAAGACCGGCACGCTGACACAGGTGCCGCTCGACGGCGTGTTCATCGCGATCGGCCACACGCCGAACACGGAGCTCTTCCGCGGCCAGATCGAGCTCGATGAGACCGGCTACATCGTCACCCGTGACGGCTCGCGCACGAGCGTGCCCGGCGTGTTTGCCGCCGGTGATGTGCAGGATCATATCTATCGGCAGGCGGTCACCGCAGCCGGCTCCGGCTGCATGGCCGCGATCGACGCCGAGCGCTACCTGGAGGGACTGTCGGTGGCGGTCGAAGCGACCGACGCGGCGGCCTACTCGACGGGCCCGCAGGCCTGAAATCCCAGGTCCCAAATCCCAAAGACCAAATCTCAAGTCCCGAATCCCCAATCCCGAATCCCGAGTCCCTGAAACCCCCGCCGGCACCGGCGCGTATAAGGTGTGTCCGTGCCACCGAGCGATGCCGAACTGGCGAACGAAGCGCTCGCCGGCTCTGAAGAGGCGAGCCGCGCGCTGGTCGCCAGATACGCCACTCCCGCGGTCAATTTCATATTCCGCCTCGTGCGCGATCGCTCGCTCGCCGAGGATCTCGCGCAGGAAGGATTTCTCCGCGTCTTCCAGCGCCTGAAGACCTACGATCCGGAACGGAAGTTTTCGAGCTGGTTCTTCCAGGTTCTTCGCAATGTCACCATCGATTACCTCCGCGTCAACCGACTCGCGACGTCGTCTCTCGACGAGCTGACGGACGCGGGCTTTCAAGCCCCGGAAGCGGACCGGACGAGCTCATCGCCGGAGCGGCTGGCCGAGCAGGAGTCCCTTGCGCGGGCAATGGATGGTGCGTTGGCGCGGATTCGACCCGAGTACCGCGAGGTCGTTGTCCTCCGCTACCAGGAAGGGCTGACGCATCCCGAGATTGCCGAGATCCTTGGCTTGCCGAGCGGCACCGTAAAAACGTACCTGCACCGGGCCCGCAAGGAGCTCGCGATCCTCCTGAAACCCTTTGCGTAGAGGTTCCGTAAAGTGACCAGGGACGCGATCAGAGACCGAAACATGCCGGACCGCAAAGAGCTCGAACGCTGGCTATTCAGCGAGGAAACTGGGCAGGAGGATGCCGCGGACGCGGCGTTTGCCCATGTTTTCGCAGCGCTGCCGAAGGTCGAGCCTGGCGAGGGTTTCGTCCAGCGAACCATCGCCGAAGTGTGGCGCCTGCGCGCAAGGCGCCGCCGGCTCGTCGCCTTTGGGTGGGCGGCCGCCATTGTCCTTGTTGCGGGGGGCGCGTTGGCCACGTATCTGGCGTCACCGCGGCTTGCCCCGGCGGCAATCAAAGCGTTCGTCTTCGCGAGCGGACACGCCGTGCCGTGGCTGGTCGCCTACACGACGGTTGCGATGGACTGGTGGTGGACGCTTGCGCGCGTCGGCAGCGTCATCGCTTCCGTACTCATGACGCCGGCGCGCGTCGCTGCGGTCGTCGGCGTCGAGCTGTTTGGAATACTCGCGTTCTTTGCGCTGCAGCGGATTGCCGGCGCCGGACGCCTGGGAGATGCACACGTATGAGGAAGCAGATTATCTGCGCGCTGGCCGTCCTTTCGGTGGCCTTGATGGTGCGGACGGCATACATCGTTCACGCGCAAACCGCGACCGCCGCGGAGCTGCGCATGCAGCTCGCGGGCAAGTACGACATCGTCACGCTGCAGCAGGGGATTGCGCTCGTGCCGAAGGCCGCCAACTCGCGCGTGCGGATGGTGCAGGTTGTCAACGGCGCCGTCACCGTTGATGGCGACACGCTGACGGCGGCGCAGCTGCGCGACCGTCTGGGCGCCGATGCCGCGCCGATCATCCAGTTGACGTATTTGAGCGCTGCCGAACAGCGGCAGCTTGCGTCGCCGGACGCGACAGCGGCGCCCGCGGCTGCCGCGCCTGCGGCTGCTGCGCCATCACCTGCGCCTGCGCCGGAGACGCCCGCGCGCTCGGTGGAGCGCAAGGGTGACATCGTGCGGATCGGCGGCGGCGCCGTGAACGTCGCGGAGAACGAGCGCGTCGAAGGCGATGTGGTCGCGATTGGCGGCCCGGTTACCGTCAACGGCGAGGTGACGGGTGACGTCG
>JAHFUO010000036.1:23831-24273 GCA_023265015.1 Acidobacteriota bacterium | reverse complement strand
CCCGACGGGGAGAAGAGCCGTAGGACGAGAGAAGCGCGCCGCCCGACGGGGAGAAGAGCCGTAGGACGAGAGAGACGCGCCGCCCGACGGCGAGAAGAGCCGTAGGACGAGAGAAACGCGCCGCCCGCCGGGGAGCAGAGCCGTAGGACGAGAGAGACGCGCCGCACGACGGGGAAATGCGCCGCACGACGAGGCAGGAGAACGGAAACGCCGGGTAGACGAACCAAAAGGCCGGGATGTTGCGCCGAATCGCGGCGCCGACGAGCGCTAAGACGGAGAAGCGATCCGTTTTGCGCGGGAGACGACTGCTCCAACAGTGAAGTCGATCGCTCTGACGCGGGAGACGACTGCTCCAACACTGAAGTCGATCTATCGAACGCGCCAGATGACTCCCCGTGAGCGCCGTGATCACCGTCAGGAAGTAAAACGCGGCGGAAGCTGG
>JAHFUO010000036.1:0-23821 GCA_023265015.1 Acidobacteriota bacterium | reverse complement strand
AACTGCCAATTCTCCCAATCTCCAACTCCCAACCCCCAACTCCCAAACGAGCCAAACGTCGCAACAACGAGCTTCTTGGGAGTTGGAAGTTGGGAATTGGTAGTTGAGTCCGTTTGGGAGTTGGGAGTTGGAGATTGGGAGTTGACTCCCCGTGAGCGCCGTGATCACCGTCAGGAAGTAAAACGCGGCGGAAGCTGGTGATGACCCAGACCGTCGAGCATCGAAAGCTGCATCGTCGCTCACGACGCTCTGAGACAGCGAGCTGACGCCGGCGTTTTTCCACGGCGTCGAACCGGAGGCCGGGGGGAAATACACGACCGATCGCGTCGGTGCGATCGTCATGGGCGGGAAGATCGCCCGACTTGGCCGGTTGTACTTCCGACTTACTTTTCCACTTTCTCCTTTTCCACTTTTCCACTTGCACGCCTGTCGTCCACCGTGTGTTCGATCCGGCGGTCGGGCACGAGCCACATCAGCGCGACCGCGACGTAGAGCGCGTCGGAGATCCACTGGTTGACGAACGCCAGCGCGATCGCGGCGACGTACATCATGATCGACATCTTCCCCTTCACATCCCTTCGAACAGCGATCGCCAGCCGCGAGTCGGGTCCCTCGGCCGCGATGATCGTCGCCTGCAGGACCGTGTACGCGATGGCTGCGAGCAGCAGGACGGCGCCGTAGAGCGCGGTCGGCGGCGGCGCGAAGTGGTTCTCACCCATCCAGCCAGTGACGAAGGGAATGAGGGACAGCCAGAAGAGCAGGTGCAGGTTCGCCCACAGGATCGAGCCGGTGATGCGCCCGGTGACATGCAGCATGTGGTGATGGTTGTTCCAGTAGATGCCGAGGACGGTGAAGCTCAGGACGTAGGTGAGGAACACCGGCAGGACCGGACGGAGCGCGTTCCAGTCCGCGCCCATCGGCACGCGCAACTCGAGGACCATGATCGTGATCAGGATCGCGATCACGCCGTCGCTGAACGCCTCGAGGCGTCCCTTGCTCATAAACAGACGGGCCGGCTAAAGCCGGCCCCCACGACAGGACGGGTCAAGCATTCCCGACGCTGTCGAGCGCGCGGAGGAGCTCCGCTGGTGTCACCGTGGAAGGACCGAACTTGCCGACCACGATCCCGGCTGCTTCGTTTGCCAGTCTCGCGGCTTCGACCAGCGTGCCTCCCGCCGCGAGCACGAGCGCCATCGTCGCGATGACGGTATCGCCTGCGCCGGTCACGTCGGCCACCTCCCGCGCCGACGCCGGGAGCGCTCCTTCCGCATCCTTCGAGAGGAGCCACATCCCCTGATCGCCGCGCGTCATCAGCACCGCTTCACAGCGGACGCGAACGCGGAACGCCCGCGCCGCGGCTCGCGCTTCGTCTGCGGACCGCACGCGCATGTGCGTTGCCGTCTCGGCCTCGTGGTGGTTCGGCGTCACGATGTTCGCGCCCGCATAGTAGTCGATGTGCGGAATCTTCGGATCGACGAGCAGCCGGACGCGGTGCTCCGACGTCGCGCTGAGGACGGACTCCATCACGCCCCGCGTGATGGCGCCCTTCAGGTAGTCCGACACGATCACGGCCGAGGCGCGCGCGGCGTGCTGCCGGATCGACGCGATGAGCTGCAGCTCCAGGTCTTTTGAGATCTCCGCGTCGTTCTCGTAGTCCACGCGCGCCACCTGCTGGTTGCGCTCGGTCACGATGCGGACCTTCTTCGTCGTCGGGCGCGACGAGTCCGCGGCAAAAGCCGTCGCGATGCCCGCGTCGCGGCACGCACGCGTGAGCGTGGCCGCCGCATCGTCCTGGCCCGTCACCGCGATGAGCGTCGCCTGGCCGCCAAGCGCACGGATGTTGTGCGCGACGTTGGCCGCGCCGCCGATGCGGTGCGTCTCGTGATCGAAAGTGACCACGGGCACGGGCGCCTCGGGCGAGATGCGCGTGACGCGCCCCGCGATGAACGTATCGAGCATCGCGTCGCCGATGACGAGGATCTGCGCGCCGGAGAACCCGGCCGCGAGGCGCCGCGCCCGCTCAGGCGCGAGCGGTGGAAGCACCATCACCACCATCCCACGGCGCAGGCGTGCGCCGTGGGGACCCCGGCTCGCCGCGCGCCGCCGCGAACGGCAGCGTGACGAGCACCAGGAAGAGCATCAGGAACTCGGAATCGCCGAAGTTGTACTCGAAAAGTCCCGCGCTGAGCATCGCCGCCAGCGCGGCCAGGCCGACAGCCGCGGAGACGCGGATCTCCGGCCCTGGCCCGAGCGCAGTCGAGAGCCCTGGTCCGAGCGCAGTCGAGGACCGCTCGCGGAACAGGCGGACGAGCGCCCTCGCGAGCGAGGCGACGAGCCAGATCCAGATCGCCAGCGCGGGCAGGCCGCGCTCGGCCGCAATCTGCAGCGGCACGTTGTGCAGGTGCGGATTGACCGCGTTGATCGCGTAATCGGGACGGTACTGCGCGTAGACGCGGGGGACCATGTTCGGACCCACGCCGGTCAAAGGCCGATCGTGGACGATCCTCGCGCCGATCTCCAGCATCGCCAGCCGATCCTGGTTGGTCGGATCCTGCACGTCGAAGATCGACATCACGCGGCTGGTCACCGTGTCCGGCGCGATCGCGAAGACCACGGCGATGAGCACGGGGAGCAGCGCGGTCAGCCGGAAGTCTTTCAGCGCAAAGAGCAGCGCCGCCGCGACCGACGCGCCGATCCAGGCGCTGCGCCCCAGCGTCAGCGCGAGCGCGACGATGAGCGCCGGCATGACGAGCGCGGGCCACGTGCGCCCGCGGCGGCCGAAGATCAGCCGCGCCGCCGCCGCGCAGATGACGAGCATCAGCAGGCCCGAATACGTCATGTAGTGCGACATCGCGCCCTCGGGCCGCCGGCCGAGGTTGTCGTAATGGAGCAGGCCGTACTGGATGATTCCGTATGCCGCGCTGGCGGCGCCGAACGTCACGATGACGTCCACGACGACGCCGGCCCGCTCACCGCGGGCGATGTGATACACGGCGGGGACGATGATGAACAGCACGAGCTGCTTGTCGTCGATGACGCTGGTGCGCGGATCGATGGAGAAGGCGGAAATCAGGAGCGTGATGCCCGCGTAGGCCACGAGCGGCACGAAGAAGCGCGGCGCCGACGGGCGCGTCTTCTCCTGCACCATCACCGCAACCCAGCAGAGCAGCGTCGCCGTCAGCAGAATGTCCGCCGCCGCGATCGAAATCTGCAGCGATGCAACGAAGCAGAGCAGCAGCGCGACGGTGACGCGCTCCAGGCCTGGAACGGATCGCGGCTGCGTCATGCTCATCGTTGCGGCTGACATTCTCTAATCCTGTGGTGCGATGGTGCGAACGTGCGATGGTGCGAGGGACGCACTATCGCACCCTCGCACCATCGCACGGTCGCACCTGATTTCTCGCCGTGCCCGCCGCAAGGGCCCGTTCAGCTGCGGCCGCGACCTGATCTGCCGTGATCCGCGTCAGACACCTGAAGTCGCCAGGCGCGCAGGTGCGCTGCCGGCACGGGCGGCACTCCAGCGCGCCGGCATCCACCGCCTCCGCGAACCATCGCGGATCGCGCCACGGCATCGATCGCTCCGGGAGCGTCGGGCCGAGCAGCGCCACGATCGGCGTCGAGGTCGTGGCCGCGATGTGGAGTGGGCCGCTGTCGCCACCAATGTACACCGCCGCGCGGCCGACCAGCGCCCGCAGCTCGGCCAGGTCGAATTCGCCGAGATCGGGTACCGCATCAGCGAGGGGGCCCAGCTTCAACCGCGCGGAATCGGCGATGCTCTTCGCAGCGCGCGCATCGGAGGGACCGCAGGTCAGGATGATCCGCCGCGATGGGTCGCGCCGCGCCAGCGCCATGACGAGCGCCTCGAACGATTCGCGCGGCCATCGCCGGAACGGGTTGCCGGCGCTGACATGAATCACCATGAGCGGATGCGCGCCGGTCATGCCCGCCGCGCGAAGGCGGCGTTCCACGACGGCCGCTGCCTGCGGATCCTCCGGCATCTCCACGGGATCGCGCGCCGCATCGCCCGGCTCGATGCCGAGCGGTGCCAGCAGATCCCACTGGTTGGCCACCGAGTGGCGCGGCGCCTCGTCGGCGGGCCGCTGCACGACGTGCGAGTACATCCACGAGCGCCCCTTGATGGCGTAGCCGATGCGCATCGGCGCGCCGCTCGCCCACGCGAGCCACGCCCCGCGCGGCCCGCCGTGCAGATCGATCGCCACGTCGAATTTCTCGCGCCTCAGCCTGCGGGCGATGGAGACGTCATCGCGCAGGCGCGAGAGGCCGCGTCCCTTCGGAATCACGAGGAGATTACTGATGTGCGGGTTGCCGCGAAGAACCGGCGCGGCCGGCGGCTCGACCAGATACGTCACCTGTGCCTCGGGGTACCGGCGGCGCAGGGCCCGCAGCAGCGGCGTCGTCAGCACCACGTCGCCGATGAGCCGCAGGCGGACTACCAGGATTTTCATGGTTGGCGAACCACCAACCACCAACCACTAGCCGGCCTCCGGCTCGATGGTGGCCTCGTCGATCAGCATGACCGGGATGTCGTCCTTGATGGGATACACCCGATGGCACTGGCCGCACCTGAGCGCCGTGCCATTCTTGACGAGCGTGACCGGGGTTTTGCAGTTCGGGCAGGCAAGGATTTCCAGCAACTCGGCATCGACAGGCATCAGCCCTCCGGTTGAACTCTGGAACTATAGCATTCTGAGCTAGAATCGCTGTGTTCATGCGCTCCATGCGCGTCGCCCCGCTTGTTCTCTGCGCGGCGCTCACTTTGGCGTCCGCGCGTCCCGCGGTCGCTCAAGCGACGAGCGATTCGTACCTCGACTTCCTTCTCGCGCGCCATCTCGAGGCGCTGGGCGACAACAAGGGTGCGCTCGCGCAGCTCGAGAAGGCCGTTTCGGAAGATCCGCGCTCGGCCGAAGTGCGCGCCGAGCTCGCCGCGTTTCACCTCAGGCGCGATGAGGACGACGCTGCGGAGAAGGCGGCCAAAGAGGCGCTGCAGCTCGATGACGCCAGCTCCGAGGCGCACCGCGTGCTCGGCATGCTGTACGCGTCGCGTTCGGAAGATGTCGGACGTGGGCAGGTCGCGCAGGCGGCGGACTTCATCCGACAGGCGATCGCGCACCTCGAGCGCGTCACCGACAATCCCGCCGGGCTGACCGACCTCAACCTCCAGTACACGCTGGGGCGTCTCTATACACGCTCGGGTCAGTCCGACAAGGCGATCCAGGCGCTCACGCGCGTGGTCAACGAGAACCCCCTCTCCGTGCAGGGGCGCATTGCGCTCGCGCAGGCCTACGTTGTCGCGCGCAACATGAACAGCGCCATCGACACGCTCGAGGAGATTGTTGACGACGAGCCACGGGTGGCGAGCACGCTGGGGCAGTTCCAGGAGCAGGTCGGGCGGTTGAAGGACGCGGCCGACTCGTACACCAGGGCGCTCACCGTGGCGCCGAACAGCCGCGAGCTGAAGGTTCGACGCATTGCCGCGCTCGTCGGCGCAAAGGACTTCCAGAAGGCCGCCGACTTCGCGGGCCAGGCGCAGACGCAGCATCCCGACGACCTGCGCTTCCCGCAGCTTCGCGCCCACGCGTTGTACCAGCTCGGTGATGCGCCGCGCGCCATCACCGTGCTCGAGCCGGTCGCCCGCGCGAATCCGAACGACGCGGCCACGCAGCTCTCGCTTGCGGATCTCTACAGCAACGCCGGCCGGAAAAACGACGCCGAGCGCACGGTGCGCCAGCTCGTGGCGCTCGCGCCGGGCAACGCCGACGCGCTGAACTATCTCGGCTACCTGCTTGCCGATGGCGGCCAGCAGCTCGATGAAGCGATCCGGCTGGTTCGCCGCGCGCTCGACATCGAGCCGAACAACCCGAACTATCTCGACAGCCTTGGCTGGGCGTACTACCGCCGCGGCGACTACGACGAGGCGGAGAAGTACCTCGCTCCCGCGGCCCAGCAGATGCCGCGCAATGCCACGGTGCAGGAGCACATGGGTGACATCCTGGCGAAGCGCGGCCGCTGGCAGGATGCGATTGCCGCGTGGACCCGCGCGCTCGAGGGTGACGGCGACGACATCAATCGCGCCGCGCTCGAGAAGAAGATCGACGACGCACGAGGGAAAGTGCGCTGAACCAGGAATTCCCAACCACCAACTCCCAACTCCCAAGGCGATGTTTCTTGGGAGTTGGAATTTGGGTGTTGGGAGTTATCTCCGCGGGCTGTGCTCACCCACGGCTTTCCTTACCGGCCGACCTCGGCGCGCCACTTCCCGACTTCAAAGCGATTCACGCGCAACTGTCTGCTGCCTGTTCGGGTGTTCGGACGCTGACCGCTGAGCTGTCGCTGTCCGGCCGCGCCGGCCCTCACACGCTGCGCGGCCGCGTCGTCGCCGGCTTCGCGCGTCCCTCGTCGATGCGCCTTGAAGCGGTGGCGCCGCTCGGGCCGCCCGCGTTCATCCTGGCCGCGCGCGGCAACATGGCGGTGTTTCTCCTGCCGCGCGAGTCGCGCGTGCTTCGAAGCTCGCGCGCCGAAGAGATTCTCGGCGCCCTCACCGGCGTCACACTTGCTCCGGCCGACCTGCAGGCGATCCTGACCGGCTGCGTCGCGCTCATGCCGCAGGCCATGGATGGTCACGTGCATGCGAATCGGTGGGCATCGATCGATCTGGCGGGTGACGCCAGGTTGTATCTGCAAAGGCAGGCGAACGCCTGGCAGCTGCGTGCCGCCCGGCGGCAGGGCTGGCAGATCGAATATCCCATGTGGGCCGGTGGTTTCCCGCAGTCGGTCCGGCTGCAGTCTGAAGACAGCGCGGTGATGGTCGATGTCACAGCCGCGTTGTCGCAGGTCGAAACGAACGTCGACCTCGATGACGCGGCGTTCACCGTCAACGTGCCGGCCAACGCGCAGCCGATCTCGATCGAGGAGCTGCGCGAGAACGGCCCGCTGGGCCGCCGATGAAATTGACGAATCTACGAATCTACGAATTGACGAATTTCCAAATTCCGACAATAACTTCGTCAATCCGTAGATTCGTAAATTCGTAAATCTCATGATTCCCGTCACCATTCGCGCCCACGCCAAGATCAATCTCGATCTTCGCGTGCTCGGAATGCGCCCGGATGGCTTTCACGAACTGCGCACCGTCTTCCAGGCGATCTCGCTGTACGACACCATCCGGTGCATCCCGCGTGAAGGACCGTTCGCGATTGAATGCGCCACCGCGGGCGTCCCGCTCGATCGCACGAACCTGATCTGGCGCGCCGCGGAAACGCTGTGGCGCGCGTTGCGCCGCTGCGGCCCCGTGCGCGACGCGGTCGTGCAGCTCGACAAGCGGATTCCGCTGCACGCGGGGCTCGGAGGCGGCAGCGCGGATGCCGCTGCGACGTTGATCGGGCTCGCGCGCGCCTGGCGCGTGCCGGTGAAGCTCTCGCAGTTGACCGACGTGGCGGCGCACATCGGCGCCGACGTTCCGTTCTTTCTGGCCGGCGGCACCGCGCTCGGGCTCGGGCGGGGCGATGAGGTGTATCCGCTCGCCGACCTGCCGCGTCACTGGATCGTGCTGCTGATTCCCGGCTTCGGCGTCTCCACGAGGGAAGCGTACGGGTGGTACGACACCGAGCGCGAGCTGTCGCGTGCGCCGCGCGAAGCGCAGCACGTCCCGGGGCCCTGGCCGTCGCGCGCCGCGCAGATGATCAACGACCTCGAGGCGCCGATCGCGCACCATCATCCCGAGATCGACCAGATGAAGGCGGCGCTGCGCCGCGCCGGCGCTCTGGCGGCCGCCATGTCCGGCAGCGGCTCGACTGTTTTCGGCCTGTTTCAGAAAAGACGGGATGCGCTGACTGCCGTCGAGCGGCTCCAGGGATCGGGCTGGCGGGTGCTGCTGACCGAGTCGCTCGGCCGCGGCGATTATGCGCGCCGCGTCACGCCGAAGCGCGCGCAGGCACCCGCGCGCACCTAGACAGGTTGCCCCTGCCGCGAAGTCTCGTCTACACTACGGGTTTGCACCGCCCCTCGCCGGACGGCTCCGAAGCAAAACTCACGTGGTGGGGCGTGGCCAAGCGGTAAGGCGCGGGACTTTGGATCCCGTATTCGAAGGTTCGAATCCTTCCGCCCCAACCAGCCACGGCCGGGCGGAGCATCGGCAGGTTGGAGGGAATGAGACGACCTCTGAGCGGTGACGGCCTGATGTCCACGGGATTCGGCGACCTGAAAGTCTTCTCCGGGAGCGCCCATCCGCAGCTGACGAAGGAGATCGCCGACTTCCTCGGCATTCCGCTCGGCCAGGCGCGGCTTCGCCGGTTTCCGGACAGCGAGGTGTCGTTTCAGATCGACGAGAATATCCGCGGCACCGACGTCTTCATCGTTCAGCCGACGTCGAACCCCGTGGATCAGCACCTGATGGAGATGCTGATCATGGTGGACGCATTCCGCCGCTCGTCGGCGGCGCGCATCACCGCGGTCATTCCGTATTACGGGTACGCGCGCCAGGATCGGAAGGACAAGCCGCGCGTGCCGATCTCGGCCAAGCTCGTGGCGAACCTGCTGAGCGCGGCCGGCACGAACCGGGTGCTGACGATGGATCTGCACAAGGCGCAGATCCAGGGGTTCTTCGACATCCCGGTGGATCACCTGTTCGCGGCGCCGGTGATCATCGAGTACTTGTCGCGGCTGAATCACCCGAAGGTGACGATCGTGTCGCCGGACGCGGGGGGTGCCGAGCGCGCGCGCGCCTACGCCAAGCGGCTTGATGCCGAACTTGCCGTCGTCGACAAGCGGCGCTCGGAAGACGGCACGGCGGAGGTGATGAACGTGATCGGCGATGTCGAGGGACGCACCTGTATTCTGCAGGACGACATCATCGACACGTCGGGGACGATCCAGAAGGGCGCGACCGCGCTGAAGGCGGCGGGCGCCGAGCGCGTGCTCGCCTGCGCGGTGCACGGCGTGCTGTCGGGGCCCGCGCTCGATCGCATCGAGAATTCGCCGCTCGATCAGCTGATCATGACCAACACGATCCCGCTGCGCGACGACGCGCAGCAGTGCAGGAAGATCGTCGTGCTCTCGGTGGCGCGGCTGCTGGGACAGGCGATTCGCAGTATTCACGAAGAGACCTCGGTGTCTTCGTTGTTCGTGTAGGCGCCCCGTAAAGGGGCGCCCTACGGTGAAGAGCGCGCGACGATTGCGCGACGTGCGTAGGGCGGGCCTTTATAGGGCGGGCCTTTGTAGGGCGGGCCTTTGTAGGGCGGGTCCCGCGAAGCGGACCCGCCGTGAGGAAAGAAGATGGACGCGACTCTTGACGCAAAGAAGCGGGACGGCCGAGGAAAGAACGAGGCGCGGCGCCTTCGGGTGTTGGGCCGGATTCCGGCGATAGTCTACGGCGCGCGCAAGGAGGGGCAGGTCCCCGAGGGCGTTCCGGTGGCCGTCGATCCGAAGGAGGTGCTCCGCATCCTCCATTCCGAGTCGGGCGCGAATACGCTGATCGACCTGAAGCTGGATGGCGGCCAATCGCGCGTCATGGTCAGGGACTACCAGCTCGATCCGGTCACGCACCAGCTCCTGCACGCCGACTTCTACCAGCTGGCGATGGACCGCGCGATCATCGTTTCGGTGCCGATTGTCGTGAAGGGCGAGCCGGCGGGCGTCAAGCAGCAGGGCGGCCTCCTCGACTTCGTCACGCGCGACATCCAGGTGCAGTGCCTCCCGACCGACATCCCCGAGCGCATCGACGTCGACGTCAGCGAGTTGATGCTCCACCAGTCGATCCGCGTGCGCGACCTCGCGACGGACCCGAAGTGGAAGGCGGTGACCGACGGCGAGACGATGCTCGTGCACGTCGTGATGCCGAAGGCGGAGGAAGTCGTTGCGGCGCCGGAGGCGGAAGCCGTCGTGGCGGTGCCGGGCGAGACGCCGGCCGAGCCCGAAGTCATCAGGAAGGGCAAGACCGAGAAGGAAGAAGAAGCTCCGAAGAAGTAGGGCGGGTGCCGCCGAGGGCGGACCCGCCGAACGCCGTGAAGCTCATTGTCGGTTTGGGAAATCCTGGTCGCGAGTATCGCGAGACGCGGCACAACGTCGGTTTCATGGTCGTCGACGAGATTGCGAGGCGGCACAACCTGACGCTGGCGATGGCGCCGTCACAGGTGCCCGAGGCGTTCATCGCGAAGAAGTTCGGCCCCGAGCCGTGGCTCGTGGCCAAGCCGCTGACGTTCATGAACAACAGCGGCGATGCCGTCGCGGCGCTGTCGCGCTACTACGACATTGTCCCAGGCGACCTGCTTGTCGTGGTGGACGAAGTGGCATTACCCTTGGGCCGGCTCCGCGCGCGGGCGCGCGGGTCGGCGGGCGGGCACAACGGCCTCAAGTCGGTCATCGACCGGCTCGGGACCACGGAGGTTCCCCGGCTGCGGCTGGGGGTGGGGCGCGGCGATGCGCGGAGAGATCTCGCGGATCACGTGCTCTCGAAGTTCGAGGCCGATGAACAATCGGTGCTCGAAGAGTTCATCACCCGCGCGGCGGACGCCGCCGAGATGTTTGCCGCGGACGGCATCGAAAAGGTGATGAACGCGTACAACCCGGACGCCGCGGATCCGGACTAACTCCTTGCCGCTTTAGAAAACCACGAAGCGCTGCCTTCGTGGTTGAATCCGCGGCCGTGAGTCCAGAAGGAGACACATGAAAAGGAAGTACGAGCTCGTGTACATCGTGTCGCCCGACGCGACCGACGCCCAGATCGCCGACCTGCACTCGCAGGTGGAGGCGATCGCCCAGCGCCTGGGCGGTCAGATCGACAAGACCGACAACTGGGGCCGGCGCAAGCTTGCCTACGAGATCGGTCCCCACAAGGAAGGCACCTACGTCCTCGAGTTGATCGAGGGCGGCGGCGATCTCATGAAGGAGATCGATCGGCGCCTGAAGGTCACCGACCTGATCATCCGCCACCTCGTCGTTCGTGTGGACGCGGAGCAGACGGTCATCGAGCGGACGCGCGGCAAGCGGACCGAGAACATGCGCCGGCGCCGCATCGCACGCGGCCTGCCGCCCGATCGGCAGCCGGGTGAAGGGCAGCGTGGCGAGGTGGACGACGACCGCGACGACCGGTTTGACCTGGCGGAGGTGGAGCGATGAACGGCGGGAAGAGAGGTTTTGGCGGCGGTGGCGGCGGCGGGGGCCGCGGCAAGACGGCCCGCGGCGCGGCCGGCGCGCAGGCAAAGGACGGCCAGCGCCGTCCGATGTTCCGGCGCCGCAAGGTGTGCAAGTTCTGCTCGGAGAAGATCGACGACATCAACTACAAGGACACGAAGCTCCTGATGCCGTTCGTTCCCGAGCGGGCGAAGATCCTGCCGCGCCGCATCTCGGGCACCTGCGCGATGCACCAGCGAAAGCTGCGCACGGCGATCATGCGCGCGCGCCAGCTCGCGCTCATCCCGTACACGGCGGAGTAGATGTAGGCGGACCCGTAGGGCGGGCCTTTACGGCCCGCCTGGCGCGGCGTAAAGCCGCGCCCTACGCGTGAGGAGATCATGGAAGTCATTCTCAGAGAACACGTCGACCATCTCGGCAAGCGCGGCGAGATCGTGAAGGTCTCCGACGGCTATGCCAGGAACTACCTGCTGCCGCGGAAGCTGGCGCTCCCCGCGACCGACGGCAACAAGAAGCACGTCGAGCGCGAGCGCCGGATCATGGAGACCCGCGAGGCGGAGGAGAAGGGGCAGGCCGAAGCGATCGCCGGCCGTCTCGCCGCCATCGACATCACGATTGCGCGCCGCGTCGGCGACACCGAGCAGCTTTACGGTTCGGTGACGGCCGCCGACATCACGGACTACCTCAAGGCGAAGGGGTTCGAGATCGATCGCCGCAAGCTGATCCTGCCCGAAGCGATCAAGGCAATTGGCGAGCACGCCGTGCCGCTGAAGCTGCACCGCGACGTCACGGTGCCGTTGAAGGTGCGGGTGGTAAAGGAAGGATCCGAGACGGCTTCGGCGCAGTAGGCAAGTGGGGGACTTCGGGACTAGGTTAGGTTCCCTAGTTCCGGTCCCTCAGTTCCCTGGTTCCCGCGTTCCCAGTTCTGCTAAACTTCGTTTCCTTCCCGTTACAACTCCATGGCCGACACGATCGCGACCGCCGAACGTACGCTTCCGCACAACCTGGAAGCCGAGCGCTCGGTCCTCGGGGCGATCCTCGTGCACAACGACGCGTTCAACATGGCGGCGCAGGTCATCGACGGGCGGGACTTCTACCGCGACGCGCACCGGCGCATCTTCGATCGCATGGTCACGCTCAGCGAGCGCAACGAGGCGATTGATTTCGTCACGCTGAAGGAGGAGCTGTCGCGCGGCGGCGAGCTCGATGACGTCGGCGGCCCCGCCTACATCGCGTCGCTGGTCGACGGCGTGCCGCGCGCGACCAACGTCGAGTATTACGCGCGGATCGTCAAGGAAAAGGCGACGCTGCGGAACCTCATTTACGCGGCGAACAAGATCCTCACGAACGCCTACGAAGCGGACCAGGAGTCCGATCTGATCCTGGACGAGGCCGAGAGCGCGATTTTCGCGGTGGCCGACGACCGCCTGAAGGCCGGCTTCGTGCCGATGCGCGATCTCGTGAAGGAGAACTTCCCGAAGATCGAGCTGCTGTTCCAGCATAAACGGCTCGTGACCGGCGTGCCGACCGGGTTCGTGGATCTCGACGAGATGACGCGCGGGCTCCAGGGTGGCGACCTCGTGATCATCGCGGCGCGCCCCTCGATGGGGAAGACGAGCCTCGTGCTGAACATCGCGCAGCACGTCGCCGTCCAGCCCGGCCTGACCGTCGGCTTCTTCAGCCTCGAGATGTCGAAAGAGTCGCTGTTCATCCGGCTCCTCACCTCCGAGGCGCAGATCGACAGCCATCGCCTGATGAGCGGCGCCATCGGGCAGAAGGACTACGGCCGCATCTCGCACGCCCTCGAGTCGCTGAGCGCGATGCGCCTCTTCATCGACGACACCGCGAACGTCGGCGTGCTCGAGATGCGCGCCAAGTCGCGACGGCTGCAGGCGGAGCACGGCCTGAGCCTGGTCGTGGTCGACTACATCCAGCTGATGACCGCGCGCGGCCGCTACGAGAACCGCACGCTGGAGCTCGCGTCGATCTCGCGCTCGATGAAGGGGCTCGCCAAGGAGCTGAACGTCCCGATCGTCGTGCTGTCGCAGCTCTCGCGCGCGCCCGAGTCACGCGCCGACCACCGCCCGCAGCTCTCCGACCTGCGCGAGTCGGGCGCGCTCGAGCAGGACGCCGACGTCGTCGTGCTCATCTATCGCGACGATGCGTATAACCGGGACCCGAACAACCCGGAGGCGGGGACCGCGGAGCTGATCGTCGCCAAGCAGCGCAACGGCCCGACCGGCGTCGTGCGGCTCGCGTTCCTCCGCGAGCAGACGCGCTTCGCAAGCCTCGCGCAGGGCACATGACCATTCGTGATTCGTGATTCGTGATTTGGTGATCTGCGTGCTTTGTGATCTCCGTGCTTGAATCACTAATCACGAATCGCTAATCGCAAATGATCAGAAGCACTGTCGCCCGCGTTGATCTGGCCGCACTGCAGCGGAACTTCAGAGCGATACAGGACTTCCTTGCTGCTGGCGTCTCCGCGGACCTGAAAGGTCCGCGCCGCACGGCGCCGAGGATCATCGCGGTCGTCAAGGCGAACGCGTACGGGCACGGCGCGGCGCGTGTCGCGCTCGCGCTCGAAGCGGCGGGGGCCGATCTGCTTGCCTGCGCCGACATCGAGGAAGGGATTGTCCTGCGCGGCGCCGGTGTGCGCGCGCCGATCCTGGTCTTCGGCGCGCTCAGCGTCAGCGACCTCGATGGCCTCTTCGAGTTCTCGCTGACGCCGACGATCTCTTCACCCGCTGCCGCGCGCGCGGTGCAGGCGGCGGCCGCGAAGCACTCGAAGATGCTCGGCTATCACCTGAAGATCGACACGGGTATGAACCGTCTTGGGTTCCGGCACGACAACCTGCGGCGCACGCTGCCGGAGCTGCTCTGCAGCGCGAACCTGCGCCTCGAGGCGATCTACACGCACTTCGCGACCGCCGATGATCCGGAGCGGCCGTTCTTCAGCGAGCAGCGCGCCCATTTCGAAGCGGCGTTGCAGACGATCGAGGAGATACGGGGTCGGGAGTCATTACGCGTTCCGAAAACCTCGAGAGATCCGGAGTCGGTTTTCGGAACGCGTAATGACTCCCGACCCCGTATTCACGCGGCGAACAGCGCCGCTACGCTGCGCGACTCGCGCGTCTGGTACGACATGGTCCGCCCCGGACTGCTGCTCTACGGCATCGTCCCGCCGCCGCTCGCGTCCACGATTCCGCTCACGCCCGTGATGTCTCTGACCAGCCGCGTCGTCGCCGTGAAAGGCGTGCGTCCGGGCGAGGGCGTCGGGTACGGGTTGACGTTCCACGCCGGGACGCCCGCGACAATCGCGGTGATTCCCGCCGGTTACGCCGACGGGATTGACATGCGCGTCTCCGGCCGCTGCCACGTGCTGATACGCGGCCGCCGTGCACCCATCATCGGCTCGGTCAGTATGGACATGATGATGGTGGACGTCACGGGCCACGACGACGTGTCGCCGGGAGACGAGGTTGTGATCATCGGCCGCCAGGGCGACGAGGCGTGGCAGCAGATCGACACGCGCGAGATGGCGGCGGCCATCGGGACGATTCCGTACGAGGTCGTCTGCCGGATTGGCGCGAGAATTGAAAGACAGTACGACTAACTTCCAACGCTCAACTCCCAATTCCCAAGGCACATGCAGGTCACCTTGGGAGTTGGAAGCTGGCGGTTGGGAGTTGACAGCGAAGCCATGAAACCACCGAAAGTCGTCTTTGTCTGCCAGGAATGCGGCGCCCAGGCGCCGAAGTGGATGGGGCGCTGCAATGAATGCGGCGCCTGGAACTCGTTCGTCGAGGAGCGCCCCGCCTCGGCGGATGACTTCGGCGCCGCTTCGGCGGGCAAGCTCGCGAACCGGTACGCGCAGTTTGGTGCATCCGGATCCGCCAAGCTGTACGCAGAAGTTGACACGGCGAACGCCGTGCGCCTGTCGTCCGGCATCGGCGAGTTCGATCGCGTGCTCGGGGGCGGCATCGTGCCTGGATCGCTCGTGCTGCTGGGCGGCGAGCCGGGAATCGGCAAGTCCACCCTGCTTTTGCAGGCGGCCGGCCACTTCGCGCGCGAGGTCGGGCCGGTGCTCTACGCATCCGGCGAAGAGTCGGAGCATCAGATCAAGAGCCGCGGCGATCGTCTCGGCGTCGGCACAGCGCCGCTCTACCTGCTCTCGGAAACGTGCATCGAGCGCATCCTCGAGGAAATCGCGCGGCTGAAGCCGGCGCTCGTCATCATCGACTCGATCCAGACAGTCTTCTCGATGAAGTTCCAGTCGGCGCCGGGCAGCATCGGCCAGGTGCGCGAGGCCGCCACGCAGTTCCTGTTCGCCGCGAAAGGGCAGAACATCCCGACGGTCCTCGTGGGCCACATCACGAAGGACGGCAGCCTCGCGGGCCCGAAGACGCTGGAGCACATCGTCGACACCGTGCTGTATTTCGAGGGCGAGCGCCATCATTCGCATCGCGTCGTCCGCGCCATCAAGAACCGCTTCGGCGCCGTGAGCGAGCTTGGCGTGTTCGAGATGACCGGCACCGGCCTTCGTCCGGTCGCGAACCCCTCGCGGCTGTTTCTGTCGGAGCGCGCGTCCGGCACGCCCGGCTCGGCGGTGCTCTGCTGCGTCGAGGGATCGCGGCCACTCCTCGTCGAGGTCCAGGCGCTCGTCAGCACGAGCACCTACGGCAACGCGCGGCGGATGGCGATCGGCATCGACCAGAACCGGCTGTCGCTGCTGCTTGCCGTGCTGGAGAAGCGAGCCGGCCTGAGCCTGGCCGGTGACGATGTATATGTGAACATCGCGGGCGGGATGACGATTGACGAGCCGGCGGCCGACTTGAGCGTCGTGGCGGCGGTGGCATCGAGCGTCCGCAATCGCGGCCTGTCGCCGTCCACGGCGGTGTTCGGCGAGGTCGGCCTGAGCGGCGAGATTCGCGGGATCCCGCAGGCGCCGCTGAGAATCCGTGAAGCCCTCCAGATGGGATTTACGCGCGTGGTGCTGCCGGCCGCAAACGTTGACAGCTCCAATTCCGGCCCTGGCGAGGGGGAGTGCGAGCTGGTGGGGGTTCGTACGGTGGGGGAGGCGCTCGACGAGCTCATCGCTTGATTTTCCTCACCGGGGGTTCTAAGGTTCACCCATTCATAGGGGTTTCCTCATTCACCCCGGGGGAGTGCGTCATGGCTTGGTTCTTCATCGCGCGCGTGCTGTTCATCGCAGCGGTTGGCTACTCGGCATACCAGCTTCAGCCGCTCGGCGACGCCGAGCCGATTCCCAATCTCGCGTTCGGGGCGCTCCTCGGCACCCTGGTCATCGGCCTCGAGATCCGGCTCAAGCATATTGCGATGACCCACATGCTGGGCAGCCTGATTGGCGGCGCCATCGGCCTCGGCGCTGCGAAAACGCTCGGCGCGGCGCTGTACTGGGCCGACCTGACCGACCGGCGCGTGGTGTTCCTCCACAGCGTCATCCTGCTGGGTCTTCCGTACCTCGGCCTCGTCATGGGCGCCCGCAACGCCGAATGGCTCGAGCCCGAGCGCATCGTCGCGCTGTTCCGGAACACCGGCCCGCGCCGCCGCTATCGCGTGCTCGACACGAGCGTGATCATCGACGGCCGTATTGCCGACATCTGCGAGACCGGCTTCATGGACGGCACGCTCGTCATCCCGCAGTTCGTGCTGAAGGAGCTGCAGTTCGTGGCGGACTCCTCCGACTCGATGAAGCGCAACCGCGGGCGCCGCGGCCTCGACATCCTGCAGAAGATCCAGAAGATGTCGGGCCTCGACGTGATGATCTCCGACGTCGATTTTCCCGAGGTCAAGGAAGTCGATCTGAAGCTGATCGAGCTCGCGCGCACGCTGGAAGGAAAGATCGTCACCAACGACTTCAACCTGAACAAGGTGGCGCAGCTGCGCGGGGTCGACGTGCTGAACATCAACGAGCTCGCCAACTCGCTGAAGCCGGTCGTGCTGCCCGGCGAGCTGATGAAGGTGTTCATCCTCAAGGAAGGCAAGGAATACAACCAGGGCGTCGCATACCTGGACGACGGCACGATGGTCGTCGTCGACAACGCGCGCAAGATGATCGGCAAGACGATCGATGTCGTCGTCACCAGCGTGCTGCAGACGACGGCGGGCAAGATGATCTTCGGAAGGTTCATCGATCAGGCCATGGCCGCGCCCGCGCCGGCGGGCGGGGCGGTGATGGAAGGCGAGCCGGTCAGGCGGGCCCGGCCTCAACTGCCGCCCTCTGCCGCTGCTGCGGGAAAGTGAGAAGTTCGAAGGTCGAAGTTCGAAGTAAGTTGGAAGTACACTTCGAACTTACTTCCCACTTCGAACTTTGAACTTCACACTTCCTCCCCTTCACTGGTGGCGTACTGTCTTCTTCCTGATTCCCGCCATCACGCTGTACACGATCGTGCTCGGCACGCTCTCCATCGGGTCGAGCCTGTTCGAGAGGAGCGGCCGCTTCGCGCACTGGTGCGCGCGCGCGTGGTCGCGTCTGATCCTGGCGACGACCGGCGTGCGGATCGACATCGTCGGCCTCGAGCGGCTCGAGCACGATCGCGCGTACGTCTTCGTATCGAATCACCAGAGCACCTACGACATCCCGATTATTTTCTGGTCGCTGCCGTACCAGATTCGCATCATCGCGAAGGAATCCCTTGGACGGTTTCCGTTTGTGGGCTGGCACCTGCGTCGGACAGGGCACATGCTCGTCGATCGCCGTCATCCCCGAGCGGCGATCTTCGGCCGCGCGTCGCGACTGATGAAAGAAGGCCTCTCGCTGATCGTCTTTCCTGAAGGAACACGCAGCCGCGACGGACGTGTCTCGCCGTTCAAGGGAGGCAGCTTCTACCTCGCGCTCGAAGCTGGACTCCCGATCGTGCCACTCTCCATCGTTGGCAGCCGGCACGTGATGCTGAAGGGGCGGCTGGCGACATACCCGGGACGCGTGAAACTCGTGGTGCACGAGCCGATCGATACGAGTGGCCTTGCCGGCGGGGATCCGCGCGCCGCGCGGGCATTCGCCGCGCGGGTGCGCGAGGTGATCGCGCCGGACGCGGAAGCGGATGTGGGGCGAGCCTTGCCTGGCGCGCCGAAGCCCGGCGAAGGCGGGTCCGGCTCGCCTCGCGAGCCCGAAGGCCTCGCGCCGCACAGGCAGACATGAGGTTCAGCCTTGCGGAAGATCTCGCTGGGATCGTCCGCCCGGCTGTGCTCTGGCTGGACGATGCGACCGTCGTGCACCGCGACGCGCGGATGGATGCGCCGCTCGCGGCCGCCGAATCGGCGGTCCGCACGAACCCGCCCGAAGAGACGACGGCCGTGCGGACGATGTACAAGCGCGTCGGGCTCGATCCCACCAAGACGCGCCCTTCGTCGGAAGCGCTGCTGCGCCGTGTGCGCAAGGGCGACACGCTGCCGCGCATCAACTCGATGGTCGACGTCTGCAACTGGTGCTCGTTCGAGTTCCAGCTTCCGTACGGCCTCTACGACGCCGCGCAGATCGACGGTGACGTCACGCTGCGCATCGGGCGCGAAGGCGAATCCTATCCGGGCATCCGGAAGGACGACGTGCATGTCGGCGGGCGGATCACGCTCGCAGACGCAACGGGCCCGTTCGGCAATCCCACCTCTGACTCGGCCCGGACGATGGTGACGACGGCGACAACGCGGGCGCTGGTGGTCGTCTTCGCGCCGCGGGAGCTGGACGGGAAGCGGCTTGCGCGGGTCCTCGACGTCACGTCGCAGCGGATGCAGCAGTTCACCGGCTGCCGCGAGACGGCGCGTTTGGTAGGATAGCCCTTGGCCTGAGCCCTCGTTCCCGAGACAGCCCTGAGCCTTGGGTCCTGACACCTGATCCCTTTGCACGTATCAGCCATCATTGCGGCAGGCGGTCGAGGCGCGCGCTTCCACCTTCGCGCTTCGCGCTTCGGTGGACAAGTCGCCGACGCCCAAGCGAAGCAGTTTCTGATGTTGGGCGGCGTGCCGATCCTCAAGCGGACGGTCGATGCCTTCCTGCACGGCTACCCGTTCGACGAGGTGATCGTGGCGCTTCCCCCGGAGCTGGCGGCCGATCCGCCGTCGTATCTCGACGACATCATCGTCGTCGAAGGAGGCGCGAGAAGACAGGACTCTGTCGCGAACGCGTTCCGAGCCGTCGCGCCGAGCGCCCAGGTCGTCGTGATTCACGACGCTGCGCGTCCTCTCGTCACGCCTTCGCTGATTGAGCGGATCGTGGCGGCGGCGATTGAGCACGGAGCAGCGATCGCCGCGCTGCAGGCGACAGACACGGTCAAGCGCGGCGACGCGGCGCGCGTGATCCGGGGGACGCTGCCTCGAAGCGAAATCTTCCTGGCGCAGACGCCGCAGGCATTTCGCGCCGGCGTGCTGCGCGATGCGCTGGCGCTCGCATCGGACGCGGCTGACGCGACCGACGAAGCGACGCTCGCTGAGCAGGCCGGGCACCACGTGTGGCTGGTCGACGGCGATCCGCGGAATCTGAAAATCACCACGCCGGAGGATCTCGAAATGGCAGAGCGCCTGGTCGGCGCACCTGGCCCCAGCGGGGTCGAGGGCTTGCGCATCGGCAACGGGTACGACCTGCACCGTCTCGTGGCGGGACGTCCGCTCGTGCTCGGCGGCGTCAGGATCCCGTTCGAGAAAGGGTTGCAGGGACATTCGGACGCCGATGCCGTGTGCCATGCGATCGCCGACGCGATTCTCGGCGCGGCGTCCGCCGGCGACATCGGCCGTCACTTTCCTGATGCCGACGCCGCGTGGAAAGATGCTGACAGCGTGATGCTGCTGACGCGCGCGGCGGCGATCGTCAGGCGCGCGGGCTACGCGATCATCAACGTCGACCTCGTCGTGATCGCGCAGCAGCCGAAGCTGCTCCCGCACATCGATGCGATCCGCGGCAACATCGCGCGGGCGCTCGCCGTCGACGCGCAGCAGGTGAGCGTCAAGGGCAAGACCAACGAGGGGGCCGACTCGATGGGCGCCGGCGAGTCCATCGCCGTGCACGCGGTTGCGTTGTTACATGGGGTCGGAGGTCATTTTTCGAGGACAGTCTGATCCCATGCGCCTCAGATTCGCCCCGAGTCCAACCGGGCAGCTCCACGTCGGCAACGCGCGGACGGCGCTCTTCAACTGGCTGATGGCGCGCGGCGCCGGCGGCACCCTCATCCTCCGCATCGAGGACACCGACTTCGCGCGCTCGACGAAGAGCGCGGAGAGCACTGCCATCGACGACCTCCGCTGGCTTGGCCTGAACTGGGATGAAGGGGCGGACGGCGGCGGCAGGCACGGTCCCTATCGCCAGTCGGAGCGGCTGCACATCTACCGCGCGCACGCCGTGGAGCTGATGTCGCGCGGCCAGGCGTATCACTGCTTTTGCGCCGAAGAGCAGCTCGAGATGGATCGCTACCAGGCGCTGCGCGCCGGCCGGCCGCCGAAATACATCGGCCGCTGCCGCAACATCCCGCGCGACGACGCGCGGCGCCGCATCGAGAACGGCGAGCCCGCCGTCATCCGCTTCCGGGTTGCCGACGAAGCCCGCGATATTACCTTCAACGATATCGTCCGCAGTGAAGTCTCCTTCAACAGCGAGGTCATCGGCGACTTCGTGCTCGTTCGCTCCGACGGTGTTCCCGCTTACAACTTCGCGGTCGTCATCGACGATGCCCTGATGGAGATCACGCACGTGATCCGGGGCGAGGATCACATCTCGAACACGCCGCGGCAGCTGCTTCTCTACGAGGCGCTCGGATGGAAGCCGCCGCTGTTTGCGCACGTATCGATGGTGCTCGGCCCGGATCATTCGAAGCTGTCGAAGCGCCACGGCGCGACGTCGGTCTCCGAGTTCCGCGAGCGCGGATACCTTCCGGAGGCGCTCGCCAACTATCTGGCGCTGCTTGGCTGGTCGCCCGGTGAGGGAGAGGAGCTGCTGCCGCTCGACGAGCTCGCGCGGCGGTTCCGCATCGAGGACGTCGGCAAGAGCGCCGGCGTGTTCGATCCGGAAAAGCTCGCGTGGGTGAATCGCCACTACCTGAAGGCGGCGGCGCCGGACCGGTTGGCGCGCCTCGCGGTGCCGTTTCTCGAGCAGCACGGATGGGTGTCTCAACCGACTGACGCGGGACTCGAGTTTCTCGCGCAGGCCGTTCCAGTAGCGGCCGCGTCCCTCGATCGGCTCGACCAGGTCCCTGCGCGTCTGCATTTCCTGTTCGACTATGCCGCGGCGCGCGCGCTCGAGGATCCCGCCGTGCGCGGCGAGGCGGACGCGTCGCGCAACGTGATCGCGGCGCTCGCCGGGGAGCTCGCCTCGTCCGGGCCGCTGAACGATCGCGAGACGTTCCGCGCGGTCGCGGCGCGCGTTCGCGAGAAGACGGGCGCGAAGGGCAGGGCGCTCTTTCATCCCATCCGGCTGGCGCTGACCGGCGAGCCCGAGGGAGTGGAGCTCGATCTTGCTGTGCCGCTGATCGAGAAGGGCGCGCGCCTGGCGGGCGGCGGTGTGCGGTCGATCCTCGGTGCGGCCGAACGCGCATCCGCGTTTCTCTACGAGCTCGAAAAGTCCGGCAGGTAGAGATGATCATCTACGGGATCAATCCCGTTCTGGAAGCGCTGCGCGCCGGCCGCGTGAAGGAGCTTCGCCTCTCGAGCGGCGGCGCCGAGCGCGGCAACGATCGCCTGCGCCAGCTGCTGACGCTGGCGGACGAGCGCGGCGTGCGTGTGCGGCGCGTCCCGGCCAACGTGCTCGAGCGCGAGTCGCGGCGCGGCGTGCACCAGGGCGTTGTCGCCGACATCGACGAGGGCGCGGAGTTCAGCGTCGACGAGCTGGTGCGCGGCGCGGCAGCGGCCCCGCTTCTCGTCGTCCTGGACGGCATCGAGGATCCGCACAACCTCGGCGCGATTCTCCGGACGGCCGACGCGGCCGGCGTGGATGGCGTTGTCATCCAGAGCCGTCGATCCGCGGCGCTTGCCGGGGCGGCGGCCAAGGCATCGGCCGGCGCCGTGGCGCACGTGAAGATCGCTGAAGTCGTGAACATTGCGCGCACCGTCGAGGAGCTGAAGGATGCGGGGCTCTGGACGATCGGTCTCGCGGGCGAGGCCCCGACCTCCTACGACGCCATCGATTTCACGGTGCCGACCGCCGTCGTCCTAGGGGCGGAAGGGGCCGGACTGCGCCGTCTGGTGCGTGAACGCTGCGACCACTTGGCGTCGATTCGGATGCGGGGCCATGTCGGGAGCCTCAACGTCTCGGTTGCGGCCGGAATCGTCCTGTTCGAAGCGGTTCGGCAGCGCACGCGCAGGGGCGCGTCGTAGGGGCGGGCCTTGATTAAGACCCGCCCCTGCACCGACACTGACTCGGAGTGGTTTGGCTGGCACGGGAAGTGCTATAATTCGCTCTTTGTCTGGCTGGCGTAGCTCAGTCCGGTAGAGCAGCTGATTTGTAATCAGCAGGTCGGGGGTTCGAATCCCTCCGCCAGCTCCACAGGGCCGGCTCCGCGGCTGCTTCGTCCGAACTTGTTCGTAGAGGTCTTCAGAAACGCGCCGAACGCACGGATTCCAAACAGTACAAACGGGGAGGTGGCAGAGCGGTCAATCGCAGCAGGCTGTAAACCTGCCGCCTTCGGGCTACGGAGGTTCGAACCCTCCCCTCCCCACCAACCTTCGCTCGCTCCGCGAGCTACGGTTGGCAGGCCAAGTCGAGGGCGAGTCGGGCTTGGGAGGTGAGGCAGGGCAGAGGGTTTTTGGCGCGGCGGGCTTGCCCGCCGACTTGTCCGCCGGAGCGCGAAAGCGCGGAGGTGGAAGCGCCGAGCGAGGGACGCGCGTGAGGCGCGAAGGCGGGAGTAACTCAGTGGTAGAGTCACAGCCTTCCAAGCTGTTGGTCGCGGGTTCGATCCCCGTCTCCCGCTCCATACGTTGCAGGCAGCGGGCAGCAGGCAGCGGGCCGTGTGTTCTGCCGGCTGCGAGCTGCCGGCTGCCGACTTACGAGCCGATGTAGCTCAGTTGGCAGAGCGCGTCCTTGGTAAGGACGAGGTCACCAGTTCAATCCTGGTCATCGGCTCCAACCTTCGCTCGCTACGCGAGCTTTGGTTGGCAGGCCAGCCAGCAGGCCAGTGGCGTACGTAGGCCGGGTGCCGCGAAGCGGACCCGGCGGGTCCGCTGGCGCGGGACCCGCCCCACGAAGAGAGACGGATGAATCGAAATGGCGAAAGAGAAATTTGATCGTTCGAAGCCGCACGTGAACGTGGGGACGATCGGGCACATCGACCACGGCAAGACGACGCTGACGTCGGCGCTGACGAAGGTGGCGGCCGACAAGGGGTGGGCGAAGTTCGTCTCGTATGACCAGGTGGCGAAGGCGTCGGAGTCGCAAGGGCGGCGGGACGACACGAAGATCCTGACGATCGCGTCGAGCCACGTGGAGTATTCGACGGCGAACCGGCACTACGCGCACGTGGACTGCCCGGGGCACGCCGACTACATCAAGAACATGATCACGGGGGCGGCGCAGATGGACGGGGCGATCCTCGTGGTCAGCGCGACGGACGGCCCGATGCCGCAGACGCGGGAGCACGTGCTGCTGGCGCGGCAGGTGAACGTGCCGTATCTGGTGGTGGCGCTCAACAAGGTGGACGCGGTGGACGACCCGGAGCTGCTGGACCTGGTGGAG
>JAHFUO010000035.1 GCA_023265015.1 Acidobacteriota bacterium | reverse complement strand
AACACCCCTCGCACCTCTCGCACCCCTCGCACCTCTCGCAACACCCCTCGCACCCCTCGCACCCCTGATCAGTGTGTAGCTGACGCGAGCCACATCGACGCGGCCGGCGCCTGGCGTGCCGCGACCGCCGCGCAGTTCTCGATGCGCTCCAGCGACTGGCGGAGCGTGCGTTCAACCGCCGGCACGGGATGCGCCTGGAAAAACTGCCGGATCTCGCCGGCCTTGTCGCGCGAGCAGAAACCGCCGAGCGTGCGGACGATCCCGGGAATCCCCTGGAAGGTGCCCAGCAGTTTCGTCAGCGCCTCCCATTGCGCCTGGACAAACGTCCACGCCTCATCGCGACCCCAGGGACGCGAAAGCAGGCCGCCAATCAACTGCCCGGTGTCCTGCGTCCGGACCGCGGGCGAGACGGCGAACTCCAGCGTGCGCTGCACAAGCCGTGGATCCCGGAACGAGGGCAGCGCGCTGAAGAAGCGGTAGTACTCCTCGGGCTGCGCCGACAGCTTCGCCAGCTGTGCGGCGTACCGGTCGTAGAGCATCACGTCGCCGCCGAAAGCGGCGACGTTCAGCACCATCGACGCAAGGGTCGGCGGCAGCGAATGCGGATCGTCGATGTACTTCAGCGCCAGCTCGCGTGCGCGCCGCTGCATGTCGGTGGAGTCTCCGGTCATCCCAATCAGCGAGAGCAACGTCGCGCGCCGGCTCTGCTGCTCATCGCTGTCCGCCGCATCGCCCGGCAGGCCGAGCGCGTTGAGCTCCGGCGTGAACCGCTCGCGGATCCATTCCTGGAAGCGTTGAGAGTCGCCGGGCATGACGATGTATTCACCGGTGAAGGCGAGCCCCGTCCTGATCTGCTGAGTGACGGGCGGGACATCGTCGGCCGCCAGCGACGAGGCGAGGTCGAGATACACGCCGATGTCGTGCCGGCCCGCGCGCACCATCCACCATTCGTCGCCGAGGAGGCTCACACGCTCGCCGGGGGTCAATGAGCCCTGCGCGGTGCGCGCCAGCGCGCGAACCTCCTCCGGCGGATATTCCGTGGAGTAGTACCCGCGCGCGTCGGCGTTGGCGAACGCGTGTGCCGAGCAGCTCGGAAGCGTCGCCTTCTGGTCGCGGCGATCGAGCACCTCGCACTGCGGAGCGGCGCTGCCTGGAGTCTTGAAGCAGACTGGGATCGTCCAGAGCGGAGACGGCGAAGCGGCTGCGGCGGGAACGCCGACGAACCGTTCCTGGTGCAGCGCGACCTGGGTGGCGTTCCCCGTGCAGCGTGCGGTCACCGAGACGACCGGGACGCCCGGCTGCTCGATGTACAGCTTCATGATCCGGTCGACAGGCTTGCCCGTGACGCGCGCCACCTCGTTCCAGAAATCCTCGCCCGCTGCGTTCGAAAACGAATACTTGCGGAGGTATGACGCTACGCCTTTGCGAAACAGGTCGGCGCCGACGAAGCTCTCGAGCGTGCGGAGGACGGAGGCGGTCTTCTCGTAAGCGATCCGGTCGAAGACCTCGTTGATCTGTTCGGGCGTCTCGACCTTCGTCCGGATCGGCCGCGTCGCGCGAAGCGCGTCCGTCCCCATCGCCGCCTGCGTCTCCTCGACGTCGTCCAGATCGACGTGCCACTCCGGGTGCCACGCGGCGAGCGGCTTGTTGGCCATCCACGTCGCGAACCCCTCGTTGAGCCAGATGTCATCCCACCACTTCATCGTCACGAGATCGCCGAACCACTGGTGGGCGATTTCGTGGGAGATGATCGACGCGATCGTCTTGCGCGTGCTGAGCGACGCGCGCTCGGGATCGGCGAACAGGTACTCCTCGCGGAACGTGATCGCGCCGGCGTTTTCCATCGCGCCGGCGGCGAAGTCGGGGACGCCGATGATGTCGAGCTTCCCGAACACGTACTTGATGCCCGTGTAGTCGTCGTAGAACTTGACCTCCTGCTGCGCGGCCTCGAGCGCGAAGCCGGTGAGCGGGAGCTTGTCGGGCGTCGAGCAGACACGGATCGTGATCCCGTCGGCGCCGCCGTCGCGACAGACGAAATCGCCGACGAGCATGGCCACGAGGTAGCTCGACATCTTCAGCGTCGGCGCGAACGTCACCGTGTGCTTGCCGGGCTCGGGACCCGGCGTGTCCGATACCTGCGCGCCGTTCGAGATCGCCGTGTCGCCGTTGTCGACGAGCAGCGAGATGTCGAACGTGGCTTTGTACGCAGGCTCGTCGAAGCAAGGGAACGCGCGCCGCGCGTCGGTCGCCTCCATCTGGGTCACCGCGTACCGGCGGCCATTCGCCCTGCTCAGGTAGAAGCCGCGAAGCTTGTCATTCAGGATGCCGGTGAAGGTGATCTGAATGGAGGCGGGGCCTTTGGGCAGCGCCTGGCCAACCCTCAGCGTGGCGATCTCGTTCTTCTCGTCGAGCGTGACGCGCGCAGCCTGGGTGCGGCCTCCTGCAGTGATCGTGACGTCACCAAACTGGATCTCGGCCGCGTGGAGCGTGACGGCTGATGTCGCGGCCTTCACGTCCACCTGGACGGTTTCGCGTCCGCGGAACGTCGCGTTCTGGAGATCGGGAGCAAACCAGAGCGTGTAGTGATCGGGGGTCACATTGCCCGGCAGCCGCTGCGCGGAGACCGATCCGGACCACGAGAGAAGCACCGTGAGGGCGATGACGAGCGTCCGCATCCCGGTGAAGGTACCAGAAGACCGCGTCGGTCTTCAACGACGCGGTGCGCGCACGGTCCGGATGGCGCGCGCGATTGCGTCCGCCACATCCTGCCCGTCGCGGCGATTCGCCAGCAGCGCCACGCGATCGCGTCCCTCCACCTGCACCTGGGTGAGCGGCAGTTGCCGCCGCAGCGGCGCGGCCTCGGCCATCTGCACCGTTTCATCCCAGCGGGCAAGCTCGCTGGCCGCGCGCGTCAGGTGATCGGGTCGATTCAGAAATGAGCTGAGCGCGCCCGCGGCCGGCTGGGGAAGACCGGCGGCGCTGTTCGAAAGCGTCCGCATCGCGCGAAGGACTCCCGTGCGCGCCAGCCATGGCGACACGGTGAGGAACGTTGTGGCGCCCGTCGACGGCAGACTGCTGCTGTACCGCCCGGGAGGATCGATCACGACCAGCGCCGCGGTCTCATCGGGGTACGTGGACGCATAGAGCGAGGCGAACGCGGCGCCCAGCTCCGCGCCTGCCATCACGTACGGCTGATGCTCGCCCGCGCGCTGCAGCAAGGCATGCAGCTCGGCGGGCACCGCCTGCGGGGTGAACGGCGCATCGCCTGCCTCGCTCCATCCAAGCCCTGCGCGATCGTAGCTGCAGACGCGCGTCGTGTTCGCCACGTCCGACTGCACCCACGCCCACGCCGACGACATCGCCGTGGCCGGCGCCTCGAGCACGACGGTGGGCGAGCCGCTGCCCATGCAGTACAGATGCAGCTGGTGTCCGCCGACGTCGACGAGGCGGCCGGGATGAGGGAACTGCCGCCGCTCGAGCGCCGTCGCGACGCCTTGATACGTCGCGCCCGCAAGGGCCAGAACGAGGACGATGGCGCAACCGATCAGCAGCGCGCGTCTGAGGGAAGGCGACACGACGGCCCGGCCTAGGATTCCGTGTCCGCGAGGCCGTACTTCTCGATGCGAGAGTAGAGCTGTGCGCGGGTGAGGCCGAGCAGCGTGGCGGCGCGCGTCTTGTTGTGCCGCGCCTGCGCGAGCGCCTTGATCACGAGCGAGCGCTCGATCGCTTCAAGGTTCACGCCGCCGGCCGGAAACGGCGCGTCCACCGAGGAGGCATCGGTGGAAGGCCTGGGCCGCGTCGCGCTGACGGGGAGGTGCTCGCTGCGGATGAATCCGCCGTCGGCAAGAATCACGGCGCGCTCGATCGCGTTGCGCAGCTCGCGGACGTTGCCGGGCCACGGGTACGCCAGGAGCTGGTTCTTCGCCTCGCGCTCGATGCCGGCGGCGGGACGCCCGACGGTTTCCCCGATTTCATCCAGGAACATGTCGGCAAGCTCGATCACATCGTCGAGCCGGTCGCGCAGCGGCGGCAGCGCGATCTCGAACACGCCAAGGCGGTAGTAGAGGTCTTCGCGGAAGTCTCCGCGCTTCATCGCGGCGTGGAGATCCCGGTTGGTGGCGGCGATCACGCGGATGTCGGCGCGCTGGAGGCGCGTGCCGCCCAGCCGCAGGAACTCGCGCTCTTCGAGCACGCGCAGCAGCTTGGCCTGGACCTGCGGCGCCATCTCGCCGACCTCGTCGAGGAAGAGCACGCCGCCGTTGGCGATCTCGATCCGTCCCGGCTTGGCGGCGACCGCGCCCGTGAACGCGCCGCGCTCGTAGCCGAAGAGCTCCGACTCGAGCAGCTGATCCGGAAGCGCCGCGCAGTTGATCGCGACAAACGGTCCCTGGCTGCGGCGCGACGCGTGGTGCAGGAACCGCGCGATGACTTCCTTGCCGGTGCCCGATTCCCCGGTCAGCAGCACCGTCGTTTCGGTCTGCGCGACGCGCGCAGCCTGCGCGAGCACATCCTGCCACTGGCGCGAGTGGCCGACCACGCGACGCTCTCCGGTGCGCGCCTCGAGCTCGCGCCTCAGCGTGGCGACCTGCGCTTCGAGCCGCGCCGCCGTCTCGCGCGCCTCGGCATCGCGGCGCGCCGCCTCCGCGAGCCGCTGATGCGACAGCGCCAGCGCGAGGTGATCGGCCACCTGCCGCGCGAAGTCCACGTCGTCGTCCGAAAACCGTCCCGGCTCGCGCGCGAGGAAGAACAGCGATCCGAACACGCCGCTGCCGAGCGGGATCGCGACGCGCAACGCCGATCGCGCGCCGACGATCCGCAGCAGGCGGCCGCGCACGGTTTCCGCCGCGATCTCGCTGTTCACGTCGTGGATGATGTACGAGTTGCGATGCAGCAGGACCCGGTCCTCGGGCGTGAGCAGCGTCGGCGCCCAGAACGCTTCGTCCGGTGCCTCGGCGCCGGCCAGCGCATACACACGGAACGAGAGTCCATCTTCGGCCCATGCCGTGAGCGCGAGCACGTCGTGGGGGAGCACGTCGCGAACGACGTCGGAGATCTGCGGGAAGACAAGCCGGATGTCGAGCGATTCGGCGACCGTATGAAGCAGGCGCACCAGCGCGTCAATCCGGTCCCGCCGCCGCGAGTCGGTGGTCCGAATCGAATCGTGGTACAGCGCCATCGCGAGGAGATCCGCGACCATTTCGAGCAGCTCTTCGTGCTGCTCGTTGAACGCGTTCGGCTCGCTCGAGGTGAGCCAGACGGCACCCTGGACGCGGGCGCCCCGCTTGACGGTGCAGATCACCTTCGAGCGCTCGTCCCCATCGCGTGGATCGGCGGCCGGCGTTCCCGCGTCGCCAATCAGGTGGCCGGTCACCTCGAGCTCTCCCGACGCGCGCACCACGTACAGCGTCACCGACTCCGCGCGGTCGAGCCGCAGCACGTGCAGCTGCTCGAAGGGGATCGCGTCGCGCAGCAGCAGCGCCATGCGCGAGAGCACCTCGTCCAGTGACGGCGCTTCCGCGAGGAGACGCGCGAACGACGCGACGAGCGCCGGGGATTGAGCCTCCAGCATGGTCAACGGACCCACCAGTATAAGCTGCTGGACAGCGCGACGCGCCTCTATGGCGATGCAGGGAATCTAAATCTGGGAGTGGAGAGTGGGCGATTGAAGACTGTTGTTGATTGACGAAATCAATTCCACCAATCGTCAATCGTTCGATCGACAGCAGTCATCAATCGTTCGAATCTTCGTTCTTGATTTCCGATTTCCGATTAGTTCGCCAGCGCCACCGTCTCGGCCGCGGTCGAGCGGTGCGGCTCAATCAGCAGGCGAAGCGCGTAGCCGTGAGGCGTCCCGGTGGCGGAGCGATACGGACCGACGCGATAGACGGCCGACAGCACCTTGCCGTGGCGCAGCGGCGCGGGCAATTCCATGCACTCGCGCGAAGCCCGCTCGATCTGGAAGTGCACGAGGCGATACAGCGGAATCGACGCCGGCACCTGGCACTCGACGAACGCATCGAGGTCGCTGACGTCGCACGTGACGATCGACACGAAGCGAAGCGTGCCCGTGGAATCGCGCCACGTGAGGCGGCCGGGTACGCGAACCTTGCGGCGCGCACCGATGCGCTCATGCTGTTCGGCGGACTGTCTCTGTGAGATCGCGACGGTTTGAATCACCCTGGGCCCCCCTGATGAAACTGGTTGCGCCATTCGACCTATCAATGTCGAGACCCATGTCGCTATTGTCAGCCCGCCTGTTGCACTCTCCGGATCTCCCGGCAAAAACTGGCGGAATCGTAATCGGGCTCTCGGTGAGTTCCGCTCCCTCATGGATAGTTCATATACACACCCCTGTATACATGGTTACTAGATATCCGCAGAGACGCCATCAAGTCCCAAGCGCCGCATCTTGAGATAGAGACCTCGCCTTGTAAGTCCAAGAACGCGTGCTGTTTCGGAGATGTTGCCGCTCGCGCGGTGGAGCGCCGCGCCGATGACTTCCCGTTCGACCTGCTCCACGGCGGCTGCAAGGTTACGGGCCGTCGCGGGGCGCATCGAGCCTGAGGTCGATCCCCCTAAGGTGGCCGACGGTGCAGGCGCCGTCAGGTCGGCCGACAACTGATCGGGCTCGATCGTTCCGCCGGGAGGGCTCATGGCCACCGCCCGCTGGACCTCGTTACGCAGCTGGCGCACATTGCCGGGCCACCAGTATCGGTCGAACAGATCAAGCGTCACCGAGCCGAGGTGAATGTCCGGCTTGCCGAGGCGCTCGCAGGCTTCACGCAGGAAGAGCGTGCTCAGGTGGGGAATCTCCTCGCGGCGATCGCGAAGGGGCGGCACGTGGATCCGGATGACGCTGAGACGGTAATAGAGGTCCTCACGGAACTTTCCGTCCGCGACGCGCTGCGCGAGATCCGCGTTGGTCGCGGCCAGCACGCGGACATCGACCCCCTGGGGCCGCGTCTCGCCCAGCGGCATCACCTCGCCCTGCTCGAGAAAGCGAAGCAGTTTCGGCTGGACATCGAGTGGGAGGTCGCCGATCTCGTCAAGAAACAGCGTGCCGCCCGCCGCCGTACGAATGAGGCCCTGCTGATCGGTGATCGCGCCCGTGAAGCTGCCGCGCTTGTGGCCGAACAACAGGCTGTCCGCGAGGTCGCGCTGCGTCGTCGTGCAGTTGTAGGGGAGGTACATCGCGGAGCTCCGCGGCGAGCCGATGTGGATAGCACGCGCGACCAGATCCTTGCCGGTGCCGCTCTCGCCGGTGATCAGCACGGTCAGGTTGTGACCCCGCAGGCGTTGAATCTGGCCGGCAACACGATTCATGGCGGCGCTTGCGCAGATGAACCCGGGCAGCAGCGGCTCCAGGGGACGCTCGTTGCTCGGCTCGACCGCCGCGCGGCGCTCCCGCGCGCCGCACAGGTCGAACCCCTGCTTGGCGACCGCGGCGAACATGCGAAGCCGGCGGGTCGCCGATTCTGTCAGCCGCCGCGCCGCGACGACGGTGCAGAAGCGGGGGCCATCGTGATCGCGTCCGAGCGGCTCGGTCATGAGCAGTCCCTCGCCGTATGCGCTGCTGCCTTGCGCGGCTGACCGCGCGAGCGCTCGCGCCACGCCGGCGTCGCATCCGGCCGCGGCGACGATGCGCGTGTCGCCGCTGGACGGGACGACGAAGATCACCGCGGCGTCGGCTTCGGTCGTCTCGAGCAGGGCGGCTGTCGTTTCACGTGCGAGCAAATCGGACAGGACCGACGCATCGATCAGCCGGCGGACCACGGCATCATCCGCGTCGGCGGGCGACGGGACCGGCTCGCCCGGGAGGATCTTCGCGAGGCGCGCGCGCGCCTCCTCCACCTCAGCGAGATCGCGCTGCGCGCCCAGCGTTCGAAACACCGAGGCGGCCTGATCGAGATGCCGATCCGCGGTGAGGCGCGTTCCGGTGCGTGCCGCCAGCCGTCCGAGCGCGAGCTGGCTGAGCGCTGCCTGGTAACGCTCGCCAAGCAGCTCGAACATGTTCACGCTCTGCGCGACGTCGTGGTACGCGGCCGAATACCGCTGCGAGCCCTCGTGCACCGCGCCGCGGATGCGGAGGAACTCGCCCCAGTTGGCTGGAGCCGTGCGGGGATCAAGGCGGCCCTCGCACGACACAATGCGCTGCTCCGCCTCGGCGATGCGGTTCGCCGCGACCAGCGCCTCGCACGCGGCCAGATCCGCCTGGATCGTCTCGGCCGGCGGCACCCCGGGCGTTTTCGCGAGCTCATCGGCCATGGCGAGGGCTTCGTCGTACGCGCCGCGGCGGATCGCGAGCTTGACGCCGAGTACTTTCAGCGACCATTCGTACCATCGCATCGTCTGCGCGCCGTACGCGTCGCTCGCAAGACGGAGGTACTCGCCGGCGCGCTCGTACGAGCCGCGCATCAGGTGAATCTGCGCGAGGGTGTCGAAGACGGCGCCGGTCGTCTCGTGGAACTGCACCGGGCTGCGCACTTCGAGCGTGCGCGTGAGGATCTGCTCGGCGCGCTCGAGTTCGCCGAGCTGCACGAAAGTCTGCCCGAGCGTCGCCAGCGCCACCGCGAGGCCGTGGCCGGAGGCGAGCGTCTCGTGCAGCGCGACGCTGCGCTCCGCGAGCGCGAGCGCCTGTTCATGTTGATGCTTCATCAGGGCGACGTTCGCCTGGTTGTGCACGATGCCGGCGAGTACGTCGTCGGCCTCGATGGCCATCGCGAGCCGCTCACCTTGCCTGAGCGCGGCGCTCGCTTCGTCGGCGCGCCCGGATAGCGCGAGCAGCACGCCGGAGAGGGAATGCACCAGCGCGAGATGGCGGCGGTCGCCGGCGGCGTGAAGCGCCGATGCCGCCTCGGTGAGATGCTCGCGGACGATGCCGGTGTCGCCGACCTGCTTGTAGCAGAGCGCCAGCTCGTAGTGCGCGAGGCCGATCGCGCGCGAGTCGTGCGCGAGCTCGGCGTGCTTCAGCGCGCGCGTATGGAGCGCGATCGCGCGCGACTGCTCACCGCGCGCGTAGGTGATGCGGCCGTGGAGCCGCCAGAGCGTCGAGAGCTGCGCGTCGCTGATCGGCTCGCGAAGCGCGTCGGGTGGACGTCCAACGGTGGCGGCGGCCTGCGTGAGATCGTCCTGCAGGAGCCACGCCTCCGCGAGCGCGGAGCGGATGGCAAACTCATCTTCGCGGGGCAGCGAACCCGAGCGAAGGGCGGGCCCGAGGATCTGCGCCGCCTCGGCGCCGCGCCCCCGTTCGAGGGCGGCCCGGGTCCGCGCAAGCAGCGACTGCACCGTGGCGGTCGTCACTCGCGGGAGTATACAAGGTATACAGCCTCGATGACCCCTGCCATTACGCCGGCGGGAAGAATAAGTCGGCCAGTTCTTTCAAAGACACTGCGTTTCGATCGGCCAGATGTACATGTGCGGCCCGCCGGCCGGCACTCTCGAGCGACTGGAAGTCGCCAAGCGCCTGGGCCATCTCGAGGACGCCAAATGAGTAGGGTGAGCCGGGGATGGGGAGGTCTCCCTCTGGCGCTGCCGTGATGATCAGAAAGACCCCGTTGTTGGCGCCACCCTTGTGCAATTGCCCTGTCGAGTGCAGGTAGCGCGGGCCGTAGCCGAACATCGTCGCGCAGCGATTGTCGATCGCGATCCGGTTACGGAAGTCGCGAAGAGCCGGCGCCAGCGTGTCGTGATCCGGCGGCACGTACGCGAGGAGAGCGAAATAGTCGGACGGGCCGAGCATGCGGAGGAATGCATCGGTGCCGCGTGACCCGAGCCCCTCGCGCGCGGCGCGCGTGAGCGTGATCGGGATCCCATCGAGCGTTGAATCCGGCTGGCCCCCGGGGAGCTGCCCTTTCGTCGTGTACGTCTGCAGGAGGGCGCGGGTCGCATCCGTGGCTTGCTGCACGTTCGGTTCGTCGAACGGGTTGATCTCCAGCAGCCGGCCTGCCGTTGCGGTGGCGATTTCCCATCGGAAGAATTCCGCGCCAAGCGCATCGATGGACGGCATCTCGAGCGTCATGAGCGGAACGCCCGCCGCGCGTACTCGATCGGTGAGCTTTTCGTCGGGCCCGTTATCTCCGAACCGCACGGCCACCACGACGCGATCGCTGCCCAGCGGGGCGTTGGGAGTCTCGCCCACGATCGGGACGATGCCCGTGCCCCGCTTGCCTGTGCTCTCCGCGATGAGCTGTTCAACCCACAGGCCGAACGATTCGAGGCGAGCGGGCAGGAGCAGCGTGAGCTTGTCGCGGCCCATGAGCGCCGCGGCGCCCATCAGCGCCCCCAGCGCAAGGCCGGGATTCGTTCGCGGATCCGCCGACCGGCAGGCGCTGGCCATCGCGCGCGCCTGATCGATCACGGAGCCCAGCGGAATGCCCATCAACGCGGCCGGCACGATCCCGAAGAACGTGAGGGCGGAGTAGCGGCCGCCGATGTCAGGCGGATTGATGAAGATGTCTCGGAAGCCGTCGTTCAGCGCGCGCCGATGCAGCTCCGTGTCTTCGTCGGTGATCGCGATGAATCGCGACGCCCAGTCCTTGACGCCGGCGGCTTCGACCCGCCGGCGCGCCGCCGCCGCCATCGCGTTCGGCTCGAGGGTCGTTCCGGACTTGCTCGCGAGCACGAACAGGGAGGTCCCCGCGTTGGCGATCGCGTCGCGCACGGCGTCGGGGTCGGTCGAATCGAGCATGCGGAACCGCGGAAAGTCGTCCGAGCGTCCAAACACGCGATGAAACACCTCGGGCGCGAGGCTTGAGCCGCCCATGCCGAGCAGGACGACGTCGGTGAGGCCGCTCGTCCTGATCCTGTCCGCGAATGCCTCGATGCGTCCCAGTTGCGTTGTGATGAAGTCGATCGCGTCGAGCCATCCGAGCCGGTTCGCAATCTTCTGCTGGACGGCGGAATCGCTCGTCCAGACATCGAGGCGGCGCTCCCAGAGCGCGTCCGCGAAGCGCAGCCGATCGAGTTGTGAAAAAACCGTGTCAAGCGCCCCGGACGCGGCTCCAGGGTCGAGAGAGAAGTGAGTCATATAACATAGTGACTTTACGGCAGATGACGATCCTGATGCGCGGTTTCATCGTCGCGGTTTCGATGGCGGCAGCCTCCTGCTCACCGAGTGAGCCGGCTGTCTCGCGAGCCGCGTCATCGTCTGCCTCCGCTCAGGTCGCGGACCAGGCCTCGTTGTCGCGTCCGCGCATCGTGTTTCTTGGAGACAGCCTCACCGCGGGATATGGACTCGACGTCGAGCAGTCCGTCCCCTCGCTGATCCAGAAAGAGCTCGACGCCGGCGGCTACAAGTACGAGGTCGTCAACGCGGGAGTGTCTGGAGATACGTCGGCGGGCGGCCTTCGTCGTCTCGACTGGTCTCTTGACGGGAACGTCCGGATTCTCGTGATCGAGCTTGGCGCCAACGATGGGCTGCGCGGCTTGCCGGTGACGGACATGAAGCAGAACCTGAAGGCGATCATCGCGCGCGCCCGGCAGCGGGGGATCGGCGTGCTCCTCACCGGCATGGAGGCGCCCCCGAGCTACGGGCCCGCGTACACCGCTGACTTCCGGCGCGTCTTCCGCGATGTCGCGGGCGAGGAGCACGTGGCCTTCATGCCGTTCTATCTGTACGGTGTGGCCGGCAATCCCAGCCTGAATCTCCCGGACCGCATGCATCCAAACCCTGCGGGCGCCCGGATTGTCGAAGCCAACCTGTGGCGCGCGCTCACGCCGCTGCTGGACAAGCAGGATCGATGATCGAGCTGCGCGGGGTGTCGAAAACAGTCGACAGTGGCGGACGCCCGCTCACCATTCTTCATCCGCTCGACCTGACAATCGCGTCGGGACAGTTTCTCGCCGTGCTCGGCCCGTCGGGCAGCGGCAAGTCGACGCTGCTCGGCCTCGTCGCGGGGCTGGACGCGCCGACGAGCGGCGAGATCCTCATCGATGACGTCAACATCGCGAAGCTGAGCGAAGATGCGCTGGCGAAGCTGCGCGGCGAGAAGATCGGGTTCGTGTTCCAGCTCTTTCATCTCGTGCCGTCGCTCACCGCGTTCGAGAACATTCTCATCCCGATGGAAATCGCGGGCCGGCGCGACGCCGCCGCGCGGGCGAAGCGGCTGCTCGATGAAGTCGGCCTCGCCGATCGCGGCCACCACTACCCGTCGCAGCTTTCGGGCGGCGAGCAGCAGCGCGTCGCGATCGCCCGCGCGATGGCGAACGATCCGCCGATCATCCTGGCGGACGAGCCGACGGGCAACCTCGACTCGACGACCGGGCGCCTGGTCATGGAGCTGTTGCTGCAGGTCCGCCGCACGCGCCAGACGACGATGATGCTGGTGACGCACGACGTCGACCTGGCGGCGCTGGCGGATTCGCGCCTGATGCTCCGGGACGGACGGCCCGTCAAGCCGTTACTGGAGGCGACCCGATGACCTTCATCGTGCGCATGGCGCTTCGCGAGATCCGCTCCTCGTGGCGGCGTCTCGTGTTCTTCTTCATCTGCATCGCCATCGGCGTGGCGGCCATCATCGCGCTGCGTTCGGTGATCCAGAGCGTGCGCCTTGGGCTCGCGCACGAGTCGAGATCGCTCATCGCCGCCGACCTGTTGCTCACCAGCAACACCAGCTTCACGCCCAAGGTGATTGACACGCTGGCGGCGGAGCGGCGCGCCGGGCGCGTCACGGCGACGTCGGAGGCGATCGAGATGCCCACGATGGTGCGGCCGGCGGATACGTCGAAGGCGGTCACCCGGATGGTGGAGCTGCGCGCCGTCGAGGCCGCGTTTCCGTTCTACGGCACGCTGAGGCTGCGCGACGGGACGTACGCGCACGACGTGCTGCTGAATCACGGCGCGCTCGTGCGGCCGGAGCTGCTGGCGCAGCTCGACATCAACGTGGGCGACCACATGCTGATCGGCAACGTGCCGTTCGAGATCCGCGGGGTCATTGCATCCGAGCCGGGCCGCAGGCTCGGCGCGTTCAGCCTCGGGCCTCGCGTCATCATCGACTACGCCGCGATGGCCGACACCGGCCTGCTGTCGTTCGGGGGCCGCGTGTCGCACCAGCTGCTGCTGCAGGTGCCGGCGGCGGCGGTCGACCCGCTGACCGATTCGCTCCGCTCCACGTTTGCGAACGAATTCGTCGGCGTGCGCTCGTACCGCCGCAACGAAGACCAGATGGGCCAGAACCTGACGCGGGCCGAGAACTACTTGAGCCTCGTCGGGCTGGTCGTGCTGATCCTCGGCGGCATCGGCGTCTCGAGCGTCACGCGGGTGTTCGTGCAGCAGAAGATCCGCAGCATCGCGATCCTGAAGTGCGTCGGCGCCAGCTCGCGCGAGATCCTCGCGGTCTACATGACGCAGGTGCTGCTCCTCGGCGTGGCCGGCAGTCTCCTCGGTGTGGGCATTGCGGCCGCCGCGGTGGCGGCGGTGCCCGCGATTGCCGGCAATGTCGCCGCGGTGCTGCAGGTCGAGTACGGCCTGACGTTCGCCGCGGTCGCACAGGGGTTTGCCATCGGCCTGCTCGTGTCGGTGCTCTTTTCTCTTGTGCCGCTGCTCGAGGTGCGTCACGTGAAGCCGTCGCTCCTGCTGCGGCACGACATCCCGCCGATGCCGAGCATCGACTGGGTGAAATGGACGATGACCGCCGCAGTAGCCGCCTGCCTCGTGGCGGTGGCGGCCTGGCAGGCGGGGTCGCTGCGCGTCGGCTTGATGCTGTCGGGCGGATTGGTGGCGACCGCGTTCGTGCTGCACCTGGCCGGCGTCGTGCTCGTCCGGGCCGTGCGGCCGCTGCGCCATTCGCGATCGTTCGCGCTCCGCCACGCCGTGCTGCATGTGGCGCGCCCCGGCAACCAGACGCGCGTCATCCTGCTGGCCGTCGGCCTCGGGACCTTCTTCATCCTCGGCGTCCGCACGCTGCAGGCGAACCTGCTGCTGGACTTCGCGGTGCAGGTGGGGCGGGATGCGCCCGACATGTTCCTCATCGACATCCAGGCGGATCAGAAGGACAGCCTGGCGGCCTTCATCGATCAGCAAAACGGGTCCGAGGCGCCGCCGAACGTCGTGCCTGTCCTGCGAGCGAGGATCGTCGGCGTGCGGGGCCGCGAAGTGAACCTCGAAACGTACGAGCAGGTGCGCGGCCGCGGCTCGCTCTCGCGCGAATACACAATCACGTACCGCCCGCAGCTCAATCCGAACGAGGAGTTGCTCCAGGGGCGCTGGTGGGACGACAAGACGCCGTCGAGCGGCGGGGCGGAAGTCTCGATCGAAGAGAGCCTTCAACAGCGCTTTCGCATCAACATCGGCGACGAGATGCGCTTCGATGTGCTGGGACGCACGCTCCCTGCCCGCGTGACGAGCGTCCGGAAGGTGAACTGGCGCGACTACCGTTCCGGCGGCTTCATGATCGTCTTCCGCCCCGGACCGTTCGACACCGCGCCGCACACCTATATCTCGTCGGTGAACGGCCCGCGCGATCCCGCAGCGAGGGCGCGCATGCAGGCGGCGCTCGTCGCCCGCTACCCGAATGTCTCGGTGATCGATCTCCGCGAGGTGCTCGATACAATTCAGACCATCGTTGACGGCGTCACGCTCGGGATCACCGTTGTCGGCGGCCTCGTGCTGTTCTCCGGAATTCTGATCCTGATTGGCGCGGTGTCGATGACGAAGTTCCAGCGCGTCTATGAAGCCGCGATCCTCAAGACCCTCGGCGCCAGCAGCCGCCTGATTGCCACGATGCTGCTCCTCGAATACGGCGTGCTCGGCGCCATTGCCGGCACGGTCGGCGCGCTTGGCGCCATCGTGCTGAGCTGGGCGGTCGCGCGGTATGCGCTCGAGATGACCTGGTCGGCCGTTCCCTCCATCACCATCGTCGGCATTGGCGTGACCGCGGTGCTGGTCGCGACGATCGGCGTGCTGGCGAGCATCGATGTGCTTCGCCACAAACCGCTGGCGACACTCCGCGCTGAATAGCGCACCCGGAGTCGCGCGCGACCGTCGTGCTAAGATCGGCTTTTGTCCGGGCCGGCGTGTGCGTTGTCTGTAGGCCGGCGCCCGGTACTGGGAGTAAGAGCCAGATGGATTTGGAGGCATACCGCAGCGCGCTGCTGCAGAAGCGGGGCGAGCTGCTGGGCGGCACCGCCGCGAAGCCGCTCCAGTGGACGATGGAGAACAACTCGGGCCGTCAGGGCGACATGGCGGACCAGGCGAGCGGCAACAACGAAGTTCACATTCAGCTGAAGCTCAAACAGACCGACGCGAAGATCCTCCAGGCGATCGAAGAGGCGCTGAACAGGATCGACGAGGGGACCTACGGCCTGTGTCGTGACTGTAGTGAGCCGATCGCCGACGCGCGGCTCAACGCCATTCCATGGACGCGCGTCTGCATCTCCTGCAAGGAGAAGCAGAAGGCATGACCGAACTGCAGACGCTCCTGACCGACTTCGCCGCGGAACGGCTCGCGCTCCTCGAGCACCACGAAGCCAGCGCCCGCGTGGTCAGCCACTACGACTTCAACAACACCTATCAGTACGTGATCAACCGCGAGGAGACGCAGCTCACGTGGCTGCAGAACGCGCTTGCGGAATACGGCGCCGTGCTGCCGCCGGCGTCCACGGCCGTGCCGGCCCCGACCGCGCCGAAGGCCGGGAAGAAGGCCGACGCGAGCGCCTTCCGGAGCATCCTCGAGGACGACGCGCGGTACCTGGGCGCTTTCGTGGAGTGGTGGCGGCCGCGCGTCGAGCCGATGACCCACGCGCGGCATCGCAACGTGCTGAACGTGATCCTGGGCGAGTCGATGGAACACAGGCGCCTGTTCGAGCAATCGGCGGCAGGGTCCGAGGACGTGCTCGGCCGCCGCACCGGCGGCGTGGCCCGCGTCGGCGCCGTGCTGCCGAGCCGCTGGCAGGAGTGAAAGTCGCCATCGCCCTCGGCAGCAACCTCGGCGACCGGGCACAGCATCTTCGCGATGCCGTCGCCGGGATGGCGAGGGTCATCTCACACCTTCGCGTCTCGTCCTTTCACGAGACTGAGCCCGTTGGCGTCGGCGGCAGCCAGCCGATGTTCCTCAACGCCGCAGCCGTCGGCGAGACGACGTTGTCTGCGCCCGCTGTGCTCGACGTGCTGCTGGCAGTCGAGCGCGGCTTCGGCCGCGAGCGTCCGTATGGCGGCGCGCCGCGGACCATCGATCTCGATCTGATTCTGTACGGCGAGGCGGTGATTGAGATGCCGGGACTGATCGTCCCGCATCCACGTTTCCGCGAGCGGCGCTTCGTGCTCGAGCCGCTCGCCGAACTGGCGCCGGATTGGATTGATCCCGTGACCGGGAAAACGGTGAGAGAGTTATTAGGGTAGGGGCGGGTCTCAAGACCCGCCCCTACGCCGTCAGGTTACGCCTCGCCTCTGCGGAGTCCCTTCCAGCCTTCCTCGAAGAGCGTGTAGACGGCCGGCACGAGCACCAGCGTCACCATCGTCGAGGCCAGCAGCCCGCCAATCACGACGCGTGCAAGCGGCGCCTGGAGTTCTCCGCCGTCGCCAAGACCGATCGCCATGGGCACCAGCCCCAGCATCGTCGCAATGGAGGTCATGAGCACGGGCCGCAGCCGCGTGCGGCCGCCGACCTCGACCGCTTCGCGTAACGGCATGCCGTCGCGGCGGCGCAGCGTGTTGATGTAGTCAACCAGCAGGATCGCGTTGCTGACGACGATGCCGGCCAGCATGATGACGCCGATGTGGGAATGGATTCGAATGTGAAACGTCGTCATGGGGCGCTCCGCCGTGGGGAAAAACTATCGCCTGTGAGCGCCCGCGGAGCGCCCGCGGTTCCGCGCCTCCTGGAGCGTGACGAACTTGATCCGCTGATCCGGCGTGAGCACGCGCCGCATGCGCAGCAGCATCATCGTCCGCGACTTGTTGAGCTCGGATCGCGCCGCTTCGACGACGGTGACCTGCGCCATCACCTGCGGGTCGTCGCTCGACTCGATCATCAGGTTGAAGTCGGCTTCGGCCCGATCGAGCGCTTCCTTCTGCTTGCGAAGGGCGGGCAGCGTGTGCTGGAAGACGCCTTCGATTCGGGCGCTCTGGTCCTGCGTGAGGCCCAGTCCTTTCCGGAAGTCCTCCGATTGCCACCATTTGAATCCCTGCGCAAAGGCAGGGAGGGCGCACACCAACACGGTGCCGGCCACAACGGCAATCAGCGCGGCGCATCGCCGAGGGGTGCTTGAAGATTTCATGGCTGCTCTTGTCCGAAAATACGACCGGCATTCCCGCGGCGTTTACCGCCCGGAGTGCGGATCCAACCGAAAACGCTGAATCTTACGCCCGTCCGGCGCGAGGCGGATTCCCGGCGCCGTTCGCCAGCTCATCGAGCCGTCGTATCGCCGTGCCCACCAGGTTGTCCGGTGTCGATGCGCCGGAAGTCAACCCGATACACACCTCGCCCAGGGACGGCAGCCAGCCGCCGGCTGTCACTTCCTGCTTGGCGGTGACCGGCTTGTACCGAATTGTCTCAGCCGAGACGAGGCACTCCGGCGCCGCGATGTGGTAGGTCGGAACCCTTGCCTCGCACATCCGCGCGAGGTTGCACGTGTTGCTGCTGTTGTAGCCGCCGATGACGACCATCAGGTCGAGCGCCCGCTGATCGAGCAGGGACGCGATGGCGTCCTGGCGATCCTGGGTGGCGCTGCAGATCGTGTCGAAGGCGCGAAAACGCCCGGCGAGACCCGCGTCGCCGTACCGGTCGCGGACCGCATCGCGGAACATTTCGCCGATTTCAAGCGACTCCGAGCTCAGCATCGTCGTCTGGTTGGCGCAGCCGACGCGCTGCAGATCGCGGTCCGGATCGAAGTTCGGCGAGACGGCATTCTGGAAGCGGGCGAGGACGGCGTGGTGATCGCCGCCGTGCCGGATGTAGCTGCAGGCGACTCCGGCCTCGTCGCGATTGAGGACGACCAGGTAGTGCCCGGTGCCGGCATGTAGCGCCTGCGAAGCCGTGGCGCGCGTCTCCTCGTGCCAGTACTTCCCGTGAATGACCGACGTGAAGCCGTCGCGCGCATACCGCTTCACGTTCTTCCAGACATTCAGGACGGATCCGCACGTGGTATCGACCAGCGTGCAGCCGCGGCGATCGAGCTGCTCCAGCAGCTCGATCGTCACGCCGAACGCCGGCAGGATGACGACATCGTCCGGCGTCAGCGCGTCAATCGATTCGCCTTCGTCGGTGAGGAAGCGGATGCCCTGCGCCCGGAGCTGATCGTTGACGTGCGGGTTGTGAATGATCTCTCCCGTCAGGAGCACCTGTCGATTCGGGAATCGCTTGCGCGTCTGGTAGGCATAGTCCACGGCGCGGTCGACGCCGTAGCAGAACCCGAACTCGCGCGCGAGATGGATCGTCAGGCGCCCGGACGCGTAGCGGTAGTCGTCGTCCTTGATCGCATTGACCAGAGCGCTGTGGTAGCTCTCCGAGAGCGCGTCCGCGACTTCGTGCTTGAAATCGAGGCCCTTCCGGAAAATCAGGGGCGGCAAGGAGCTAACGCACTTCCCACGGGAGCGGGGTCAGATCGTCGAGCGGCTGCAGCGCGGCAGCGGTCGGACTGTCGAGGGCGATTTCAATCTCGCTGAGGAACTCTTCATCCGACAGGTCGGTCGACGCCTCGCGAATGGTGCCGCTGCTGCCGGCGGCACGGAACTCGGGAGCCCCGGCGGCGCGTGCCACGATGGCGCGCACGGGTCCCGGCCGGCCAAGCGAGTAGTCGTGTCCGAAGCGGCCGGCGACGAGGCCGATCACGAGGCCTGCCACCGCTGCCGCGGCGATCCATCGCGTGCCTGGACGCCTGCGAGAGGCGATCGGCTCGTACGCATGCGCCGCAGGGAATGTGATGACGCGCGCGGGACGGCCGTCATGCTGCAGATGGCTGAGAATCCGCGCCTGCTGACGCGCGAGACGTTCGGGCGGGAACGCCGCGTCGGCTTGCGCCGCGGCGACGTCCGACACGTCATCGAGCAGCGCGAGCAGCCGCGCCCGCCGGGCGTCGCATTGGCAACACGACCCTAGGTGCTGCTGCTCGGCCATGGACGGCGCCTCGAGCATGCACAACTCGATGAGACGATCGTCGGAGAGATGGCGTGACGTCATGGCTACTCGCGCTCCAGCAGCCGCCGCAGCTTTCGTACGGCGCGGAACAAATGCACGCGAACCGTCGCCTCGCTCAACCCCAGCGCCTGGCTGACCTCGGCGGTCGTCTGTTCGGCCACGTGGCAGAGCGTGAAGACCGTGCGCTGGCGACCCGGAAGCGACTCGACCGCCGTGGCAATCTCTTTTGCGCGCTCCGTCGACACGAGACGCTGCTCCGGGGACTGGTCCCGCGTCGGCGGATCGGTCGGCGTCGTGTCCGTGGCCGATGACATCGGCACCGCCCACCGCAGCCGGCGCGCGCGTGACTTCCGGAGGTCCAGGCACGCGTTGACGAGGATGCGCGTGAACCAGACTTCGAACGGGAGGTCCTCGCGGTAGGAGGTAATGTGCGTGAACACCTTCACGAAGGCGTCCTGCACCGCCTCATCCGCATCGTGAGCGTCGCGCAGGTATTGATACGCGATTCGCACCGCCCGTCGCTGCTGGCGCGCCACCAGATCCGAGTACCGGTCTCGCGCGGCATCGCGCTCGCCCCCGGCCACGAGGGCCTTGATCTCGGCCGCCAGCTGCGAGTCTCTCGACAGCGGCACGACCGGCGCGGCAGCGCCAGCGGCCGATGAAGAGGCCCGCCGGGGAGGCGTTCTGGACATGAATACGGTTGCGAAACGGGAACGTTTACCGCCGCGTCAACTATACCGTGATTCGCCCGGAAATCGACACCGCCGGGTTGACTGGTGCCGATCTGGCCGGTACGATCTCTTTTTTCGATTTTCGCCTTTTTGTCCACGGCCGCCATCCGGCGGCTACTCGCCGGCGGCGGATCGGTGACCGTCGGTACTGGAGCCTAGGTATGAGCACGCAGGTTGATCGGGCGCACGGTCTCGAAGCGCTTGGCATTGTTCGATCTGGACGCGTCCACTGGAACCTGAGCCCGGCTGTGCTCTACGAAACGGCCATTCGCAGGAACGAAGCCATCCTCGCGTCGGAAGGTCCGCTTGTCGCCCGCACGGGACAGCACACGGGCCGTTCGCCGCTGGACAAGTTCACCGTCCGCGAGCCGACGACGGAAAAGAACGTGCACTGGGGCAGTGTCAACCGCCCGGTCGACGAGGCGAACTTCGACGCGCTGCACCGCGACATGATGGCCTACGTCCAGGACAAGGAGCTCTACGTCCTCGATGCCTGGGGCGGCGCGGATCCCGCCTATCGCCTGCCGGTCCGCATCGTGACCGAGTTCGCGTGGCACAACCTGTTCGCGCGCAACATGTTCATCCCCGAAAACGATCCGCACAAGCGGGCCGACCATCGGCCCGAGTACACGGTGATCAGTTGCCCCGGATTCAAGGCGGACCCGTCCAGGCATGGCTCGCGGACCGAAACCGCCATCTACGTGCATTTCGGACGGAAGCTCGTGCTGATCGCCGGCTCCGAATACGCGGGCGAAATCAAGAAGTCGATTTTCACGATTCTCAACTACACGCTGCCCCTCAAGGGCGTCCTCTCGATGCACTGCTCGGCGAACGTCGGCGCGCAGGGTGACGCGGCGCTCTTCTTCGGACTCTCCGGCACGGGCAAGACGACGCTGTCGAGCGATCCGCAGCGCGGCCTCATCGGCGACGATGAGCACGGCTGGAGCGATCGCGGCATCTTCAACTTCGAGGGAGGCTGCTACGCGAAGGTGATCAAGCTGTCGAAGGAAGCCGAGCCGCAGATCTGGGTGGCGTCGCGCCGCTTCGGCACGATCCTCGAGAACGTCGTCCTCGATCCGGTGACGCGCGAGATGGACCTCGATGACATGTCGTACACCGAGAACACGCGCAGCTCCTATCCGCTGGACTTCATCGACAACGCGATTCCGTCCGGGCAGGCCGGGCATCCGAAGAACGTGGTCATGCTCACGGCTGACGCGTTCGGCGTCCTGCCGCCGATCTCGCGGCTCACGCCGCACGGCGCGATGTATCACTTTCTCTCGGGCTACACCGCAAAGGTCGCGGGGACGGAAAAGGGCGTGACCGAACCGAAGGCGACCTTCAGCACCTGCTTCGGAGCGCCGTTCCTGCCGCTCAATCCATATATTTACGCGAAGATGCTCGGCGAGAAAATCGCGACGCACCAGTCACGCGTGTGGCTCGTGAACACCGGTTGGACCGGCGGCCCCTACGGCGTCGGGTCCCGCATGAAGATCGCCTACACGCGCGCGATGATTACCGCGGCGCTCGGTGGTCAGCTCGACCGCGTGACGTATCAGACGGATGCGATCTTCAACCTCGAGATGCCGACCGCGTGCCCGGGCGTGCCCGACCGCGTGCTCGATCCGGGCACGACCTGGCCCAGCGCCACGGCGTACGACGAGCAGGCAAAGAAGCTCGCCGGCATGTTCATCGAGAATTTCAAGGCGTTCGAGAAGGATGTCGACCCGGCCGTCAAGGCGGCAGGTCCGAAGGTGTAGGTGACGTTCGAGCCCGTTATTGGATTAGAGATCCACGCGCAGCTGCAGACCCGCACGAAGATCTTCTGCGGATGCCGCACGTCGTTCGGCGCGCCTCCGAATTCGCAGGTCTGCCCGGTGTGCCTCGGCCTGCCGGGCGCCCTGCCGGTCCTCAACCGAAGGGCCGTCGATTACGCGATCAAGGCTGCGCTCGCGCTCGGGTGCGAGGTGCAGCCGCTCTCGATCTTCGCGCGCAAGAACTACTTCTACCCTGACCTTCCGAAGGGCTATCAGATCTCGCAGTACGAGCGGCCGCTCGCGCTCGGCGGCGGCCTCGACATCACGGTCAGCGGACGGGCGACCCGTGTTGGCCTCACGCGCATCCACATGGAAGAGGACGCGGGGAAGTCGCTGCACGACGGCTTTCCCGACTCGGACCGGCGCACCTACATCGACTACAACCGCAGCGGCGTCCCGCTGATTGAAATCGTCAGCGAGCCGGACATGCGGTCCGCGGCGGAAGCGGCGGAGTTCTTTGCGCGGCTGCGCGACATCCTCGTGTGGCTTGGCGTCAACGACGGCAACATGGAGGAGGGAAGCCTCCGCTGCGACGCGAATGTGTCGGTCCGGCCGGCCGGCCAGGAGCGCTTCGGGACGAAGGTCGAGGTGAAGAACGTCAACTCGTTCCGGTACCTGTACATGGCGCTCGAGTACGAAATTGACCGGCAGATCGACGTGCTCAAGAGCGGTGGGCGAGTTGTGCAGGAAACGCGGTTGTGGGATTCGGCGGCGGGGCGGACGCTCACGATGCGCAGCAAGGAAGAGGCGCACGACTACCGCTACTTCCCGGAACCGGATCTTCCGCCGCTCGTGGTGGACGAGGCGCGAATCGCCACGGTCCGCGAGACAATGCCGGAGCTACGGGGAGCGCGGCGGCAGCGATTCATATTGGACTATGGGCTGCCTGAATATGACGCGGACGTGCTCACGGACTGGGTCGAACTTGCGAACTACTTCGAGAAGGTAGCTGACGCGTCGGGCAATCCGAAGGCGGCCAGCAACTGGGTGATGGGCGAGGTGCTGCGAGCTTTGAAAGAACATAACGCGCTGATCGATGAAATCACCCTGACATGGGATAGGTTGGCGGGACTGATCGCGCTCATCGACAAGGGAACGATTAGCAATTCCATCGCGAAGGACGTGTTCGCAAAGATGTACGATTCCGGCCGCTCGGCCGACGACATCGTCGCCGCTGAGGGGCTCGCGCAGATCGGCGACGAGGGCGCGCTGCTCGCGATCGTGCGGGACGTCATCGCGAAACATGCCGACGCGGCCGCGCAGTTTCGCGCCGGCAAGAACCAGACGTTCGGCTTCCTCGTCGGCCAGGTGATGAAGGGGAGCGGCGGGAAGGCCAACCCGACGCTTGCCAACCAGCTGCTCAAGCGCGAGCTCGAACACACGTGACAAGAGAAACCGGGTTTGGTTTCGGCTTCAGGTGGGACCAAACCCGGTTTCGTATTCGACCGCTGCTCGCGTACCTCGCCGCGGCGGTCGTCACCACGTGGCCGCTCGCGCTGCATCCGGCCGCTTTGCTCGGCGCGCCATCAGGCCCCGGTGATCCGTTCCTGAACCTCTGGATTCTCGGCTGGGGGATGCAGGCGGTGACGTCGAACCCCGCGTCGATCCTCACCGGCAGCGTCTTCAACGCGAACATCTTCCATCCGGCGGCGGGCACGCTTGCCTATTCCGATCACCTCCTGCTGCAAAGCCTGGCGCTCGCCCCGCTGTACGCGGCCACGCACAACGTCGTCGTCTGCTACAACGTGTTGCTGATGGCGTCGCTCGTCGCGAGCGCGCTCGCGATGCACCTGTTCGTGCGCGCCGTCGTCTGTACCGAGAGCGGAGCGTACCTGGCGGGCCTGGCGTGGGGGTTCGGGTCGTACCGATTTGCGCACCTGATTCACTTGCAGCTGCAGTCGCTCTACTTCCTGCCGCTCGCGTTTCTCTTTCTGCATCGCGTCATCGCGGGCCGGCGGCGTCGCGACGTGATTGCGCTTGGCGTCGTCGGCGGGTTGCAGGCGCTGTCGTCGGTCTATTACGGCATCATCGGCGGCCTCGCGCTGGTCGCCGGCGCAGTGGCCCTCGCGATGAGCGTCGGCCGCTGGCGCAGCAGCGCGGTGCTGCGCCGTCTCATCGCCGCGGCGGCGATTGGCGCGCTGCTCGTAGCGCCCGTGGCGCTCGTCTACTGGCGCGTGGGGCAGCGCGAAGGGTTTGGGCGCAACTTGTACGAGGCTGGGCGCAACTCGGCGTACGTCTCGAGTTACGTGCAGGCGCCGCCGGGGAACCTCGTCTTCGGTCGCACGGATCTCCTTCGTTTGCGTGACACACCTGGCAGCACGGCGCCGCCACGCACCGGGCCCGAGCGCGAGCTCTTTCCGGGATTCCTGCTCGTGGCGTTTGCGATTGCCGGCGCGTGGCTCGGGTGGCGCAGCGACAGCCGGCCAACCGTGCTGGCGATGACCGCCGTGGCAGCCCTTGGTTTCGTGCTCTCCCTTGGTCCGGACGGCGTGCGTCCGCTCTACGCCGCGTTTCATCGTTTCGTGTTCGGTTTCCAGGCGATCCGCGCGCCGGCGCGATTCTCGGTGCTCGTGATGTTCGGCCTGAGCACGCTGGCCGCGATCGGCTGGCGCGAGCTGTCCCCGCGCGCCCACGGCGTGGTCGTTCCTCTTCGTGGTTATACCGTCTTTGTGCTCTTCGCTCTGGCAGCACTTGAATGGGTTCACGTACCTCTGTCACTCACCCCCGCGCCGCCGCTGCAGACCGATGTCGGCCAATGGCTCGAGCGCGATCCTGCACCCGGCGCCGTTGCGATCCTGCCGCTCGATACCGACATCGGGAGCACGCCCGCGATGGTGCAGTCGCTCGAGCATCGGCGGCCGATCGTCAACGGCTACAGCGGACAGCGCCCCTCTTTCTACGTCCCTCTCGCCGACGCGCTGAATACGTTTCCATCCGGCGATGCGCTGCTCGCCCTGCGCGATAGCGGCGTCCGCTTCGTCGTCACACCAGCACCTGTCGCACTATTCGCACCTCTCGCACCTCTCGCACCTCTCGCACCTCTCGCACCTCTCGCACCTCTCGCACCCCTCGCACCCCTCG
>JAHFUO010000034.1 GCA_023265015.1 Acidobacteriota bacterium | reverse complement strand
CCGTCGCGCGGCTTGACGTAGAACTGGTAGGCGTAGCGCTCGCGCAGCGGGGCGTCTGGCGGCAGTGACGCTCCGTGCGCCGCCTTCGAGTTGACGAAGGCGAAGAGCGTGTTCGGCCGGAACGGCACCGTCCGCGCCAGCTCCACGGGCAATCCCTCGTCCTCCGGATAGAACTTCCCCATCGTGCTCGACGTGAACGGTTTCTTCACGCGGAACAACTGCGTGCCGTACTCCTCGCTGTCGCCGGGCCGCGCGAAGTACACGAGGCCGGTGATGACGACGCGCTTCGGATCGAGGTGCGGCTTCAGGTAGTAGCCGGGGCGGCGAAGGTGAAGCCGGCCGGCGAACCCGCGATGCGGGATCGCGGCGGCGCGCTCTCCAAACCCGGCTCCAGCGGTTTCCGCGTAATGGTCCACGACAGCGGCGCGGAATCGCCGATGAAGCGCCGGTGCCATGATTCCCGCGACCACCTCTTCGTCGAAGAACCGCCACACGCGCCGCGTCAGGAGCGGCGCGCCCTCGAGGTGCTCATCCAGGTGGAAGTCCTGCTTGACCGGATCGCGGGACGGGAACAATTCCGCCGGCGGGATCGCGGCGCTGACCAGCTCGTAGACATCGGCCGGAAGAATGTGCTCGATGACGGCGTAGGTCGTGGGCTCGCTGCAGACCTGCGCGCACTCGACCGCGTGCGTGATGTGCGCGCGAATCCGGTCGAGCGACAACCGTCGGTCCAGATCCTCGAGCAGCGGCGCGCGGCTCTCGGTCCACTCCTTCACGACCAGCGCGTGATGCGAGCGGCGAAGATCCGCCAGCTCCGCCTGGACGTCCAAGAGAGAGCGCTGGAGCGTTTTGACCGACGCGTCGAAATCTTTCGACCACGCCTTGCGGAAATCAGGAAGCAGCGCGCGCTTCAAGCGCGAGTAGACGAGCCGGCCAAGCACGCGCTCAGCTTATCACGCGTGAAAATCCCAAAATCCCAAGCCCCGAAACCCAAATCAAGACTTCTCGTTGCGCTGGAATTTGGATCTTGGGATTTGGGATTTGGGATCTGGGACTTGGGGTTTTCAGCTAACCACTCTGAACGCGACAAGTTCTTTGGCTTCTCCGGTCGCCCCCTTGACCGTAATCTCCACCACGTATTCGCCGGGCGGAATCGTAGCGAGGCTCAGATCGATCTGATGCGTGCCGCCGGCCGTGGCCGGCGTCACCGGGATGTCGGTGAACTTCTGCCCGTTGTTGTTGAGCAGCGCGGCGGCGGGAGCAGGCACCTCGTTGCCGGGGCCGTAGCTGTCGAAGCGGATCAGCAGTCGCGTCGTGCGCGAGAATTCGCGCGCAGCAGGCGGCACGGCGTTCGGATTGCCGGCCAGCGCCTGGAACTCGCGCGGCGTGCGCGCCGAGTAGACGCGCGGAGTGCTGATCGCCGGTTGCGGCGCCGTCAGATCGGGAATGGTGATGTTACGGATCTCCTGATCGAGCACACCGCCGGTGGCGCCTTCGACCGTCATCCGCAGCTCCAGCTTGCCGGGCGGCGCGTCGAAGCTGAGTGCCTGCGGACCCGGCGCGGACGATGTCGCCGGCGCGGTTGATGTCGCCGGCGTCCCTTGGAAGTTGGGAGTTGGGACTGGGGAGTTGCTTGCGGAATCAGGCGATCGCCCGCGATAGACGAGATCGCCCTTTTCCGTTGCCACCAGCAGCGTGACGCGTCCAGGCGCCGGATCGCGCCGGACACCCGCGGGCTGCGACAACGGTTCCCACACGAGCGTGACCCTGGTCTTCCCGTTCGCGCCGCGCTCCGTCCCAAGCCACGTGCGCACGTACTTCCCCGCCTGCACAGACACGGCGATCGTCGCCAGCGCCTGCAGCACCGGCCTGGCTGCCTCGGCAACGCCCGGCGCACTCGCTCTCTCTGCTTTCGCGATGTCATCGACCGTCGCAGCCCAGTAGCCGCGGCGCGCGCGAATCTGCAGGCCACGCCGCCTCGCCGCCGCGCTGAGCTGCACCTTGATCTGGTGGAACTTTCCGTCGGTGGGCGCCTGCGCGGACGTATAGCCAATCAGATAATAGGCGGCCGAGTCCTGGATCGCCTGCGCGAGCCCTTTCGCGAGATCGTTGCGGCCGACGATGGCGCGGCCGTCGGTTTCGTCGGCGATCGTGCGGAGCGAGTCTGTGGACATCTGCAGCATCGCCTGATCCTGTCGAGGTCCAACCGGCTCGTCGATGTCGAACTCGTTGGTGGCGAGGCCGCGGGGATCGACGGTGTAGATCGCGGTGTTGTTGCGCGTCGCGGCGATGAACACGTCCTTGAGCTGCGAGTACAGATCGCTCTGCCCGAACAGCCGCGCCGTTTCCTCGCGCGGATCGTTCTCGCCGGCAAGCGGATTGAACGCCTGCGGGTTGCCGACCTTCGGCATCGACGCATCGGCGCCGCGCAGCTGCGGCGGCAGCGACCCCTGCATCCCCTCGCTGACGTAGATCACCGATTTGCGTCCGTCGCGGATCGAACCGAGACGTACAGCGAGCCCGCGCAGCGCCGTCATGACCACCTGGTTCCTGATCTGCTCGACTATCTCGGTTGGCGCCCGCTCGTACTGCTGCTCGAAGAGGTTGCGCGGCTCGTAGCGGTACTTGCGCCCTTCGAAGTGCTGGATGGCGTTGATGATCCTCTCGTGGTTGCGGGTGAAGTCGAGATCCTGCACCGGCGTCAGCGGGTACATGATCGCCACCAGATCCAGCGGCTTCATCTGGTTCTGAATGAACTCGGTCAGAGGCTGACGAACCGCCAGCGAGCTTCCCAGGCGGGTGTGGTAGTCGTCGAGGAAGATCACGAAGATGCGCGTGTCGTCGCGCGCCGCCTCACGCTCCTCGTCGTCGCGGTTGCGGATCTCGCTCGCCGGAGGATCGCCCGGCTTCGGGTTGCCGTCCACGCGGACCAGGCGGAACTGCTCGATCGTCTGCGGCTTGTTGTCCTCGACAACCTGGAAGTCGGACTGCTTCAGGTCCGTGACCGGGGCGCCCTTGCTGTCGGAGACGTACGCGTCGACGGTGACGAAATTCACGCCCGACCGGAAGGTCGGCTGGGGAGTGACCTGGACAGGGGTGGGCTGAACGCTGCCCTGCTGACCGGCCGCCGGCTGAGCCTGCTGGCCGTTCGTCTGCTGGGCGTTCGTCTGCTGGGCCCGCGGCTCAGTCGAACCGGCCACAACAGCAAGCAGCAGGCAGCAGGCAGCTCGCAGCACGCAGGTTCTTGCTGCCGGCCGCCAGCCGCCGGCTGCTCGCTGAGTGAAATGTGACATCGTGCTCCGCCTTCGTTGCGATGATACCACTGGGAAAATCCCAAACCCCAAATCCCAAAACCCAAAACCCAAATCCCTTGGAGTTTGGGATTTGGGACTTACCATCTACGAGTGCAGCAAATCGACGCCATCCCCGCCCTGACACGGCTCAGTCCGGATGAAGCCTTGTTCCGCGACAGCGTGTACGAATTCGCCGATCGCGAGATCCGGCCGCACGTCCGTGAGATGGACGAGCACGCCAAAATTCCGCCGCAGCTCATCGACAGCCTGTTCAACCTGGGCGTCATGGGCATCGAGATCCCCGAGACGTACGGCGGCGCGGGCGCCTCGTTCTTCCACTCGGTGCTGGCCGTCGAATCGCTGTCGAGGGTCGATCCCTCGATCGGCGTCCTCGTCGACGTGCAGAACACCCTCGTCATCAACGCCTTCAACCGGTGGGCGAACGACGCCCAGAAGGGGGCGTTCCTCCCGAAGCTGGCCGCCAGCATGGTGGGCGCGTACGCGCTCTCCGAATCGGGGTCGGGCAGCGACGCGTTCGCGATGACGACGCGCGCGACCGAGCGCGGAGACGGATTCGTCCTGAACGGCCGGAAGCTGTGGATCACCAACGGCAGCGAGGCGGGCGTCTTCATCGTCTTCGCGACGATCAGTCCAGAGGCGGGCTACCGCGGCGTCACCGCGTTCATCGTCGAGCGCAGCTTCGACGGGTTCACCGTCGGCAAAAAGGAGGACAAGCTCGGCATCCGCGCGAGCAGCACGTGCGAGCTCCTGTTCGAGGACTGCCGCGTGCCGCGGGCCAACGTGCTCGGCGGGATGGGCAAGGGTTACAAGGTGGCCATCGAGACGCTCAACGAGGGACGCATCGGCATCGGCGCGCAGATGGTCGGGCTCGCGCAGGGGGCGCTCGATGCGGCGATTCACTACACGAAGGAGCGGAAGCAGTTCGGCAAGGCGATCGCGGACTTCCAGGGCGTGCAGTTTCAGATCGCGCGCGCGGCGACAGAGATCGAGGCTGCACGGCTGATGGTCTACAACGCGGCGCGGCTGCGCGACTCTGGTGAGCCGTTCCTCAAGGAAGCGGCGATGGGCAAGCTCTTCTCGTCGGAAGTGGCCGAGCGCGTCAGCTCGCTCGCGGTGAACCTGTACGGGGGGTACGGCTTCGTGAAGGATTACCCGGTCGAAAAGTTTTTCCGCGACGCCAAGATCGGGCAGATCTACGAGGGCACGTCGAACCTGCAGCTGCAGACGATCGCCAAACAGATCCTCGGCGACTAGGCGGGCTTCGGAAGCTCTTCGTTCGCGACCGCTTCCCTCAGCGCCTCGGTCCGTCCTGCAAACAGTTCGATCGCGCGAACATCCTGCGTCAGGCGCTCGATCACGTGGCCGCGGCGAAAGCTGTCGACGCCCACGACCTGGGTCGCGCGCTCCACCGCGCGTTGCGCCGCCACGGTCGCCGCCAGCTTCGCCATCGACGCCGCCGCCAGCGACTCGCTGTCCGCGCAGGCTTTCCACGTGAGCATCCGCGCCGCGTCGAGCTCGGTTGCGGTATCGGCGAGCAGTCCCTGCACCGTCTGTTCGCCGCCGGCGCCCCGTTCGCGATGCGCCACGGCCAGCGACTCGCGCAGCGCCCGATTGGCAATGCCCAGCGCCGAGGCGGCGATCAGCGTGCGCGCCTTCGCCATGATTCCCGTCGGCGCGCCCGCCGCGATGCATGGCGCGCCGGCGAACGTCACATACGCCCAGGAGAACCCCCGGAGCGCCGACGTGCTCACGGTCGCCACGCTCACCCCCCTCGCATCGAGCGGCACGGCGCACGCCGCGATCTCGCTCCCCTGCCGTGCTCCGACGATCGCGATGCCGTGCTCGGTGATCGGGCCGACCCACGACGCGCGGCCCGAGAGCGCGCCGCCCTCGACGGATGGCACGTCCTCGGAGGACAGCGCGAGGGCGCCGACGGTTTCGCCGCGCACGAGCGACGAGAAGCGATCGTCGCCTGCGTGCGCGCCGGAGCCTTGGCGAAGGCGGGCCAGCGCGAGGATCGCGGTGGTGTGCAGCGCGAGTGCCATGCCCGCGGCCGCCGACACCGACGCGAGCGCTTCGACGGCCAGCGCCGCCGCGACGAGGTCGGCGCGCGTATCAAGCAGCCCGACACGCGCAGCGCCCCTCACCACGTCCGCCGCAGCGGCATCCTCCGCCAGCTGGCGGCCGAGCCCCCGCGCCTTTTCACGCCAGGAGAGCTGGACGTCGGAGAGATCGAAATCCATTAGCGGCCGAGCTTCTCGAAAATCGGCTTCAGGCGCGCCGCGGCCTTCCCAAGTTCTTCCGGCAGCACGCGCGTCTCGCCGACGATGGTCATGAAGTTCGTGTCGCCGTTCCACCGCGGCACGAGGTGCATGTGGACGTGCTCGAGCACGCCGGCGCCGGCGGGCGTCCCCAGGTTCACGCCGACGTTGAGGCCGTGCGGCTGATACGCCTCGGTCAACGCCGCCTCGGACAACTGCATCAGGTCCGCCAGCTCATGAGCCTCCTCGCGCGTCAGCGACGCGAGTGACGGCGTGTGGCGGTACGGCACGACCATCACGTGCCCGTTGTTGTACGGATACAGGTTGAGGATGACGTAGGCGGTCTTGCCTTCGAAGACGATGAGGGAGTCGGGGTGCGGGGGACGGGGTGCATTACAGAAGACGCACCCCGTATCTGGTTTGTTACCGGTCACGTACTCGAGCCGCCAGGGCGACCATAAGCGATCCACTTGGCTTAGGGCTTAGGGCTTAGGGCTTAAGGCTCAAGGCTCAAGCGGCTTAAGCCATGAGTCTTGAGCCATGAGCCTATACGGATTGAACCACGCCCGCGATGGTGCCGGCGATCGACGCTGATTCCGCCGCTTCGGCCTCGCGGTTGATCAGCTCCTTCAGTTCCTTGCCCGGCTTGAAGTAGGGCACCTTCTTCGGCGGCACATCCACCTTGTCGCCCGTCTTCGGGTTCCGCCCCTTGCGCGGCTCGCGCTTGCGCAGGCGGAAGCTCCCGAATCCACGCAGCTCGATCTTCTCGCCCCGATGGAGCGCCTCGATGATGCTCCTGAACACCGTGTCGACGATGACTTCGGAGTGCTTCTTGGTGAGGTCGGACACGCGCGACACTTCCTCGACGAGTTCCGCCTTGGTCATGCTGCCGCCAGGAGTATTCACACTTTGCTCCTTGCCGGGCCGTGAAGGCCCGGCCTACGTACCTGCCGGGCCGTGAAGGCCCGGCCTACGTACTTGCCGGGCCGTGAAGGCCCGGCCTACGTGCCCGTCGTACCCGTAGGGCGGCCCTTTACGGGCCGCCTCATCGATTGCGGAAGTGATCGCCCAGGGTTGCCGTCCCCGTGCTCTCGCTTTCCGAGTACGACTCCCAGTCCGGGCGGAAGTCGTCCGACTTGAGCGCGCGGATGCTGAGGCCGATCTTCCGTTCCTGCGGGCTCAGCTTGATGATCTTCATCTGGTAGCTGTTGCCCACCTGCAGGTCGATCTTCTCGCTGCCGTGCGTGTCGTCGAACTCCGACACGTGAATGAGACCTTCGATTCCTTCATCGAGCTCGACGAACGCGCCGAAGTTCGTCAGGCGCGTCACCTTGCCCTCGATCGTGGCCCCCACGTGATGCCGTGAGAAGAAGTCGTCCCAGATGTCGGTGGCAAGCTGCTTGAGGCCGAGCGAGAGGCGCTGATTCTCGGCGTCGATGCTGAGCACCATCGCCTCCACCACGTCGCCCTTCTTCAGGACCTCCGAGGGGTGCTTGATGCGCTTGCTCCACGACATGTCGGAGATGTGGATCAGGCCGTCGATATCCTCCTCGACCTCGACGAACGCGCCGAACTCGGTGAGGTTGCGGACCTTCCCCTTGATGCGCGTGCCGACGGGGTACTTCTCGGCGAGCTCGTGCCACGGGTTGCTCTCGACCTGCTTGAGGCCGAGCGAGATGCGCCGCGCAGCCGGATCGACGCCGAGCACCATCGCGTCCACGGTGTCGCCGACGTTCAGGATCTTCGACGGGTGCTTGACGCGCTTGCTCCACGACATCTCGGAGACGTGGATCAGCCCCTCGACGCCCGCCTCGAGCTCCACGAACGCGCCGTAGTCGGTGAGGCTCACGACCTTGCCGCTCATGCGCGCGCCGACCGGGTAGCGCTCCTGCACGGTGGCCCACGGATCCTGCACGAGCTGCTTGTGTCCGAGGGAGACGCGCTCGGTCGCCGGGTCGTACTTGAGCACGATCACGTCGACCTCGTCGTTCACCTTGAACAGCTCCGAGGGGTGGCCGACGCGTCCCCATGACATGTCGGTGATGTGGAGCAGGCCGTCGATGCCGCCGAGATCGATGAAGGCGCCGTAGTCGGTGATGTTCTTGACGGTGCCGCGGTGGACCTTCCCCTCGGCGAGCGTCTCGAGCGTCGACTTCTTCTTCTCGGCGTTCTCCTCTTCGAGCAACGCCTTGCGCGACAGGACGATGTTGCCGCGCTTCTTGTTCACCTTGATGACGCGCATCCGGAGCTCCTGCCCCTTCAGCGCATCGAGGTTGCGCACGGGCCGAACGTCGATCTGCGAGCCGGGGAGGAACGCGCGGACGCCGATGTCCACCGCGAGTCCGCCCTTGATGCGCTCGATGACGCGGCCGATGACGACCTTGCGATCCGCGTAGGCCTTCTCGACCTCGTCCCAGATCTTCATCTTCTCGGCCTTCTCGCGCGACAGCACGATGTGGCCTTCACGATCCTCGGTGCGCTCGAGCAGCACGTCGACCACGTCGCCGGGCTGCACGGTCACCTGGCCGTGTTCGTCGAGGAACTCGTGAATCTGGATGAGACCTTCGGACTTGTAGCCAACGTCGACGACAATGGCCGTCTCGGTCACCTTGAGCACGGTGCCCTTCACGACCTCGCCTTCCGCCATGTTGCGGAAGCTGTCATCGTAAATATCGAGCATGGCCGCGAATTCCCGCGGATCCACGTCCTCGTGGTGCATCGGCTTGAAGGCCGGACCGGCGGGCTTGCCGGCCCTCGTGCGTGCCGGTGCTCCGGGCTGTTCGCCCGGCTTGTCGGGCGTAACCAACCCGTTATCTGCGTTCGCCATTCCTTGCGCGTCCTCCTATCGTGTGATTTGCCTTCGACTGTCGCTCAGGCTCTTCCGAGCTGTGTCGATGGATTACCGGTTTCTGTTGCGGGGACCGGCCCCCCGCGGCTATAACGGCGAGACGAAATCTGGTTGGTGGATGGAGGATCGCACGGGGACCAGCCGGCCGCGCCGGTGGTCCCACTGTGTAAGCCGCCTCCTTCGCCGATAAGCACTAGACTCTATGACACTTACCGGGAACAGTCAAGGTAAGCACGCAGCGAAAGGATAACTGCAATGGCCAAACGCAAGGGCGCAGGAACCACGCGTCGAAAGGCCGCTCGCACGGGCGCTGGCGCAGGTCGGAAGCGCTCCGCGGCGCGAAAGACGGCTGGCCGCAGACGATTTTCGAAAACGGTGGTCGCAAAGAAGACCGCTCGCAAGGCTCGCAAGAAGACTCGGGCGGTTGCCCGGAAGAGCGCAGCGAAAAGGCGACCCAGTGCAGGGGCTCGCAAGAAGCGCGCGCCGAAGACTGTTTCAACCCGCAGGGCCCCGGCGCTCGACCGTGCCCGCCGCACGGTCCAGGGCGATGACATCGTTCCGAGCCCGCCCTCGTCGCTGAACCTGGACCGCAGCGCGTCGGCGGCGCGAACCGGGCGCCGCGAGCTCAGCGAGCGCATCCACGAGCACACCGAAACCGGCCCTGCCCTGACCGCCGGCGACGTCGACGCGGATTGGGAATCGGCATACGCCGTGGGGGAGGAAGCGCCGGGCGGCGACAGCCCGACACCGGATCAGGATGTGGTCGACGACATCGGCAAAGCCGTTGGCGTGCAATACGACGACAACGAGGAGCTGAAGGGCGAGGCGAAGATCACCAAGCGGGACAAGCACCGCTGGGAGCTCGATCCCGCATCGTCTGAGGACTACAAGGACCGTTGACGAGGTGTGATTGGCGATTCGTGATTCGCGATTCGTGATTGGCGATTCGTGATTAGCGATTCGTGATCTTGTCTCGCACGAGCCGCACGACCGTCTCGACCACGTGATCGATCGGCATGTGGGTCGTATCGATGCGCACCGCGTCGGCCGCACGCGTGAGCGGCGACACGGTGCGCGTCGTGTCTGACCGATCCCGAGCCTGGATCGACGCCGCCACCGCGGCCTCTCCTGCCTGTCCACCGCTGTGCGCGGTATCGTTCAGCCGCCGCCGCGCCCGCTCTTCGGCCGATGCATCCAGGTAGATCTTGATGTCGGCGTGTGGAAAGACGACCGTGCCGATGTCGCGTCCTTCCATGACGACGCCGCCCTGCTCGCCCATCTGGCGCTGACGTGCGACGAGAACCTCGCGCACGCGCGGAAGGCGCGCGACCGCCGCCGCGGCCTTGTCGATCTCGGGCGTGCGAATCGACTGCGTCACGTCATCGCCATCGATTGACACGCGACCGCCCTCAACGAGGATGTGCGATCGCCCGGCCAGCGCGGCGATCGCCGCTTCGTCGTCCAGCGCGATGTCGTCGTGCAGCGCCTTCCAGCCGACCGCGCGGTACATCGCGCCGGTATCGATGTGCCGGTACTTCAATGACTCCGCCAGCGTGCGGGAAATGGTGCCCTTGCCTGCGCCCGATGGACCGTCGATCGCGATGATGAGACTCTTCATTCGGCCTGAAAACAGGCCAGTGTACCTTCTTCGTTCGCGCAGCGCGAACCGCAACCCTTCACGAGCCGGGCGCACGGTAGATCACGGTGCGGCCGTGGATACGCAAGTCGATGAACGCGCCGAGCGCGCCATAGATCGCGGCGCCGGCGATGGCATGGGCGATGAAATCACAGTCGGGACCAGGCGCACCCTGGCAGCTGAAAATGCCGGCTGGGATTCCCACGAGTCCGCCGATGATCGCGCCGTTTCTTACCGAGTCTCCGTCAATCAGGATGCGACGGATGTTCGCGGCCGGAATCGTCTGAGGCACGCCACCAAGCGTCACGGCCAGCTCCGAGTCCGTGGCCGAGACGACACGCGCCAGAACTTGACCGCCTGTGCGGTCAACAACCCAGACAAGCCTTCCCGTGTACTGCCCGACGGGGGAAAGCCCTTTGCTCTGCGGCCATGCCTTCGTTGATCCGAACGGCGACACAAGTATCAGCAGGACCAGAACCGCCGGGAGGATCTGCTTCGTCACCGCCGAGCCCACAAGAGTCTGGTCCGATCTATCTGCGACGCACGACGAGGACAATACCGGCTACAACGCGCAGTTCGTTGACATCGTTCACGTCCTCGCTGGCGAGCGCGATCCTCCGGTAGTCCACGGCGACGCGCGCGCCGACGCGATCGCGTATCGGGATGTCGACGCCGGCCCCGGGTTGAATGGCGAAACGGAACACGGCGCGCGAGAGCGCGGCGCTCAGCTCCCGCGAGAAGTTGCCATTGATTGTGATGCTGGCCGCCGACGAGATGCGAACCGTGCCGACGAGGAGCTGTCCGAATGGACGAACGCGCCGCCATTTGGCAGTCACACGCGGACCGGTGACAAGGCCATGGAGCCTTGCGCGCAGGACCGAGTGAAGGCGGAATGGCGCGGCGCCAGGCGGTTCTGTCGTGTCGAGCGTTTCCGTCCTGTACGTCCCGGAGACGTCGACAACGATCGCAAGGCGCCGCGTCACATCCATTGATCCATCCCCGTACCAGCCGAGCGGCATCGTGTCGCCTGCGAAGCGAAAAAGCGCGTAGCCGCCCGACACGTCGACCGCAGGTTCGTCCTGCCCAGCCGCAGACCCTGCCACGAGCAGGAGCATTCCTATGCTGAAGGCAACGTGTCGGCACATGAAGGGACCTCGTTCCATGTCAGCGCGCGAGTTCTTCCTGGATCATCCTTTCGTACACGTCAATCGTCTGGGCGCCGACGATGGGTCGCCCATTGACGAACACCGTCGGCGTCGCCTCCACGCCATTCCGTGAGCCTTCTTCCAGACTCGCGGACACGTCGGCTCGATGCGCTCCATCTCCGACACATGTCGCAAACTGGTTGGCGTCCAAACCGACGGTTTCCGCGTGACGCTTCAAGTCGCTCGGCGTAAGGGCCTGCTGGTTGGCAAACAGCTGATCGTGATACTGCCAGAATCGCCCCTGGTCGGCCGCGCACCGCGCCGCTTCCGCGGCCCCGCGCGCCCCGTTATGTATGGGCAACGGAAAATCTTTCCAGACAAACCGCAGCCGCCCTTGATACTTCGCGCGAAGCTGCCCCAGCACCGGCTCGAGCTGCCTGCAGAACGGGCATTCGAAGTCGGAGAACTCGACGAGCTGAATCGGCGCGGCTGCGTCGCCCGTTGATGGATCACCGCCGGCGTTGAGGCCCGGCTGCCGGGGTGGATCGAGACGAATCGTCGCATGCGCGGCGTCGCGGAGCTCGCTCACGAAGCGCGCCCGCGCATCCGCAACGTGCTGCTGCTGCAGGTAACCCGCCACCGTCGGTTTCACCTGGTCGAAGGTGATGCCTCCCGGCAGCGGCAGCGATCGTTCGTACATCTGCCGGATGTCGGCGTCGGTCACGGGCGCCGTGCGTTTCGGCAGCTCCTCGCCGAGTAGATTCTCGACCGTTGTGCCGCGCGTTGTCGCTTCGCGTTGCACAAGATGATCGCCAAGGATCGCGTCGAGCGCCTTGCGCCGGCCGTCATACCGGTCCTGCCGCACCCTCGCAAACGAAACTGGCTCGTGCGTCTGCCACCATACGTCGAGGTCTGCCTCGTGCACCGCGAAGTCGCCAATCGACACGACGACGCCGCCGGGGTCTGCCGCCTGCGCCGCGCCATGCGCGCGAGCGCAGAGGACGGCAACGACGAGCGCGGCAGTGCCGATGATTCGAAGCTGTTGAGCCGTCATGTCAGAACCCCGAGTCGCATGGTTGCGCCATCGCGAACGTCGCTATCGGATCGGCCGAGCGACCTTCCAGGACATACGTGTATGACCAGTTCTCGTCGCGGGCGCCACTGCAGTACGCGCTGCCGGGAATGACCGCGGTAATAAAGCAACCGAAAAAGCTAAACGGGTTACCACCACCAAGGGCGCGGCATATGTCGTCGTGGAGCCGACACCCGTCGGATGACCGTCCGTGATAGGTCCAACGGCCGGTGACCACGTATCGTCGGTAGTAATCCGTAATGACCATGGCACCTACACAGGTCGATATGGGGAGGGTTTCGCCGACGTCTTGCGGCGTGTTCAGCCACTCGTTGCTCCAGAAGGCCGGACCGCCACACGGATTCGGTCTGTTGCCGCAGTCCGCCCCGCAGTTTCCCCGGCACTTGCCGACTTGCGACGCGTCCGGCACATTGCCGGACCACACCACCGCGCCCAGTCCGGGCGGCGTCTGAGGATCGGGGGCGGCGCCACCTGAAGACCCTGACGGGGATTGCGAAGGCGGTGCCACGAGAGCTGCCTGCGTGATCGTGATGGTGCTGTCGGCGACGGTGAAGGTTCCGCTGCGCGACTCCGGCCGAGTGCTGTTCTCAACGCTGTATCTGACCGTCCCGGATCCGCTGCCCCCCGAGTCCACGACGTTGATGAAGTCCGCCTCGCTCCACGCGTTCCACACACACCCCGGTTGCGTCGAGACGGTCACCGATCCGCTTGCATGGTCGGCACTCATGTTCCGTCCAAGCGGTGACACCGCGTAGGTGCACACGGGGCGGGTATAGGTGTAGCTGATCTCGAAGTTGTCGAACGTGGCATTGGGATCGTTCGGCGCGTCGAAGTAGAAACCGTGACTGACTCCGGCGTCGTAATAGGTCCAATCGGACACCTGGAACTGGAAGGCCGCATCCATGTACACATCGATAGTCGCGCCGATAAAGTGCACCTCCACCCGGTGCCTCTCGCCGGCGCGGATGGCTTGCCCTCCCGATCCGAGATACTGCAGATACCCGTTGTCGTTGCGATACAAGGTCGGACCGTTCGCGTCGAGCATGAAGTACTCATTGGGTCCGGCGTTCCGAAAGATGAGGCCGCCGTGCGGGCTTCCGGAGGCCGACGTGAAGTCGACGCCGACGATGGCGTCCCGCATCTCGGAGTCGTACGTCCACGCTTCGCGCGTGGTGCCACCGTAATTCCTCGGGATGCCGCCGATGACGAGCGTTCGGCCTTCGCCATTCAGCCAGCGCCAGTTGGCGCCGCGGTTCGGGCTGACATCCGGCTGATGATTCTGCAGATATCTCTCCGCATCATCCGTGAACGTGTCGTAGACGCGATAGCTTCGCTGCGCGAGCGCTCGCTGCGGCAGAGCGATGACGCCGAGCATGGAGCACGCAAGGGCTGTTGCCAACATTCGTGAACACATCGAGAGCCTCCTTGGCCCTCGCTGATCTTGATCCTGCACGTGGCGATCCATCGGTCGCGGCGAACGCGACGCAACGGATCGCCTTGAAAACGCGCGGGAGAGTGGTCAGGCTCGCGCGCGTGGATGCAGAATCTGCCAACCTGCGGCGCGCGAAGTACGCAGTTGCTGCGTACGGGATGTAACATGACCCGCATGGCCTCGCCGACAAAATGGCGCGTCCTCGCGGCGATCCTGCTGATCGTGGCCGTGCTCATGTACCGGGCCGCGCCCTATATCAGGGCCGCGTCCCTGTTCGTCCGCGCCGCGCATGTCGGCGGACGCGTCGAGGCATTCGCGAAGGGTCGCGCCCACGCGGTCACCGTGCTGCCGCGCCACGTGGTCCCGACCAGGACCGGCGATGTCGCGGCGCAGTTCTATCGACCGGACGGCGCGATCGCACGCAGCGTTCTGCTGGTCCCCGGCATTCACTCGATGGGGATCGACGAGCCGCGCCTGACGGCGCTCGCGAAGGACCTGGCCGGCAGCGGCGTGATGGTGATGACGATGGCGCTGCCCGATCTGCAGCGGTACCAGATCACGCCGCGATCGACGGATGTGATCGAGGACGCCGTCGGCTGGATGTCGAGACGGTCCGACCTTGCGCCGGACGGACGCGTCGGCCTCGTCGGGATCAGCTTCGCGGGCGGGCTCGCGGTCGTCGCGGCGGGAAGGCCGTCAATCCGGGACAAGCTGGCGTATGTGCTGTCCTTCGGCGGCCATGCGGATCTGCCCCGGGTGATGCGGTATCTCGCGACGGGCGAGGAAACGCGCGTGCCCGGCGTCGAGAATCACCCACCGCACGATTACGGCGTGGCGGTGATCCTGTACAGCCTCGCGGACCAGGGAATCGTGCCGCCCGACCAGGTCGCGCCCCTTCGCAAGGGCGTCGAGATGTTTCTCTATGCGTCGCAACTCACGCTGGTCGACATGAACCAGGCGAACGCGACGTTCGAGAACGCGCGCGAGTACACCAAGACGCTGCCGGAGCCGGCTGCCACATACATGACGTACGTCAACGATCGCAACGTCAAGACGCTTGGCCCTGCGCTCGTGCCGTACCTGGGCGCGCTCGGCGCCGACTCACCGGCGCTCTCGGCGGACCGCGCGCCATCGGCGCCGGCGTCGCCGGTGTTTCTGCTCCACGGCTCGGGAGACGTGGTCATTCCGGCCGCCGAATCCGTGCTGCTCGACAACTACCTTCGCGGCAAGGCGGTCGACGTGCACGTGCTGCTGAGCGATCTCATCACGCACGCCGAAGTCGATCGCACGGCCGCGGCGGCCGACGCGTGGAAGCTGGTGAGCTTCTGGGCGGATGTACTAAACAAATAATCGTTCACTCTTCTCGGTTCTCGCTTCTCAGTTCGTGTTCACGTTGTGTTCCGTGTTCGCGGCTGCTGCGCTGCCGAACCGAGAACACAGAACCTCCAACGAACATGAACACGAACAGAGAAGAGAGAAGATAGAAGCGTGAACACCGGTAACCCTGTCCGGCTCCAGAAAATCATCTCGCAGGCCGGTGTCGCGTCGCGCCGCGCGGCCGAGAAGCTGATGGCCGACGGGCGCGTCACGATCAACGGCGAGACCGCCCGTGAGATGGGCACCAAGGCCGATCCAGCGCGTGACGACATCCGCGTCGATGGCCGGCGCATCAAGTCGGCCGGGCGCCTTCGATACATCCTTCTGTGCAAGCCGACGGGCTATGTCACGACTCGGTCCGATCCGGAGCGCCGGCGCACGGTCATGGAGCTGCTCACGGGCGTTCGCGAATATGTGTATCCCGTCGGGCGGCTCGACTACGACACCGAGGGACTGTTGCTGCTCACCAATGACGGCGATCTCGCGTCACGACTGACGCATCCGCGTCACCAGGTCGATCGGACCTACGAGGCGCGCGTCAGCGGCATCCCCGATGAGCGCGCGCTCGAGCGGCTCCGGACCGGCGTGCCCCTCGATGGCCACAAGACGCTTCCCGCCGACGTGGCGCTCCTGAACAAGGGACGCCGCGATCGCGACGGTCTGCTGCTGTTGACCATCCGCGAGGGACGCAACCGCCAGGTGCGGAGGATGTGTGAGGCGGTCGGCCACCCGGTGCAGTCGCTTACGCGCACGCGAATCGGTCCGATCAGCGACCGCCGGCTGAAGCCGGGCGACTGGCGGGAGCTGACGGCCGCCGAGATCACGATGCTTCGGGATCTGGTTGTTCGTCCCGCGATTCCACGACGGTCGGCGAGCCCTCGTCGGGTTCCTCGAGCGGCAGCACCTCCTCCGAAGGCGTCTGCTCGATGAGACGCGCCGGCGGATCGAATCCAAGCGCCTCGGCCATGTCCTCGACCCTCGGGAGGTCGGTCAGGTCCTTCAGCCCGAAGCGAATCAGGAACTCCTTCGTCGTCGAGTAGAGGAAGGGACGACCCACGACGTTTTTACGGCCGATGATCTTGATCAGGTGGCGCTCGAGCAGCGTCGACAGAACGCCGGAAGTGTTCACGCCACGGATCTCGCCGATCTCGAGCGCGGTGACCGGCTGCTTGTAGGCGATGACGGCCAGCGTCTCGAGCCCCTGGACGGTCAGCCTCTGCGTCGAGCGCTCGTGGAACAGCCGGCGCACCCACTCGTGCAGCTCGGGACGCGTGACGATCTGGTAGCCGCCGGCCACCTCCACGAACTGCAGTCCGGGGCGGTTCTCGTAGTCGGCCTTCAGCGCCTCGATCGTCGCGCTGACGTCTTCCTTCGGCTCGTCGGCGAGCAGCGTGAACAGCATCCTCGGTGTGAGCGGCTCGGGCGAGGCAAAGATCAGCGCCTCGACAATCGCCTTCAGTTCTGCGGACATCATCTCTCCTGCGGATCACCAATAGGACGGGGAGCGTCCGCGGGCCTCGCGCGCTTGTAGACGCGGATGGGGCCGAAGCCTCCCGACTGGAACACCCGGATCAGCTTCAGCCGGATCATCTCCAGGAGTGCCAGGAACGTCACGATCATGAACGGGCGTGATCCGTCGCCGTCCGCGAACAGATCCTCGAACCCGCACGCGTCCCTCTCCGACAGCCGATCCAGCAGCTGTTGCATGCGTCCTTCGATGGAGATCTGCTCGGGCGGCAGCACCATCAGCGGCCGGCGATTCGCCCGCTCCAGCACGCCCTTGAACGCCGCGAGCAGGCTGAACAGATCCACTTCGAGCTCGGGCTCGTAGTCGTCGCCCGCGGCATCGGCCACGCGCGCGTCGGGGCGCATGAACTGCGCGCTGCGCAGCGTCTCGCGGTCGTGCAGCAGCTCCGCGGCCGCCTTGTATTTCTGATGCTCGAGGAGCCGCCGCACGAGCGCGTCGCGCGGATCCTCCTCCGGCCCCAGGTCCTCCTGCGACGGATCGGGGCGCGGCAGCAGCATGCGCGACTTGATGTGGATCAGCGTCGCCGCCATCACCAGGAACTCCCCCGCGACGTCGAGGTTGAGCTCCTGCATCAGCGTGATGAGCGAGAGGTACTGCTCGGTGATGAGCGCGATCGGAATGTCGTAGATGTTCACCTCGTTCGTGCGAATGAGGTGAATCAGCAGATCCAGCGGCCCCTCGAAGGACTCGAGCTTGACCGTGTAGGCGTCCGGCGAGGACTCGAAGTCAGTATCTGTCACAAGGCGTTCTGCGAAGGTCACACAGACGATTCAAACCACGAAGGTCACGAAAGCCAGTCATCGTGCCCTTCGTGTCCTTCGTGGTTGACTCCGTCTTCGTGGCCTTCGTGGCTAATACCGCAATTTCACGGCGTCGCGGACGCGCTCCATCGTGGCCCGCGCGATCACGCGTGCCTTCCGCGACCCGTCGATCGCGATCTCGCGGATGCGATCGGGCTTCGCCATCACCGCGTGCCGGCGCTCGCGCATCGGCTCGAGCGCCGCGTTCATCGCACGCGCCAGCTTCGTCTTCACCTCGACGTCGCCGACCGCGCCGGCGCGGTAGCGCGCCTTCAGATCCTCAACCTCAGCGGTGTCCGTGTTGAACGCGTCATGGTACATGAACACCGGGTTCCCCTCGACGGTGCCCGGGATGTCGGCGCGGATCCGCCTTGGATCCGTGTACATCTGGCGCACCTTCTTCGCCACCGTCCCGGCATCGTCGGTCAGATTGATCGTGTTGCCGTAGCTCTTGCTCATCTTCCGGTTGTCGAGCCCCGGCAGACGTGACACCTTCGTGAGAAGCGGCGCCGGCTCGACAAACGTCTCGCCGTAGAAGTTGTTGAAGCGGCGGACCACCTCCCGCGCGAGCTCGAGGTGCGCCACCTGGTCCTCGCCGACCGGCACGAACCTGGCGTCATACATGGTCACATCGGCCGTCTGGAGCAGCGGATAACCGAGAAAGCCGAGCGTCGACAAATCCTTCTCAACGAGCTGCTCCTGCTGCTCCTTGTAACTCGGTACGCGCTCGAGCCACGGGATGGGCACGACCATCGAGAACAGGAGGAACAGCTCGGCGTGCTCGGGCACGAGCGACTGGACGAAGATCGTGCTTCGCTCCGGATCGACGCCCGCCGCCAGCCAGTCGGCGATGTTGTCGAGCGCATGGGCGGTCATGCCCGAGGTGTCGGCGTACTCGCTGGTCAGCGCGTGCCAGTCGGCGACGAAGTACAGGCAGTCGTACGTCTCCTGCAGCGGGACCCAATTGCTGAGCGCGCCAACCAGGTGGCCGAGATGAAGCTTGCCCGTCGGCCTCATCCCGCTGACGACGCGAGATCTGCTCATGCGATTAGAGGAGCCAGGACTCCAGGACGTCTGCTGCCGGGAAAATGATTCTCGCCAGGACGCCGGTGAACATCAAGGCGTACAGGATCAGGAAGCCATAGGGCCGCAGGCGATCGTACATTTCCGCCACCGGCCCGTGAAGCACCCCGGCGAGGACGTTGCCACCGTCGAGCGGCGGCACCGGGATCATGTTGAAGACCGCCAGCACGACGTTCACGCGCACCATCAGGAAGAGAAACGTCGCGAGCGGCGCCAGCGCCACCTCCTGCAACCGCGACGATACCGATATGGAGTGCAGCAGAAGCGACGCGATGGCCGCCAGCACAAGGTTGCTGGCCGGTCCCGCGGCCGCGATCGCCATGAACTTGCGCTTCCAATGCCCGCGCAGTCGCGTGACGCTCACCGGCACCGGCTTCGCCCAGCCCAGCACGGGAACACCCGTGATGATCGCAATCAGTGGAAACACGATTGTGCCGATTGGGTCGATGTGAACGGCCGGGTTGAGCGAGACCCGTCCAAGCAGGCGTGCCGTCGGATCACCCAGCCTGTCCGCCGTCCACGCGTGCGCCGCTTCGTGAACCGTCAGCGAACACAGGAGAACGAGGAAGGTGACGAAGACCTGGGCGAAGTCGATGTTGGGCAAAGGAGCAGCCAGCGTACTAAAACTGACAGGCTTCTCCAAACGAGGACTGCGGGTCAGGCGCAGCCAGGCGGGGTCAGCTGGATCAGGCGGACTTCGCGAAGTAGTCGATGACCGCGGCGGCGGTTTTCTGACCGACCACCGCGTTGAGCTCTTCGCGCGTCGCGCGGCGGACACCGGCAAGGCTGCCGAACGTCGTGAGCAGCGCGCGTCTTCGCCGCGGCCCGATGCCAGGCACGTCGTCGAGCGCCGACCTGAGGTCGCGCATCGACCGCGCCTTGCGGTGGAAGGTCACGGCGAAGCGGTGCGCCTCGTCACGAATGCGCTCGATCAGCAGCAGAGCCGGATCGTGCTCGAGCAGGGCGATCGGCTCCTGGCGGTCGCGCGTGAAGAGCAGCTCCTCCTTCTTCGCGATCCCGACGCCGACCAGATTGCCGAGGCCGATCTCCTGCAGTGCCTCGTAGGCGGCTGACAGCTGACCTTTGCCGCCATCGATCAGCACCAGGTCCGGAAATGGTCCCCCGTCTGCGAGGACCTTGCGGTAACGACGCTGGACGACTTCCCGCATGGCCGCGAAATCGTCGGAGCCAAAAACAGGCTCAGGGCTCAGGGCTTCGGGCTCAGGCCGCTTGAGCCGTGAGTCTTGAGCCTTGAGCCCTCTGACGCGGAACTTCCGGTATTCGCTCTTCTTCATCCGCCCGTCTTCGCACACCACCATCGACGCCACCGTGTCGCTTCCCTGGATCGTCGAGATGTCGAAGCATTCGATGCGCCGCGGTATCGCCGGCAGCGCCAGCACAGTACGCAGCGTCTCGAGCGCATCGAAATGCGCGGCGGTGTTCTCGTTGAAGCGCGTCCGGTACGACAGCTCGGCGTTGCGCGTGGCAAGCTCCACGAGCGCGCGCTTGTCGCCGCGCTGCGGCACGAGGATCCTGACGCGCCGGCCCGCGCGCTCCGAGAGCCACGCCTCCATCGCCTCGCCATCCTCGATCTCCAGCGGAAGATCGATCTCCGCCGCCGGCACGCGCATTTCGTAGAGCTGCTGCACGGCGGCCTGCAGCACGTCGGCATCCCGCACGGCGATGCCGGGATCGGTGGCCAGCTCCATCCGTTCCACCACGCGTCCGCCGCGCATCGCAAACACGTGGATCGCGCCGCCACTCGGGCCGACCTTGAGGCCGAACACATCCCGATCACCGAGCTGGGCGGTGGCGACTTTCTGCTGGCGGTCGCGCAGCGTCTGCACCGTCCGCATCGAGTCGCGGAGCTGCGCCGCCTCCTCGAAACGCTCCTGCCCGGCCGCGTCCACCATGCGTTCGCGCAGCGTCGCGATCAACTCATCGTTGCGCCCCTCGAGCAGCAGTCTCGCATTGGCCACGGCGGCTCCGTACTGTTCCTGGCTGCAGATCTCCGCCACGCACGGGGCGATGCAGCGCTTGATGTCGTACTCGAGGCACGGGCGCGCCCGCAGCCCGGTAATCACTTCGTTGCACGAGCGGATGCCGAACACCCGGTGCGCCAGCCCCATCGTGCGGCGCGCGAGCTTGGTTGGCAGAAACGGGCCGGCATAGAAATCGCCGTCACGCTCCACGCGGCGCGCCACGAGCATGCGCGGAAACGGCTCGCTGGTCGTGAGCTGCAGGTAGGGATAGTTCTTGTCGTCGCGCAGCAGGATGTTGTACTTCGGCGACCGCTGCTTGATGAGGTGGTTCTCGAGCGCGAGCGCCTCCATCACCGAATCGGTGAGAATCACCTCGACCGCGGTAATCTCCTCGAGGAGTGCGTCATGGCGCGGACTGACCCCGTGCGCGCCCAGGTAGCTGCGCACGCGATCGCGCAGCGCGCGCGCCTTGCCGACGTAGATCGTCTCGCCTGCCGTGTTGACCCAGAGGTAGACCCCGGGCTGCTCGGGCAGCCGCGCGATCTGATCCTTGAGGTCCTGGATGGGCACGCGTCAGTGGCACGCGGCGGTGCCGGTGTCCGCTCTCCCGGATATAGGAACAAACTGCCACTCGTAGCCGTCAGCACGCAGCGTGAGCTTCAGCACGCCGAAGCCGTTCGTGATACGCATGTCGCTGTTTGCGCTGACGGTGATCGTTTGATATCCGGGAGCGCCGCCGGTGCCGGCGATGATCTCGCGAATGCCACGCGCGGGATCCGGGCGACCATCAGGATCCTGCTCGGCAAACCGCTCATAGAGATGATCGTGGCCGTTGAGCACCAGCTCGACGCCGGCGGCGTACAGCATCCGCCAGAAATCGCGCATGCGGGGCGACGGTCCGTTGGGACCGGAGGTGAACAGCGGATGATGCCAGTACGCGACCGTGCACCGCGCGCGGCTCGTGGCGAGATCGCTGCGGAGCCACGCCCCCTGGCTGGATCCGGCGTCCACGGCAACGTTGCTGTTCAGCGCGATTGCGTGCCAGTCTCCCAGATCGAAGCTGTAGTAGCCGAGGCCGGGCGGCCCGGCATTGGCGCCGAAGTACGCGAAGTACGGCGCGGCGCCGGGCGATTCGTACTCGTGGTTGCCCGGCACCGGCCGAGTGCGGCTCTTGTGGCGGCCCCAGGTCGGGTCGTAGCAATCGCGGAACTGCTGCGTCGTGCCTTGAAAGTACGCGGCATCGCCGAGCGTGAACACGGTGCCGCCGATCGTGTCGAGCAATCGTGCGGTGGCTTCGGCGTTGGCGTCGCACACCGCGATGTCGCCGGCCCCCACGAACACCTGCGGCACCGATGATGGGAGAGGAACAGGCGCGGGCGCGGGCGGCCCCGGCGGAAGCGGCTGAAGGGGCACCTCCGTCGTTGGACCGGTGGGCGTGCTGCCGCCGCACTGGACTACCGCCAGGCAGGTGATGACCAGGGCGAGCCGCCTGATCGCGGTCACGATCAGAACCTCACGATCGCAGCCAGCTGCAGCCGTCGCGGCGGAAACGCCGATACCGGCCGTGCGAACAACGGCGAGAGCAGCTGGCCCACGTACTGATCGTAGTTCGTCGCGTTCAGGATGTTGAACGCCTCGAGACGGCCTTCGATGACGGTCCTCGACGTACGGAACCGCCTCGCGAGGGCGACATCGATGTTGCGGAACGCGCCGGTCTTTCCCGTATTGCGCGCACCGGGACGCGCGTCGCCCTGGGTCGTGCCGTTGCGATCGTCGCCCCAGCTGATCGTGTACGGGCGATTGCTTCGAAATGTGCCGATGCCGGAGAGCGACCATCCGTCGAGCCGCGCGCCGGGAAGCTCCCACGTGACCCCGCCGCCCACGTTGTGCCTGACGTCGGCGTCTGCGCGCGCCTTGTCCGCGCGCGGGTCGCGGCTGTCCTCCGGCAGCTCGTAGTTCCCCATGTCGTCGGCGCGCGAGAGCGTGTACGAGGCGACGGTCTGCACGCGGCCCATGGATCGCCTGGCTTTGATCTGAATGGCGCGATACCAGCTGCGGCCCTGGTTGCCGAGGGTAATGATCCTGCGATACGTCCCCGGCGCCGGGACGAGCGGCCTCGTGGCATCGGCCTCTGCGACGGTCCGCTGTCCCGGCTTCGCGTTCGATGCCGGCGCGTTGACGTCGATCAGGCTGAGCAGGCTGCGCCCGTGCAGCTGGATGTAGTCGGCCGCCAGTACCGTCCCGAAAAGTGCCCTCTCCATGCCAACGGACGACTGAATCGAATACGGGTTCGCCAGGCTCACGCCGCCGCGATAGATATCGCGCGGGGGCGCGAGTGGACCGGTCGGGAGCGCGGGCAGAATCCCGGGAAACGCGGGCATGAGCGGCGAGGCCGGGGTGAGCGAGACCATCGCGACACCCTCGATCCCTTCCAACTGGACGCGGTTGATCGGGTACAGGATCTGCTGCTGTGTGTAGATCCCGATTCCGCCGTGGATCGCGATCCGCCCGCTGCCGCGAGGACTCCACGCGGCGCCGATCCGGGGTTGAAGATTGTTCTTGTCCACCGGAGCGTCGTATCCGCGGACATTGAACACACGCTCGACGTCGTATCGCAGACCGGCGTTCAGCGTCACCCCAGGCCGAACATGCCAGTCGTCCTGGATGAATCCAGACGCGGAGATGCTTCGTGGATCGGCAACCGTTCCTGCCGTCGCCTCGGGAACGCCCTGGATGAAGAGGAAGGGGGCCCTGAAGAGATCGGGAGGACCGGCGAAGTAGTACGCCCCCCGCCCAAAGCTGATCGAGGGATTGTGGGATCGGACGTACCTCGCGCCGCCGCCATACTTCAGGACGTGCCGCCCCTTCCACAGTGACACGGTGTCGGCGCCTTCCCACGTGTCTTCGGGATTGGCGCCGAAGCCAAGCGGCCCGAGCGCACCGCCCTGCACCGAGTAACCGGCGCGCAACACGAATACGCCTGGCTGCAGATCCTCGCGGATGTCGATATATCGAGCGAACTGCAACCGCAGCTCGCTCAGCGTACGATTCGACACCTGCAGCCCGTGTGTCACCAGGATTGTATGGGCCGTATTCGTGTAGCTGGTGCCGGTACCCGGAAGCACCAGGCCGCCCGGCTCGTCGTGCCACCGGAAGAACTGACCGTTGTATCGAGCCGTGAGCTGCTGGCGCGGACCTCCCTGGTGGTCGACCCTGAAGAAGGCAAGCCGCTCATCCTGATCGTCGGGAACGGTCGCATTGAGCGCGGCCGGCGAGACCACGATGTTTCTGTCTCGGGAGCGCCTCGCTTCGTAGCTGCCCCAGAAATGTGTGCGGTCCTTCACCAGTGGTCCCCCGAGCGAGAACGCGTACTGCTGCGCGCGCGCCGGCGGCTTGGTGACGGCAAACGCCGGCGTCGCATCCAGCGCCTCGTTCCTGACGAACAGCAGCGCGCTCCCATGAAACTCGTTGGTCCCTGACCTGGTGACCGCCGAGATCACCGACGCGAGCGCCTCGCCAACCTCCGCGGAGAACAGGTTGGTCAGGACCTGCACTTCCGCGATCGACTCCAGCCCGTACCCGGAGGAGAACGCGCGGGGCGCGCTGCGCCATTTCGAGAAGTGGCTTGCGCCGTCCACGAGTACGTTGTTGCTCCAGTAGACCTGTCCCTGCGGGCTCGGAAAATCCGGGTTCCCCGTGAATCCCGCCGCGAGCGACGCAAGCTGGACGAAGTTGCGCCCGAGAAGCGGGAGCGACTGGATCATCTGTTCGTTCACGGTCTGCTGCACGGTCGAACGATCGCGGTCGGGCAATGGCTCGGTGGACGTGCTCACCGTCACCGTTTCCGAGGCCGACACCGTGAGGGAGAAGTTGATCGTGACGCGTTCGTCGGCGCCAAGCGCGACGTTGCCGCGTACCGCCGGCGCAAATCCCTGCAGCTGCGCCGTGACTTCGTACGTCCCTTCGATTGGCAGGCTCGTGACCGCGTAGCGCCCGTCGGCCGTGCTGGTGACGCGCCGCTCCAGTCCCGTGGCCACATTCCGGGCGGTGATCGTCGCACCCTCGAGCGGAGCGCCCGTCTGCCCGCGAACCGTGCCTTCGATCACGGCGCTGACGCTCTGCGCCATGGCCGGCGCGGCGGTCGCAGCCAGGATGCCGGCGATCACGGCGGCGCGCATCGCGTTCATAAGAAGACGATTGTACACGCGCGCCGTCTCATCCTTGAGGTTCTGGATGGCCATGGGCTACCATGCCGAGTTCGGTTCCTGGCTCGACACCTGTGATCACCGGCGAATGACGTTTACCGGATTCATCGGGAAGGTGTGCATGTTCCCGCTGCGGGCCATCATTTCGGCCTGCGTGGCGCTGC